>JBGPNN010000010.1:0-29608 GCA_041487495.1 bacterium
CCACCACAATGTAGTCTGAGCCCGCGCGCACGGCCGCTGCCGGGGTGGCCACCCGCATCTGGTCGTCTGCGGCCTGACCGGCAGGACGGATGCCCGGTGTCAGCACGCGGAAGTCCTGGCCGCAGCGCGTTTTGATCGCCTGCGCGTCACGCACCGCCGCCGTGACGCCGTCGAGCCCGGCATCGCGTGCCTGCTGGGCCGCGTTCAAGACTGCGCGGCCTAGGCGTCCACCTTCGCTGGTCAGGCGCGTGACGCCCAACACGCGGAGCGGCGCCCCGCTCGCGCGGGCTGCGCCCGCCGCGGCCTGCAGCGCAACGGGGCCGGCCGCGCAGTGCACCGTGACCAGCGTCGCGCCCAGATGCGCGGCCGCGGTGATGCCTCCAGAAATGGTTTGCGGGATGTCGTGAAACTTGAGGTCGAGAAAGACCTGGCCGCCGGCGGCCCTGACCATGCGGACCGCCTCGGGCCCGGCCGCGGTGAACAGCATCGAACCGACCTTGAACCACTCGACCGCGGGCCTGAGGCGTTCTGCGAGGCGCCGTGCCGCATCGAGGTCGGGAAGATCAAGTGCCACGATCAGCACCGGCGCGTTCATCATGGAACCCGCGATTTCAGCGTGCTGGGCGACTACCGCGCCGCCTTGCGCACGATCGTCCACTTCTGCCCATCGTTCTTGACGAGGTCGCCAACGCGGACGTCCTTCCAGAATTCGTACGACACTGCGTACTCGACCGAGTTGATGACGACGAAGTACGGAATGGTCTCGGAGATGTGGGTGCGCTTCTCGTCTACCCAGCCGATGACGACCGGCGCGTTGCTGGCCTGCTCGCCGGACGACGTTCCGGACGATCCCTTGTCACCACACGACGGAAGGATCTGCGCGACGGCGAGCAGCAGCATCACTGCCAGAACCTTCAACAAGAGCCATCACCTGCCCGACTGGAACGTTGTACCCGATTCATTGTACACGACCGACGCATCGTTGTGCGCGGCAAGTAAAAGCCCCTCGGGGAGCGTTCCTCCCCGAGGGGCACCGATGGAGCTGCCAACCTGTTACCAGGAGTAGAGCAGCTCAGCCCGATAGAAGTTGAAGTAGTCGCCGTTGGGGCTCGTCGTATTGCCCGGCACGCCCGTTCCCGTGTTGCCCCGGAAGTAGTTCAGGGTCACGAATGTGCGCGGCCCGACTGTCTGGACGAGCCGGAGCCACCACTCAGAGTAGCTTGCGGTTGCGGAGGCACAGCTCCCAATTTGCTGCGCCGTTCCGCCGGCGGTGGTGCACAGGACGGTGCCCGTCTCGTAGAGGACCCAGGCCGTCGTCCGCGGGCTGAAGGTCAGGTTCAACCTGGCCATCCAACCTCGCATGTTCCAGTTGAAGGTCTGGCCGGTGATGGTCGTGGCGTAGGAGTGGACCGGAGGCACGGCGCCGACTGGCAGCGGACCGTAACTCTGGTAGGCCCAGTCCAGGTTCGGGCTCCAGGTCTGGACGCCCACAACCTGAGCCAGGTTGATGTTGCCGCCTACGCGCCATGCGTTGGCAGACGCCAGCGGGGTCGCACCCACGGTCGGGATGCTCTGCCACGTGGCGAACTCGCCGTAGATGCTGACGCCGGGCATGATGTTACCCGAGACGCTGCCGCCCCACGACGTGCCGCCGGAGCAGCCCGAGAGAGTGGCCAACGTCGTGCAGGTCGGGTGTTGCCAGGCCTGATAGTAGTGGCCGGCCAGGGTCCACCCGGGAAGCAGTGCGCCCGTGGAAACGGACAGGATCCGGTGATCGACCGCCGGACCGCGCATACCCAGACCCGGCTGCACACCGCCGGGCGGGTTCAAGATGGCATCGCGGAAGACGGCGACCGTGGCGCTCAGCGGGCCGAGCGACCAGTCGCTGCGGATGCCGTCGCTGAGGCCGGGCGTACCGCCGGCACCCAGGTTACCGTTGACGAAGGTGAAGCCCACGGCCAAGCTGTTGGACGGGTCGTAGACGATGCCGACTCCGTAGGGACCGTAGGGATCCAGCGTGTAGAACTGCCGGCCCACGCGCCACAGGTTCGCGCCCCAGGTGTTCCGGACGTCGACGTAGGCGAGGTCGAAGGATACGATCCCGTAGTTGTAGTTGCTCCCGTACGGCGTGTCAAAGCTGCCGCACTGGACATACGTGCCTGGCGCGCCGGGCGCGTCAGATGTACACCCGGCGTTGTTGGCCGCCCACAACCGCACGACGCCTTCAACGTTGGCGCCTGCCCGGCCGCTGAACTGCAGCCGCATGCGGACGCGCACGTCGGGCTGACGGCTAGTGCCGCCGCCGCTGACGGTGCCGATCGGATACACGTTGTAGCGGGTGCGGTGATCGCCGGTGATCCGGGTGTTATCCAGCCGTGCCCGGATGGCCGCCAGCTCTTCCTCAACGGCGGTGACCCGCACGCCGAGGGCCGCCAGCTCTGCCCGGAACTCAGCGACGAGCCGCTGAATGGTGGCGAGTTTGGCGGTGAGCCGCTGGTCGATGGCCTGGCGGGCGGCCGCGTTGGCCGCCTGGGCCTGGGTCAACTGCCCGGTCCGCACGAGGTCGCCGGGTAGCGGTGGGATTTTGATGGCCTCGATCCGCGCCAGCAAGCGCGCGACAACCATGGCCATCTCATAGCGTGTCATCGCACGGTCGCCCCGGAATGCCCCATCGGGATAGCCCTCGATGAGGCCCTTGGCCGCGAGTTCCGCGATCGCATCGTATGCCCAATGCTCAGTGGGCACGTCCGCGAACGGCTGGGCCAGGGCGGGAGCAACCAGTGCGAGAGACAGAATCGCCGCGAGAATAACAGCAATCTGTTTCATCGTTGGTGTCTTCCCCCTTCTGAGTGTGTTGTGGGTGTCGCGGTCCGCAGCGGGGGAGCGAGTGAGCGAGTTTCCTCTTCCTCCGGCCTGCGTTCCGTTCGACCCATCGTCGCGCTACCGTCGATCGCACCCTGTCACGTCATCCCTCCCTTCCGGGTGGCGACCGCGAGGTTTCTTCAACCCCAGCGGCGCAGGACGCCTGTGAGAGCGCACTTGCGCTCCTTGATCAAAAAATCAGAGAAAAAGCCTGCTTACCCCGGATTGCTGGAACCGGCGTGTCGTTCGGAGTGGTCGATTTCCACGCAATACGACACTATACCACTCCGCCCCCTTGGTGCAAGGCTCCGGCACCGGGCGGTCGTTGTACAAACGCTATGCCCTTCGACGCGGGGGAGCAGACTCCTTCCCGGCGCCTCCACCGTCCGGAGGCCCCTTGCCGGCAAGGGCAGCCTCGGCGAGGATGACCGCGGCGTAGTCGTCGTAGGGCTCCATCGGGGTCAGCAGACCCTTCGGGACAAATCGGCGCCAGCCACGCGGTGGATGCTCCTGAAAATATCGCTTTCTCGCACGGAGCGTGGTGCCCGTTTCGTCGACCCTCCGGACGGGCACGGTCAACACACTAGCGATCACACGTTCGGTATCCGCGGCACCGGTACTGTTCCCTATGACCGCCTCGGTGATCGAGTAGCGCGCCTGCCAGGCCTTCACCTGATCGGCGACCGCGGCCGGCGAAACCACGGCTCGGGCCAGGATCTGACCCGCCTCGCACACGGCGAGGCCGCACTTGCTCCGCCCCGGATCCACGGCGAGGACGATGCGGCGTGCCGTCGCGCTCACGGCCCGGCCGTAAAGGCCACCCATACGAGCGCAATGCTCTCGACCGGGTGACCGTCCCGACGCGCGGGAAGGAAGCGCCAGCCCTTCGCAGCATCGACCGCGGCCGCGTCCAGGTCCGGTCGGCTGGAGGCGACCGCAATCTCAACCGTGCCGACGGTCCCGTCGACGCGGACCAGGATCCTGAGACGAACGCGGGCCTCGACGGGTTGGAGCCTGGCCGTGGCAGAGACGCCGGGGGCTTCCACCACCATCTGGTAAGGGAACGGGTGCCGCGGCGGTACGACGCTCACCGCGACAGGCGGCGTCAGCACGGGCTCTGCAGCCGGGGCTGGTGCGGCCTGCGATACCGCCGGGGGTGCGGGCTCAGAGGGTGCAGCAAGGGTCCCCGGGGACGCCGGAACGGGTTCACCTTCAGCCGGGGCAGCCCGAGACTCGGAGGGCTGGTCGGCCGGAACCTGGGATGACGGGGCCGGAGGCCTGCGCGCCGATTCGCGCTGGGCAGCCGGAGCCCGGGATTTGGGCGGATCCATCCTCGGCGCGGGGGCAGCAGCGACGATGCTAGGCCTCGATGGGTTCGATCGGGGCTGCGCGCTCGGGCCCTTGGGCGGGGATGCCTGGTCGACGTGCACCCGCGTCCCGCTTTCATCGAAGGCGGACGGAGTGCCGGGCTGCGGGTCGCCGGCGTCCGACCCGCTGGCCGCAGCGCCGGGCGTGTCGGCATCGCGGCCAGCGGACTGCCGTGCGACCATTGTTGTGGCTATGATGCCGGCCGCGAGCACGACGCCAACGATCAGCATGACGCCAAGTGCGGGCCGCCGTCTACTTCGTCGCGCCTTCGGCGAGCGTGGTTCGGGTATCACCGTTAGAACCCCCGGGTGTAGGTTGCGAAGACGGTCCGACCGGGCGCAGGAAAGCCGTTCACCGCTTCATACATGTTGTCAAAGAGATTGTCCACACCCACCTGAAGCGTACCGGATCCCAGCTCTTTCGTGTAGCGAACGCCCGCCAATACATATGCCGGTAATGTAATACGGGTCGCGGGAAACGTCGAGAAGTCGAGGTCGGGTCGGGATCCCACGTACGTGGCGACAAGGCTGATCGTCGACGAGCCGTTCAGGGAGACATGCAGCGCGGTGCCGGCGCCCACCGCGGGGACGCGGATCAGCCGATCGCCCGACCCGTCACGGGCATCAGTGATCGACAGATTGGCGCGCACCAGCACGCGCGGACCAATACGTCCCTCCAACTCGACCGACCCGCCCGCGATGGAGGCGGTGTCGACGTTGACCGGGGGGCATCCCGAGCGGATCAGGTCCGTAGCCCGGGTCGCAAAGAACGTGACGCGGCCGATAACCGACGGTGACAACACCCGCTCGACGCCGACATCGGCTGACCAGGCCCGCTCCGGCCTCAGATCCGGGTTGCTGCACCCTGGAAAGTAGAGCAGCAGGAAGGTCGGCCCGCGAAATGTGCTGCCGATAGCCGCGCGCCAGGTGGTGCGGTCGCCCGCGCGATGAACGAGTCCGACGCGCGGGTTGAACTGGCCGCCGTAGACACTGTGGCCATCGTACCGCAGCCCTGTCGAGAGCAGTGTCGCGGGGCCGACCGCCATGTCACTCACAACGTACGCGGCGCCCACCCAGGCTTCGCGCCGAATCGGGGTGACGCCGAAGCCGGAGCTGAACAGGGCGTCGATCTGCTGTCGCTGCGCCTCGAAGCCGGCTGTCAGGACGTGTGCCGCTCCTCGCTGTCGGACGATCTGGCCTTCCAGTCCAAGGCTCGATGTCCCGGTGCGATCCTGTTCGCCGAATGCCGGGTCCGTGAACCGGATCATCTCCTCCAGCCAGTACCCCCGCAGCATGGCCGACGACGCACCGACCCCGGTGATCCGCCAGGTCGCGTCGATTGCCGTGCGGCCGGCCGCCTGCCTCGCCAGTGGGCTGGGGAACGCCGTCGAGCCCGGCACGCCCTGATCGGCATGGTAGTGGCGGATCCCAAGGACCAGCATGCGGTCATCCCGCGGCGCGTAGGTGAGCCGGGCGCCATACGTCTGCGCGGCCACGTCGCTGTTTAGGCGGAAGCCTCCGCTCGCATCACCGATCGCGTCCACGGAGACTCGCAGGCGCTCGCGTTGCCAGCCCCAGAGCACGCTGCCCGTGGTGGTGCCGAGGCCGGCCGCGCCCGCACGCGCGCGTCGGAGCGGCGCAGAGCGCGTCACAATGTTGATCACGCCACCGAGCGCTCCGCTCCCGTAGATCGCGGAGAACGGCCCTCGGAGGACTTCGATGCGCTCAACGTTGTCTACCGGGATCGTGTTCACCTGAGCGATGCCCAGCGCCGCGCTGTTGATGGGCACGCCGTCGACCAGCACCAGCACGTGCGGGCTACCCGTTCCGCGAATGCTGATCTCCTGAAGCGCGCCCGGCCCGCCAAAATCGCGTACGGTCACTTCGGGGAGGAACCGGAGCGCCTCTCCGACGGTGCGCACGCCGAGGCGCATCAGTTCCGCGGCCGTGATCACCGACACGCTTGCCGGGGTCGCCGTACGAGCCTGCGGCCGGCGGCTCGGTGAGATGACGTCCGGCAACTCGAAGATCGGCGGTTCTTGAGCCGAGACCTGCATCACAGGGATGAGAGCGAAAAGCAAGATCGTGACGACACGCGATGGGCGGATCATTCCTGCCCACCTCCTCTGCCTCGAAGGTGTGTGGCATCGGTGCAGGCAGGTCTTCTGGCTCCGGGTCATCGCAGGCTGCCGGCCTTCCCGGGAAGATATCCCAGTGGCCTGCCCCAGCCGGGGGGCGCCTGCTTACCGTCACAGCGGCGGGACCGCGCCGGATTCTCCTGATCCTGACGGATCGGGATCACCGGACTTCCCTATTCTGACGTAGGGCCGATCGAGCCCCCACGTCCACCTGCACCGCGATATGAAGTTACGCTAGAAGATTCGGCGAGGTCTCAGCTTTCCCTGCCGGCGCTACTACTGCATGCGTTCGCGGGCGCGGCCGGCGAGCGCTTTGGCGCGCTCACTGTTGGGATCCACGCGGAGGGCGGCGGTGGCCAGCTCGAGGGCCTCGCGCGCCTGACCGTCTTCGAGCCGCATTTCCCCCAAGGCGACGCGGGCCTCCACCTGCGCGGGATCGAGCGCGACGGCGCGCTGGTAGGCGATCTCGGCATCCTTGCGCCGTCCCGCCTCACGGTACTGGTTGGCGAGTCCCACGTGGAAAGCGGCGCGGGTCGGCGCCATCTGCACGCTCCGCTCCATCAGCGGAATCCCCAACGCGGAGCGGCCCAACGAGGCATAGGCGAAGCCGAGGAGATAGGTGGCATCGGCGTCCATGGCGCGAGCGGCGTCGAACCCGACAATCGGCGGAAAGGTTGGTCCACGCAACCGGCCAAGGACGTCGTTGATCATCGCCGTGGTGCTCACGTAAAGGTACCTGGGGGTCACGAATTCGATGACGGGCAGATTATCGGTGTGCAGGCGGCGCACCGGGGCGGTCAGCATCGTGATTCGGTCTTCGCCGGCGACAAAGGCGCCAAACAGCGCGACGGGGTGCCAGATGCCAATGGACTGGAGATCCTCGCGCACCCCGGGAGTCGTGGTCATTCGCGTGGTGAGCCGCTCGTAGTCCCAACCTACGCGGTCGGCGGTCCCCATCACGATCAAGTCGCCGACGCCCGAACTCCAGAGGCTGATATGCGGGAAGACAGATTGAAAGGTGGCCAGCAGCAGACTGAACTCCCGCGGCGGCAGTGTGTGCGTGTGGATCCACTGGACCATGACGCCGCCGGGCCGCAGGCGCGTGCGCACCGTTTCGTAGAACTCGCGCGTGAACAGCGCGGCCATGCCGGCGACCCAGACATCCGACGGGTCCGAGATCATCACATCGTACCGATCGCGCACCGCGCGCAGGCGGTTCCGGCCGTCGCCGATGATCAGCCGCACCCGCGCATCGTCCAGGACGCCGCGGTTCTGCGGTTCGAAGAAGCGCGCCGCGTCCTGGGCCGCCGGCTCGAGCTCGCCGATGTCGATCCGCCGCACGGGGTAGCGCGCCACTGCCGCGGCGGTCACGCCGGTGCCCAGCCCCAGCACGAACACGTCGCGAGGGGCCGCGTGCAGCAGCATCGGGATATGACCGAGCAGCAGTTGATTGGCCATGTCGGTGGGATACGTCGAGGCATCGGTCTTGCCGTTCGAGCGATACACCCTGTAGTCGCCGCTTTGATTCACGGAGATGGTCGTGTTGATGCCGTCGCGATAGTAGAGGAGACGCATCCCGGAGATGGCCTTCTCCAGTTCGGCCACGGACCCGTACCAGGACGCGTAGAAGCCGGTGCCGGCCGCGAAGACTTCCCGCGGCCACGCAGGAAGCGTGGCGATAATTAGCACGGCCGCCGCCGCCGGCAACAGCGCGGGGACGCGCAGGCGCCAGGGCTGCCCCGCCACAAGGAGCGCCGAGACGCCGGCCACCAGGTTGGCGAACACGCCAATCGCGATCGTCGCTCGGAGGCCCAGCGCCGGAATCAAGACGAAGCCGGCGAGATATGCGCCGGCCACGGTGCCCACGGTGTTGGCGCCGTAGGCGATGCCAATCGTACGCCCGACCCGGGCGAGCGCGCCGCCGAGGCTCCCCACGACGGCCGGAAACGTTGCGCCCAGCAGCAGCGACGGCACGAACGCCAGCAGCGCGGTCAGGCCCACCTGCACGCCAACCCACCATCCGAACGCGTCCTTATAGATTGGAAAGAGCCGTTGGTAGACGAATGGCAGATGCGGCGCAACCAGCAAGGACGCGGCAGCCCCCAGGCCAATCAGGAGTTCGATGAGGGCGAACGCCGTCAGGTGGCCCCGCGCCGTCAGCCGCAGACGACCGTAGAGCCCGCTGCCGATCGCCAGCCCCGCCAGCACGACAACCACCAGCGTGCCGAACGCGTACACTGACGAACCCATGACCATCCCGAGCAGCCGCGACCACGCCACTTCGTAGGTGATGGCGGCCAACCCGGACAGGCCAAAACCCTGGAGCACGATCACCAGCGCGACGCCGTCGGTGCCGCCTGCCGGGTGTGCCGACTGAGGTGCGGCCTCGAGTATCAGAGCGGTCGACTCTTGGCGGCGCGCGCCGCGCTGCCGCGCGTCCAACAGCAGCGCGACGGCGCCCACGGTCAGATTCGCGGCGGCGGCCGCGTGGACGGCGCCGGACAGCCCGAACACCGGCAGCAGGCCGTACGTCGCCAGCGCGGCACCGGCGGCGGCCCCCGCCGTGTTCCAACCGTAGAGGGCGCCTACGCCCCGCACCATCGCCGCACGCCCCATGACGTGACGCACCAGTAAGGGTAGTGTGCCGCCCATCAACACCGCCGGCGGGAGGATGGCCAGCGCGCTCAGGAGGAACTGCATACCGACGAACGCGCCCGGCCGGCCGGCGGTCACCGGATACAGGCCGAGGTAGATCGTTTCCGCGGCGCGAAAGATCAGCGGGCTTGCCAGCGCGTAGAGGCCAATCCCCGCCTCGATGAGACCATAGATCATCAACGCGGACGACGGACGACGGTCCGCCGCCTGGCCCCAGACCCATGCCCCCAGCGCAAGCCCGCCCAGGAAGGCGACCAGCACCGTGCTGGTGGCCAACGTGGTGCTCCCGAAGACCAACACCAGGCGGCGCATCCAGGCGACCTGATACACAAGCGAGGCCGCGCCCGAGATGACGGCCAGGATCTCGAGCAGCAGGACCAACCAGGAGAATCCCCGCGGCGGGGCGGTGGCGGCGGGACGCCCAGCCATGTCAGCGCTGGACCGCAAACGACACGCTCAGGGGTAACTCGGTCGTGACGTCGCGCCCCGCGAGAACCTGGACGACGACCTCACGGCCGCGCGCGATGATCTCGCCGATGGCGCGGCGGTGTTCGTCAATGTCGACCTGCACCAGCGGCACATCAGTGATGCGTGCGAACGGCGGCGAGAGCAATCTGGCGCTCGCCCCGTCTCCCGATTTGTCCGCGAGCCCGAGCAGATCCAGGCCGACCTGCTCGCGTCCCTTGCGGCCGTCAATCGTCCCGGTCGCCAGCAGCACGCCCTTCCGGTACGCTACTTTGCGATCGACGAGCTGTACAAACACGCGCAACGACTCCGCGCGCAGCGTGTTCTCCAGCGACACGATCCGCACGACCGTGTCGCCGCCGCGCCCAGCAATCAGCCGCGCGATCGCTTCCCACGTCACGTTTGGTGGGTACAGGGCCAGCACGGTCCCGGTGGCCAGGTCCGGGGCGATGCCGTTGGCGACCGCGAAGTCCACGGCTCGCACCCGCAATGTGTCCAGCCGGCGCAGAATCTCGTCCTGGGGCAAGCGACCATCGATGACCGTCCGCAGGACCTCCTGGTTGCGCTGGTAGGCGATATCGCCACCCTTGACTTCGCGCAGCCGTGCTTCCGCGCTTTCGAGTTGGGTCTCGGCGGTCTTAATCTGCTGGCGGAGTTCGTTGAGCCGGAACAGCCCGGTACGTGCGTCCTTGGAGACGAGCAGCACCGACGCGACCGTGATGATTGTAATGAGCAACCCTGTCACGATCGTGATGATCTGGGCGGTGTAACGGGGGCGGAGTCCAAAGATGGTCAGGCGCCGGCGACCGGTGGCCCGGCCCACCACGTTGCCGATGTAGGCCACGGCTCCGCTGACCAGGATCAGTAGAGGGATGACGACAAGACCGGACTCCAACGACCGCCCCCTCCCCCTGTTCTGTACACAGGGATGCGCTAGCCAACCACCCATTCTCGATATGCCCGATCCGGCCCGATGAGAATCGCCGCCGTCTTCACTGGGACCGCCACAGCAGGTACGCACCCGCGGCGGCCACCAGAAGGTTGGGCGTCCACGCGGCCCAGAACGCCCCGATGCGTCCGCTCTCGCCGAGCGTGAGGGTGATCGAGATCATCACGTAATAGCACAACAGCACGACGACGACCATGCCAAAGGCGATCGACCGGCCCGACCGGTGCGGCCGGAGGCCGAGCGGCACCGCTAACAGGGCGAAGATCACGCTGCTGGTGGGCAGCGCCAGCTTTGAATAAAAGGCCACCAGGTGGCGCGACGTGCCTTCGCCGGCGGCCCGCAGAGCGGCGATCTGCACGCGGAGTTCGCGGATCGTCATCTCGTACGGGTCGCGCCGCTGCGGGGCGATCTGCCGGGGTGTTCGCTTCATGCGCACCCGGATTTCGCTGAACGTGCTCTGGACGCCGGTCCGCAACAGGTGGATCGTGCCGCCCTTCAGGACCCACCAGCCGCCTTCCTCATACCGCGCCTGCGCGGCCTCGATGACCCGCAACAACCGATCGTCGCGGAACTGGCTGATGACGACGCCGGTCATCGTGCCGTCCGCCGGGTTCAACTCCCGCGCGTAAAAGACCGAGTCCAGGTCATCGACCGCTTCCCGGAAGAGCACGTTGCGTTGGATCTGGCGCGTCGGTACCCGGAACACTTCGCCCAACGTCGCACGATAGCGGCCCTCGGTGATGGGGACCACGAACTCGTTGAGGATCAGCGTCGCGAACGTCACGGTGAGCCCGGCGGCCAGGACCGGCGCCGCCACGCGCAGCAGGCTCCACCCGCTGGTGCGCAGCGCCGTGACTTCGTTGCGGTCCGACAACCGGCCGAAGGCCTGCAACACCGCAAACAGCGTGGCGAACGGGAGGCTGTAGATGCCAATGAGGAACGGCACGCGCAGCACCAGCAGTGATAAGTTTGCGCGCAGGGTCACCTGCGTTTCCGACGCGAGGCGCGCCAGGAAGAACACGTGGGGCAGCAGGACGATAGAGGTGAATGCCACGAGCCCGAGGAGAAACGTCTCGCCGATCTGGCGCAGGATGTAGCGGTCGATCAGGCGCATCGTCAGAGCCGGAAGCGCTCGCCGAGGTAAAACCGGCGCGCGTCCTCGCTGGCCATGATCTCCTCCGCCGTGCCGGCGAGCAGGATCCGCCCTTCATGGATGATCTCCGAGCGGTCCGTGATCGCCAGGGTGTCACGGACGTTGTGGTCGGTAATGACGACACCCAGCCCGCGATCCCGCAGTTGCACCACGATCTCCTGGATCTCGGCCACCGACTTGGGATCGACACCGGTGAACGGTTCGTCCAGCAGCATGAACGATGGGTCCATGGCGAGCACCCGTGCGATCTCCACACGCCGGCGCTCACCGCCCGACAACGTCACCCCCAGTTGACGCCGGTACCGGGTCAGGTTGAACTCCTCCAGCAGCCTGGTGGTGATCTGGCGCCGTGTCTCGTGGGGGCTGCCGTTCGCCTCGAGCACGACCTGGATGTTCTGCTCCACGGTCAGGCCTCGGAAGATGGAAGGCTCCTGGGCCAGGTAGCCAATCCCCCGCTGGGCGCGCAGGTGGACCGGCAAGTGAGTGATGGGCTGGTCGTTGAGCCAGACATCGCCGGCGTCGGGCCGGATCAGGCCCACGATCATATAGAACGTCGTGGTCTTCCCTGCGCCATTGGGGCCGAGCAGACCGACGATCTCGCCCCGCTCGACGCTGAGATCCACCCCGTCGACCACGGTGCGGTCGCCGTACCGTTTGAGCAATCCCTTCGCGGCCAGCATTGTCTCGCTCCGTCAGCGCGGTATGGGCGTCGGGGTCGGCGTCGGCGTCGGCGGGGAGACAATGACCAGGCGGGACGTGCCGCGCGCCGTGATGCGCTGGCCGTCCAGCGTCGTTTCAATCTCCGCAGCCGTCAAGCGGTCGGCCCCTCGATCGACAGTGGCGCCGCCGGAGAGGACGGCGATACGCTCTTTCATGAAGACGTCGACGCGGCGGCCGCGCCCCGTCAGATCACCCTGCCGCAACTGGACCGAGCCTTCGCCCTGGATGATCTCTCTATCGAGAAACAGCGTCACCACGTCCGAGGTCATCACCGCGTCTCGAAACCGGGCCTGTGGATCACCGGTGACGATCGCCACCCGGGTGGGTTCGTCGTATTCGCCTCGTCGCCCGGTCAGCGTCCATTCGCCGCGCATCAACGTCACCCCGCCTGCGGCCACAAAGCGCCGCGTGCGCAGCGACCCGGACACCTCCGGCGCCCGCATCGTGGTCTGTTGTTCTTCACCCGACGACTGGTCCCGGCGGATGTCCGTGATGCGCACATCGCCTGTCCCACGAATCCCCTCGTCGTCGAGGCGGTATTCAGCGGCCTCCGCATGGATGGTGATCCCGGGCTCGGCGGCGTCCACGCCACCCTCGGCGGTCAGCACCCGGGTGCGCCGGTCGTAGCGGGCGCGCGGTGCACGGATCACGGTGCGGCCACGTGTCAGCACCAGCGGCGAGCCCTCCATCCGGGTGATCCCGGTCGCATCATCGAACTCCGCGAAGGTCGCGCCCGTCACCTCGATCGGCAGCGCTGCCGGCGAGACACCTGGCGCGGGCGCGCCTGGCGCGGGCGTCGGGGAGGCTGGAGAAGGAGCTGGTGCCGGCGCCTGGGCCGCCGCTTGGACGGACATCAGCAGCCCCAGCGCGAATGCGGCCAGCGCCCTACTCGGCCACATCGACACGGACGTTGCCATGCAGTTTCGCATTGGTCAGTTTCAGATCGGTGGTGACCCGGTCGGCGTGCACGGTCAGCCCCTTTTGCCGGAGGACGACGGAGCCGACGGCCTCGATCGTCTGCCTCTTCGTATACCAGTTCACGGCGCGCGCGTCTATCGAGCGCCCTGCCGTGGCCGACGCGTGCACACCATCCATGAGCGCGACGTCCCGCGACCGGATGTCGAACGTCCCGCGCGGGGCGGTAAACGTCACCACAGGGTCACCCTTCTGATAGTATGTCCCCCGCACGTTCGTCAACTGCGCGAGGTTCGCGGTGCTGTCGACGACGACGGTGTCTGCGTGGATCTCCCACTGCCGCCGGCCTTTCTCGTCGGCCGTCGTGACCGTGGGCTGTTCGGCTTCGACAGGAGGAATCTGACCGCCGGCCGGCGTCGACGTGCTCTGCGGTACCGGCGTCGCCGTCACCGTGCGACGAAGGATCGGCGCGGCGGTTCCCTGTTCCCGGACAGGCCCGCGGAGTAGCATCCACAGGAGGAGTGGGATGGCGGCGGCGACCAGTACGATGAGCAGCCATCGACCGCGCCGGGACATCGTCAGCACACGCTCCGCATCGCAAGATTCAGACCTCTGTGTGATGCTGGCCTCATCCTACTGGACCTCGACGGCCGCCTTCAAGGGAAGTGCACCGAGCGCGGCGAGGACCTCATGGGCCGCCCGCCTGGGTGCGCCCGGATCACCCAGCATTTTGGCAAGCGTCCGCAGGCGCGCCTGCATCTGCCGGCGAGCCTCGGGGTCGGTGAGCAACGCCAGCACCGCCGCGCTCATGTGTTCTGACGTGGCCTGAGTCTGCAACAGTTCCGGCACGACCGTCTCCTGGGCCAGGATGTTAGGAATCGAGGCCCACCGTGTGTTCACCGCCAGGTGCGCGATCACGTACGATAGCCACGAACCGCGGTACGTCACGACCATCGGCACGCCACTCACCATGGCCTCGACAGCGGCGGTGCCCGAAGCCATCAGCGCCACCGTGCTCGCCGCCATCACGTCACGGGCGCCATCGGTCACGGTCACGGTCAGCCCTGAGGACGCCACCGCGGCGCTCACAGCGTCGCGGAAAATCGGCGAGGCCAGCGCCAGCAGGAGGGCCGTCTTGGGCTCGGCTTGCTGGACGCTTCGCGCAGCGTCGAGCATCGGCCGCAGCAGCAAGCGCAGTTCCTGCCAGCGACTCCCCGGCAGTAGGCCGAGCACCGGGACCGACGGGCTGATCCCCAAGCGCGCTCGCACCGCGCCGGCGGCTTCGATCGACGCCGGGAGATCGACCGACGGATGACCGATGAAGAGGACGTCGGCACCCGCGCGGTCGTATGCCTCGGCCTCAAATGGAAAGATGGCGAGCAAGCGCGCGCCAAGCGCCGCCACGCGCTCGGCCCGACGGCCTCGCCGGATCGCGACCATCGGTGGCACGTAGTAGACCACGCGGACGCGTCCCCGAATGCGTTTCAACACTTCGAGATTGAAACCCGGAAAATCGATGAGCACGAGCAGACCGGGGGGGTTGGCCAGCAGCCGGGCTGTGATCGCGTTGAGCCGGCGGAGGAACGCGGGAATGTGGCGCGCGACCTCGATCCATCCTATGACACCCCAGGTGGTGCTGTCCTCGATAACCTCGACACCCGCGGCGGCCATACGCCTTCCACCGATGCCCTCGAGGCGGATGCTCGGGTCGAGCGTGAGAATCTCCGTCGCCAGGTCGCCACCATGTGCGTCACCAGACACTTCGCCGGCCAGCAGGAAGATCCGCCGGGCAGCCTCACGCGCCGGCATCGACCGGTGTACCCAGTGGCGGGGTATCGGCGGCCACAACGGCAATTCCGGCGGCGTCCGCTTCTGCCACGACACGCTCGCGCTCGAGCACCAGCGTGCGCCGGCCGTCAATTGCCAGGACTTTCGCGCCGGCCTCGCGCATCACCACGACCGTGCCCGGACCGATCGTGGGGATGTCAAAGCGGGGGTCCTGAAGGCGCCGGCTCACTTTGACCACGACCCCGCCTGGCGCAATGGCGCCGCCTCGACGGATCGTGGCGTCGGTGCCCTCGGCGGCTTCCACCGCCACGATGACGCCGCCGCGCACCACCGCGGTCTG
The DNA here is from genome assembly GCA_041487495.1 of bacterium. Taxonomy (GTDB): domain Bacteria; phylum Sysuimicrobiota; class Sysuimicrobiia; order Sysuimicrobiales; family Humicultoraceae; genus JBGPNN01. The sequence continues at coordinate 15,353 of JBGPNN010000010.1, forward strand.
GCCGACATCCAGGTCGGCCATTTTGCGCGCAATCGTCGTCCCAAATGCAATATCGGCGGCTTCCTCAGGCGAAGGAGCCCGCGCGGTCAGGAGCCCGACCGGCGCGAGCAGGCGGCCCACGAATCGGGTCTGTTCGACCAGAACAATTCCCAGACCGCGCAGGGTCGTCGCCAGCCGCTCCAGGGCAGGCACATCCCGTCGGTCTCCGGCAGCCAGTACGGCGTCCCGCATCGCGTCGCCTTTGCCGAGGAGATTGGTCCGCTGGAAGCCCCCGGCCACCACTGCCTCTCGGACCCCGTGGGCTCGCAGCGTCGCGATCGCATCGCCGAGGGCGCCGGGTGAGCACTCCTGGTAGTAGTCGGCGATGGTCGCGAGCACGCCGGCCTCCCCGGCCACCTGCACGCACACCAGGGGGATACCATGCGCTTTGATCGCCAATGCAACCAGTTCGGGGAACCTCCCCGTCCCGGCCAGCAGGCCTACGGGATCGCCTCGTCCCGCCATCGGACGACCCCACGGTTTCGTTCTCGCGCCGCGCGGATGAACTCCAGAAATTCGCGGACCTGTTCGCTCTTCGCGGCTCCCTCTTCGAGAGCCTGCAACGCGGCGTTCATCGAGAGCCCGGACTGGAAGTAGATACGGAAGGCCCGGCGGAGGGCGAGGCGGTCTGCGGACGGCACACCGGCGCGCTGCAGGCCCACCCGGTTCAACGCCCTTGCGCGCGCGGGGAGCCCGGCCACGAGCACACACGGAGGCACGTCCTGTAGGACAGCCGTCCCGCCCGCGATCATCGCGAGGCGCCCGACGTGGACGAACTGGTGGACCCCCGCCATCCCACCAAGATACGCCTGGGCCCCGATGTGCGCCCATCCTCCGATCTGGACACCGCTGACGATCGTGGCGCCGTCGCCGACCACGCAGTTGTGGCTGATCTTCGCAAAGGACATCAGATAGACGCCGCTGCCGACCCGCGTCTCCAGCCCTTCCCCGGTAGCGCGGTCAACGCTGGCGTACGCGCTGAAGACGCTGCCGTTGCCGATGCTGACGCGCGTTCGCTCGCCGCGGTAGGCGCGATCCTGCGGCCGGCCCCCTATCACGACGTGTGGTTGAATCTCGTTGTCTCGCCCAATCACGACGTCATCGTGGATGACGGTATGCGCGCCTACGACCGTGCCCGCCCCAATCGTCGTCTCGGCGCCCACGATCGCGTAGGGGCCGATCTCGACACCGTTTTCGAAGCGTGCACTCGCGTGCACGATCGCGGTCGGATGGACCGCCGGAGGGCGCGAGAGGCCGGCTGCTTCAGACATCACCGGGCTCCCCCGGTCGCGGACGTCCCGAGATGCCTAGCGATCTCGCGGGCCAGCGCAATGTGCAGACTGTGCCCGGAGCGGACGGCCACCACGTGCGCCCGCAGGGGCCGTCCGAGCAGCGCCAGGTCGCCGACGGCATCGAGGATCTTGTGCCGCGCCAGTTCATTGGGAAAGCGCGGCGGATTCATGAACCCTTCCGGCCCGATGATCAATGCCGTCTCCAATGACGCACCTCGGGCGAGGCCGCGGGCTTTGAGGACAGCCTCATCTTCTTTCAACCCCCAGGTCCGCGCCGGGGCGACGGAGGCGGCGTAGTCGTCGGTCTGCGAATCGTACTCCGCGATCTGCGGGGGCAGCGTGGTCCTGTCCACGGTCGTGACACACGTCATGTGGAATCGCGAGGACGGAACAGCGGCAATGAGACTCGTACCATCACCGACCGTCAGCGTGGCGTCGAGCGCGATGCACGCGCGTGGCACGCCCTGTTCTGCGATCCCGGCCTCATGTATCGCATCGACAAAGACTTGAGCGCTCCCATCCCCGCAGGGCAGTTCTTCTTGATCGAGCTCGACGATCAGGTTGTCGACACCCACACCCCGCGCCGCTGACAGGAAGTGTTCGACGGTGGCCACGCGGGCTCGCTGCCCCAGCACGACGCCGCGGGTGGTCTCGACCACTTCACTCAACCGGGCCGGCACCAGGGGACCATTGGGCAGGTCGACCCGCCGAAAGATCACCCCGTGATCAGGCGCCGCGGGCAGGATACGCACGACCGTGTGCAGACCCGAATGAAGGCCGATGCCTGAAACCGTGACCGGCCGGCTGATCGTCCGCTGAAGCTCTCCCGCGGTCATGGCGCCTCACTTCTTCGGGGGCGTGCGCGGCGGAAGCAATCCGCGATCGGCCAACACCGCCTCCAGCGCCGCGAGCCGTTTAAGAGTCTCCGGGAGGCGCCGCATGGCGGCCAGCATTCGCAGTTCTTCGCGATGGTCCTGCGCGGGGGTCCCCCACACGATCGCGCCGGGCGGGATGTCCTTAGTGACGCCGGCTCCGCCCAGGACCCGCACCCCGTCGCCGATACTCACGTGGTCGGTCACGCCGGCCGCCGCAGCCAGGATCACCCCGGCACCAAGCCGGGAACTGCCAGCGATGCCGCTCTGCGCCACGATCAAGCTGCCTGCGCCGATCGTCACGTTGTGGGCGATCTGCACGAGGTTATCGATCTTGCTCCCGCGGCCGATCCGGGTTTCGCCCAGCGTCCCCCGGTCCACCGTCGTATTGGCGCCGATCTCCACGTCGTCTTCGATCACCACGCGGCCCACGTGGGGGATCTTGACGTGCACATCGCCTTCGACCGCGTAGCCAAAGCCATCGCTGCCGATCACGGCGCCGCTGTGGATGATCACGTGGTCGCCCAGCACGGACGAGGGATAGAGCGTCACGTTCGCGTGGAGGAGGCACCCGCTGCCGATCCGCGCCCCGGCGCCAATCACGGTTCCTGCCAGGATCCTGGTCTCGGCGCCGATCTGCGCGCCGGGGCCGATCACCACCTGGGGCCCTAACGTCACATCTCCCGCGATTCGGGCATCCGGCGCCACGACCGCCGTCGGATGGATCCCTTCATGGGGTTGGGCGGGGAGGAACGCGGCCAGGACCCGAGCGAAAGCCGCGCGCGGGTTTGCGGCGCGTAGCGCCGGCTTCGCAGTCCGGGGTGCATTGGCGCCGACGAGTAGCGCGCCGGCCGCCGACGCGTCAGCCTCGGGCACACGCCGAGGGTCAGCGACAAACACCACGGCACCGGGACGCGCATACGCGGAATCGACGACGCTGTCGATCTCCACCTCGCCGTCGCCCGCGAGTTCGACGCTGATCAGGCGCGCCAGGTGGGCCAGCTTCATCCCCGTCTCCCACCGGCGCCCCGGACCGCACGCATGTCGGGCACAGCCCTATCGCAACCGGTCGATCACGTCCTGCGTGATGTCGACGGTCGTCCCGGGCCGACTGTAGACGACGGGGCCCTTGACGATCACCCCGCGAAGGCGTTTTTCGCGGACGACCTGTTGGATCGCGTCGTGAACCTCGCGGTTCAGCGACTGTTCCAGTTGGGCACGCAGGGCTTGGAGTTCCTGAAAATACTGGGCGCGCCGTGCTTCCAGATCTTCTTTTGCCAGTTGATTGGCGAGCAACTGGAGGTCGGTCGCCATGGCACGCTCGCGGTCATCAATCTCTTTTTGAGAGCGCAGCGCCCTGGCGCTTTCGGTGAGAATCCGCCGGCTATCTACCAGCCCGACCTGGCCGCCGATGCACCCGGCCGCGGTGATGACGACGGCCACCAGCACGGCTACCAGCACCGCCTGCCGATTCCTCATCGCACGACCCTGCACCAGCATGGGGTTCTACTGCCGTTTGAGGCGAGTGATGACGTCCTGCGTGAGGTCGATCGCATTCACGCTCGCGACCGACTGGATGAGCACGGCATCCACCTTGCGTTGCTGCGCCAACGTGGCGATCTCGATTTTGATCTCGGCCAGCACGCTGTCTTCCAGCCGCAGCCGTTGGGCGGTCAGTTCTTGGAGCTCGGTCTGAAGCCGGGTGCCTTCGGCCTGTAGTTGCTTGCGATAGCGCTCCTGGGCTTCGCGCGACTGCTGCTCGGTGCCCCCGACCAGCAGTCGGCGACGCTCCTCCATCGCCTTGCGAACCGTGGCCTCGCGCTCCTTTGCCGCTACCTCGAGCGCCGCACGTTCCTCGGCTTCCTTGGCCGCGATCCTCGCGTTGCCCTCTTCCTCGGCCGCGGAGATCAGGGTCTTGAACTGCGCCTCGGCCTCGGTGGTCTTCGCCTTCTGGAAATCCTCCAGTGTTTTCCCGAGGGTCTGCGCTTTCGTGCGGATCTTCCCGTCGCGCTCAGTGGCGAGGCGTTCCGCTTCCGCGTTGAGCTTCTTGCCTTCCTCTTCGTTGGTCACGCCCACCACATCCGCTTTGAGCCGGAGATTGAGCAGCGGGATCCGATATTCAGCCATCGTGGTCAGCTCGAACTTCTCGAGTTCCACCTGCAGTTCGTCGCGCTTCGCTTCGACCACACGTTGCAGTTCAGTGTTGAGCTGGCGCTGCTTCTCCGCCAGTTTCCCTTCCTGCTCGGCTTTGAGCTCGTTGGCGTAACCTTCCAGGCGCGCCCTGGCCTGCTGTTCCAGGGCTTTCATCTCTTCGCGCACGCCGGCCATCAGCCGATCGGCCTCGGCCTGGAGTTCGCCGCTCATGTCCGGTTGCGGCAGCGGCGGCGGCGCCGGGGGATTTGCCAAGCGATACTGCAGTCTCTCGATCTTCTGGTGCAGGGTACTGAGTTCGGGCCAGCGGCGGTGAGCTCTAAGCAAAGCGGGGAGATCCACGATGGCCACCGTGTACGGTGCCGGCGAGGGCGGCGCCACCGACGCGGGCGTGGGGCTCGCCGTCGACGTCCTGACGGGTTGGGCGGCCTGTAGCCCGCATCCCGCCACGAGGGCGAGAACGGCCAGCAGGACCCCCGCGGCCCGGACGGCGTGCATCCTATTTGGCGCTCTTGACGACCTTGATGACGGCCTCGGTCAGGTCCGTCCCGCCGAAGAGCACGACGCTACGGTCGAGTACGATGGTCACGCCGTTCTGTTTTGCCACCAGCTCAACGGCCGTTCGGATCTCCTTGTCGAGGCCTCCAAGCAGTTCGCCGCGCTTCTCGAGAATTTGCTGCTGCAGCTGGCGGTCGAGTTCCTGTCGCTGGAAGGCCGTCAGGTTCTTGCTGCGCTCCTGGAACTCACGCTGCTTTGCCTGGAAGAACTCCTGCAGGGCGCGTTCGGACGAAACCTTTCGCGGGTGGTTGTCCAGCGCGCGCTGCATCTCGACGAACCCGACAGAGAACGACTGCCCCATCGCTATGGGGGGATTCTTTACAAGCAGGGCCGCCGCCAGGCCAACGATGATGAGCACGCCCAGGATAATGGCGACCTTACGAGCATCGATCCGCATCATGGAACCCCCTTAACGGCACAGGTACATTCTACCCCACCCTGTCAACGAAGCCGGGACGCCTGGTGCCCTACAGATTGGTGACAATGCTCACATACAACAAGCCCCGGGTGTTGGCGACCGCTTCCCAGGACAGGAAGTCAGTGAGGCGGTACGTGACCGTCGCCTCGATGGCATCGGCGCGGATGAAATACGCTCCCCGGACCTGCAGGTCCGGCGACAGACGGTGGACGACGAAAGCTTCGGTGTCCTCACCGTCGAGGCGCGTCCGGAATCCCAAGTTCGTGCTCTCGCCGAGTTCGAATCGGACGCCCGCCAGCGTGCGCCACGCGAGGTTGGACGGGATCAATCGAAATTCCACGAACGGCTCGAGCGAGCCGAACGCCCGGCCGAGCTGCCCGCGCACGTCTGGGACGGGCGCGACGGTGCCAAAATTCAACCGGGCTTCGAGCCGTCCCCGATAGAGCGTTGAATCAGCCAGCACGGTGACGTACGTCACCTCGGCGACCTGGAGCGACGGCCGGGCGAGGATCGCGTAGTCCTTCACCGGCCCGTACGCGGCCAACCGCTCGCCAATCAGGGCTTCCAGACGCTCGCGATACGCGGACGCGAACGACACCGGCAGACCGCGCAGCAGTTCGGCCATCGACGTGACCTGCGGGATGTGCGGGGTGAGCAGCAGGTAGGGAATCGACGACGAACGGAACCGGATACCAATGTCACGCACAGTACGGGCATCGCGGGCGGCGACGGTCGCCACGATCCGGGGCGCCGGTGTGGTCTCGATGCGCCCGTTCGCCGAAAACCCCACCACCGAGGCCTCCACGACCTCGGTGATCCGCCGTTCAATGATAGGACCGGCCCACTCCAGGGCCTCCACAGGCAACTGGACCGTCAGCCGTCGCAGGTCGGGCAGCACGGGTTCCAGCAGGGCGCGCACCAGCGGTTGCGCGTCGGGGTGCACGCTCTGGAGCGTAATCAGCACCGGCGTTTCGCCCAAGATCGGTGCCCGCGGCTGCGCCGTCACCTGCACGACGGTGGTGACGCCGGGCTGGAAGCTCAGGGCGGTGACGCGGTAGCCGCGCACGACGCGGTCGACGACTTCCCGCAGCACACCCGTCAACGCCGCTTCCTGCCGCGCGACCACGTCGCTGTCGCGACCGATCAGGAGGCGTTCCGCCGCCGTCCCCACGGTTTCGACGATACGGCGGACGATCAGGGGATGCGGATCTCCGCCCTCCACGACGAGCCGTACCTCAACCCGCTGCACGGGATCGGCGGCATGGGCTGACGGGACCACCAGCGCCAGCAGCACGGCGGCCAGGGGCAGGCTCCGGCGGACCACGGACCGCGCTAGAACGGCTGGCCGATTGTCAACCAGGTTTGGCGACCCTCCGGGCCAATCGCGTAGTCGATGCGGATCGGCCCAACCGGTGTCGTCACACTGATCGCGAATCCGGCCCCGTAGCCCGTGTTCGTCGCGATCGGGGCGCTGCCGACGTCGACGTAGACGATCCCGGTGAATTCCTTGAGTTGCCGCGCGAGGAAACCCAGCGGTGTGCGGTACTCGAGATTGAGCAAGGCCATCGTGCTCCCACGGAAGCGACCATACGGATACGCGCGTATCGTCGACGTGCCGCCCAGGTAGAACTGATCCTGGGCAGGCAGGGCCCCATGACTCGCCCCCAAGAGGACATGACCGACAAGGACCGACGTTCCAAGCGGGAAGTACTTGGAATACTCGGCATTATACTTACCGAACCCGAAGTCGCCGCCGAGAATCGGCAGGCCGAAATCCGCGACCAGCTGGATCTTCTCGCCCTTCGTTGGGGTGAGCCGGTTGTCCCGCCGGTCCCGCACACCGATGAGCGTGACCCCGATCGTCCGGCCCGGCAGGAAGCTCGTGGGCGCCGGCCTCGGGCACGCCGGGTCGTCAGGATTTGTGTTGCAGGGCACCACGGCCAGATCGAGTGGGGTCGGGGTGATCGCGGCCCTTTCCGATCGCACTCGCAGTGTGATGGCGGTGGTAGGGTCGATGGGACGGGTGAAGGCGACGAAACTGCCCAGGCGCTCAAGGTTGAAACGCGCGTCCGGGAGCGAACTCCCAAGCGGATACTCCACTTCGCTCGTGGTGCTCCGATACAGGGCGATCTCCATGATCGTGTTGCGGTTGTCCAGCCACGGCTCTCTGAAGGACAGCGAGAAGTTACTTGGCGCCAGCGCGCTGGTGGTGGGGACGTTGCGCTCACCCAGACCCCGCTCGTATCGCACGGTGATCTGCTGGTTGCGCCCCTTCCAGTTCCGCTCGGAGTACTCCAACAGACCGACGATGCCGGTGCGATCGCTGTAACCGAGACCGAACCTCGCCTGTTGCGTGCGCTGCTCTTTGACTTCGATCTCTACGACCACGGCTTCCGGCGTCGACCCGGGCCGCGGCTTCGCCTGGACATTGTCAAATAGCCCCAGATCAAACAGTCGCTGCAGGTCTTTGTTGAGATCGTTGATGTTGAAGATGACGTTGGGCTTCACAAGCGCGCCCCGTTCGAGGACATACCGTTGGGTCTTGACCAGGCCCTTGTACTCGATGGCCTCGACCTTGCCCTCCGAGACGCGCAACCGCAGGCGAACGCTGCCGTCGGTGATCACGCCGATGTCCACGACCCGAGCGAGCACATAGCCTCGTTCTTCGTAGAGTTTCTCGATCTTGCGTGCCCCGTCCCTGAGGCGCACGATGTTCAACACCTGGTTGAGCGGGACGTCCATCGCGCGGATGAGGTCCGGCGTGGGGATGGCGGTATTGCCTTCGACGATGATCCCGGTGATCTCTGGGTTTTCGACGACGATGAATGCGACCCGCACGCCATCACGCGCTGGTTCGACGCGAACGGTGGCGTCGGCGAACCACCCGGTGGCGATCACCGCGGCCACGTCCGCCCGCAGACGCTCGTCGGAAAGCAATTCACCCACCCGGACGCCGATCGAGTCGAGTACGACGGCTTCGGGCACGCGCTCCAGGCCTCGGATCACCACTTCCGCGACCCTGGGTTGAGGAGCCGGGGTTGGCGACGATTCGGGAGCCGGCGAAGCCGCGGGGGATGGAGATGCTGCGGGAGAAGGCGCGGCGCCGGGCGACGCCGGCGGCGTTGATGGGACCTGGGCCGGCGAGACACTTGGGGACGGTGCGGGCGTAGCGCCCGGCACGGGTGACGGCGTCGCACGAGGCGCCGGACTGGGCTGAGGTGTTGGGCTGGGTTGCTGCGCGAGCTTCAGTCGAGGTGTCGGCTGGGTCGCCGCCGGTCCGGTGAGCATAGCCAGCGTGCCGAGCACGATGACCAGCAGGACAGCAGCGGCGGTCAGGCGCCGACGCGTGAGCCAGCAGACGGGCAATATCTTCCCCCTTCCATTGAGAAAGACCGTGGGTGAGGCGTCATCACAATAACGCCCGCTCAGGGTAACACCGGGCTCTATCGGCGCGCAACCCTCGCGGTTACTGGTTCGACCGCCGTAGCGACCGTTCGGCCGCGAGGACGAGGTCGATCAGATCCGCCTCACTCAGCACCGTGGGCGCCGGTGGCAACTGTACCACAACCGGCGCTGGCGCGGGTGCCGGTGGTACCGCGGGCGCCGCCGGCAGCACCACGACTGGTGCGGGCGCCTGGGGCTTCACGACCAGCGGGGCCACGGTGACTCCCGGCGCTGCGACCACAACGGGCCGCGGCGGCTCGGCACTCCTCACCACGAAGTGCGACGGGCGCATCCCGACCCCCGCATCCCCCGCGGGTCTCGCCTCGACTATGGCCGGGGGCGCTTGAACGAGGTGGAGCAGGCTGCCGGTTCCCTCCGACAGCGCGACAACGGTGGGCCGCGGCGCACCTGCGGGCGGGACGGACACCCCAGGCAGCGGCATCGACACCCACACCCCCGCGATAAGGGCCGCGACGGCCAGCGATCCGATCGCGCCGTGCACCCAAGACCATCGCCGTCGACCCAGCATCGATGGCAGGCCCAGCTCGCGCGCGTGGTGCACTTCGGCTTCGGCCAGCAGCAGCGTCAGGGCGGTCCGCGTCCTGTCACCGTGCTCGAGTTGACGTCGCGCCCGTGCCAGCCAGTCTTCGGCGTTCGCGATACGTTCCGACAAGTCCGTCTGGTCCTGCATCATCCCTGATCCCTCCAGCGCGCCACAGTTCTAATATCCAGACACGCGCTGCGGATGATGCATGGTTTCAGGACGCAGCAACGCCCGCAGGTGCTTGGTGGCCTGCTTCTGCAGGCGGTAAAAATGCGAGAGGCTGATACGCAGTTCGGCCGCGACGCGCCGAGGCTCTTTGGCTGCCACAACCGCCGAGAGCACTGCGCGTTCGCGGGCGGGTAGCCGCTCGACGAGGGTCATCACCGCGTCGAGCCACGCGCGGTCTTCCACCTTGGTCAGGTCATCTGCCGCGCGCGGGTCGGCCAGTTTATCCAGCGGCGAGCGATCCTCGGTTGCCGCCAGCACTTGGTCTAGCGAGACCTCGACCCGCACGCGGTCGAGCGCGTTCAGCACTCGGCCGCGGATGCGATACGGAGCGAACGTAGAAAAGCGCACGCCGCGGTCGGGATCGAATCGCTCCACGGCCTCGATCAGGCCAACGAGGCCTTCCTGGATGAGGTCCATCGCCAGCGGCTCGGGAGGGCGCAACTGCATGACGACCTTGAAGACGAGTGGCTGGTAGGACTCGATCAGACGCTGGCGGCTGCCGCGGTCACCAGCGCGACGGTAGGCGCGCCAGAGGCCGGCCTCCTCTTCGGGCCGCAGCAGCACGACGTGCTGCAGTTCGCGCATGTAGTCGGCAAACACCAGGACGATCCTCCAGCGCAGGCGAACCCACGTCGCTTGTGCGTTTCGACCCACGCCTACGAAGTCCTGTCAGAACCGGGCCGTGTACCACACGATGGCGTCCCGTCGCCTCTGGGAATCCAGGCCGAGCGTGAACTGCCAGTTGCGGGCGAAGCGGTAGTCCAGACCGATCAGCCAAAGGGGAGGCTGGCTGAAGGTCGTCGAGTAGGTCAGGTACACGTTCGGGAAGAGGAGCTTGCCGGCCCGCAAGGCCAGCGGCCCCTCGAAATCGTACTCGATCACCAGCTCCGTCAGTCCAATCGCCCGGCCCACCGCCAGCGTAACAGGGCCGAAGAGATACCGTCCGATGGCGACACGAAGCTGGCCCTCGACATCTCCCTGCAGCAACCGGCTTATCCCGGCCTGCCGCCCGAGCAGCGCCAGGATCTCTTCCCGCGAAAGATCAGGGTCGGAGCGCAGGTCAAGGGTGAGATCCGGGGCGAGCCCATGGACATTCAGCGAGATGCGCGTGGTTCCAACCTGGGTCTCGGCGAGGGCTTCCACGGTAGGCCGTAGCCCTTGGAGATGTTGGAACCTGGCAACCGCGCTACGAAGGTCGAACACGTTGCCCAGCGCTGCGATCTTGCCCTGCTGGGCCTCGACCGTGCCCTCCAGAGTCGGCGCCCGCAGCGTGCCGTTCATGAGCAGCGATCCCCCGGGCACGACGTTGGATCGTAGCCCGCCCATCTGGACCGCCAAATTTCGGCCCGCATCCATGCGCAGCCCTCGGAAGACCAGCGGAATATCGGCCGGCTCACCGGTTTCCTCGGTGACGATCGAGAGGACGCCGTCGGACACCGATACGCGCCCGTCCACCGTCGGCGGTCGCCGCGGATCGCCGACCGAGCCCCACAACCGGGCCTGCCCGTCCGCGTGGGCGTCGAGGAACGGTGGGTAGACGATACGCAGTCTGGAGCCGCGCAGGACGAGGGGCGCGTCCTCGGGGACGACCAGCGCGAGACCCGGCGGCGACAACGTTACCAGGCGCATGGTGCCGTCAAGACGCGCCTGACCTCCGCCCAACGTCGCGGTGGCTTCCTGAATGCGGATCTGGTTCTCCTCGAAGCGCAGGTCGAGCCGGACAGCGTCGAGCGGGGTCTGGAGTCCACTGAACCGGAGCCGCCCGTTGCGCACCTGCAGCCCTCCAGCGACCCGTGGCGAGGTCGGGTTGCCGGTCACACGAATCTCACCTTCGACCGCGCCGACCGCCTCTTCGATGCGATTGGTCACCAGGCGAAGCAAGCCCAGGTTGACATCGGCCAGGGTGATGCGGAAGTCCATCTCGCGCTGGTCATCGAACCGCAGCAGTGCAGGGTTGAACGGCGCCGTCCCCGAGGCCCGCAGCTTGTTGCCGTCCTGGACCAGCAGCGCCTGCTGCACTTGTAACTCGCCGTCCCGATAGAATGCGTTGGCAACCAGTGAGTCGAATGTGGCGCCCTGGATTCCGGCGCGGGTCAACTCCAGCGCAAACCCGATCTCGGGCGAGGCCAGGGTGCCGCCGAGCTGGGTGGTGAAGTCCAGCCGGCCGACCAGCGGGCGCCCCAGGCGGAAGAGTGGTCGGAGCAGGTCCAGTTCAAGATCACTGCCACTCACTTCTACCTGGCTCTCGCCCTTGAGGTTCACAGTGCCGCGAGCGGCGATGGCCCCCTGTGCGGGCCGCAGGAAAAACTCTTCGATCGTCACGGCGCCGTCCCGCAAGATCAAGTCAGCGTGTCCCTCAAGGATCCGGTGCGGCCCGAAGCGGCCGTCGGTGAGGCGCAGATCGAGATGGGCGGCAGGATTGGCGAGTGGACCTTCGAGCGTCGCCAGGCCGCTAATCGTCGAGTCCAGCGGGACACCGAGTTGGACGTTCGCGAGTCCCAGGAGGGTCGACAGGCGCCCGTTTTCGACGGTGGCCTGCAGGCTCGTTGACGGGATGCGGTCAAACGTGATGTTCCCGGTAAAGTCATAGCGTTCCGCGCCGAGGCGCAGAGAGAACGTGTCGAGGCTGAGGGTGCGGCCTTCCCATCCCACACGGCCCGATGCGTCATCGAACCGGCGGCCGTTGACGGTCAGCGAGGAAGATCGTGCGGTGGCCGTCACGACCGGCGCCACGGTACGGCCCGCGATCCGGCCGGAGAAGTCCACCTGGCCTTCGAGGCGCGTCGAGCCGATCGTGGGCAAGGAGACGTCGCGCAAGTCGAGTGCGCGGCCGGTGACATCCAGGCTGAGGCCGGTCCGCTGATCAATCGTTCCGCTCACCCCGACTACCGACTGGCGTCGCCGTGCGATGCTCTCGTCGATCGTGAGACGCCTTCCGTCCCATCGGAACGTCGCGGACGCCTCATCGACCGCCTGGCCGTACACCGTAGCGTCCCGCAGCACTCCACGCCCCGAGGCCGCGAGTCGGGATACTGGGCCTTCCAGCCGAATCCGGCCATCCACGCGTCCGCTCACGGTGGCGGGAAGCTCGAGCCAGCGGGACAGCACGTCGGCCGGCGCGCGCTCAGCCTCGATCTCCAGGGACAGACGTGTCTCTCCGTCCCACGCCACTTGGCCCGCCAGACCGTACCGGCTTCCGCCGGCCCGGGCAGTGAACTCTTCAAGGGTGAGTCGCCCGGGCCGCAGTGCGATGCGGCCGCGCGCGGCATCCAGTGACAGGTCTCGGAACCGTCCGCCAGACACAAGGACCGCACCAGAGACCTCAGGTGAATCCACCGAACCGCTTACGCGCCCGGCGAAATCTGTGCGACCCGCGATCATGTCCTGCAGCGGCACGGAGGGCAACCGGGCGAGGTCCACCCCGGTTGCGAACGCCGACAACGTCAGACGCCCGGCAGGATCGACGCGGCCGTGCACGTACACTCGCGTCGCGTTCTGCCGCGCCCGGACCTGCTCGAGCCTGACGCCCTCCGGGTCGACGGCAAAGCTGGCCTCTACGCGGTCGAGCGGCACGCCAGCGAACTCGGTGTGACCGAGCACGGCCTGGCCGACGACCGTGAGCGCCTCACCACGGCGTACCGCGGTGACCGCACCGGCTGCACGGCCTGTGAACGCGGGTAACTGGCCGGGCGCCCAACGGGACATCGCGTTGCGGTCTGCGTCATCGAAATGCAGCCTCACCAGATATTTCGGTGCCGCCAACGACCACCAGACGTCCCCCGTGACGCGGGCGCCGCCGGTTTGCGCGCGCGCCCCGGCCACGCGCACCGTGTCGCCGTAAACCGCAAAGTCGCCCGTCGCCCCAGTGAACGACTGCCGATCGACTTCGCCCCGCGCCTCCGTGACATGGCCGTCAATGCGAGGCATGGTCACGGGACCGACCACGCGGGCTTCGCCGGACGCGACGCCTGTCACACGGACCACTGATCCCGGGAACAACACACGGCGCAACGTGGCGAGATTCACGGCGGGGGACCGTACGACCAGGTTCAGGTGCGGCTCACCATAGAAACTGGTCTCCCCCCGCACTTCGAGTGGCGAGCCGTTGACCGTTCCCTTCAAACCACCGGTGCTGAGTGACAGGTTGGCGAGTGAAATCGCGCCATAGACGTCGGCGATCGTCGCGCCGCGGTCGGGTACGCTGGCGCGTCCCTCGCGAACGTTGATCCGTCCCTGCACATCGGTGGGCGTGCGCCCACCCGTGTGGCTGCGCAGCACATGCACGCTGGCGTCGAATCGCCCGCCGGTAATGCGGAAGACGGGCGTCGTGATCAGATACGTGCCCCAGGCACCCGCGTCGGCATCGCGGACGTCCAGATCGATGTCCCAGTCGCGCGTGGTCGTCGTGTAGACGCCGCGCGCGCGGACGGGAATCCGGCGGTCTGCGCGCGTTTCGACAAAGGAGGCGCGCAGGCGGACGCGGGGCGGGCTGGAGAAGTCAGCCGACCCGTTGAGATCTTCGAACCGGGACTCGAACACCTGCGGTGCGATCCGCTGGCGATCGATGTAGGTCACGGCGCCGTCGGTCACGATCACGCGGCCGGTGAAGGCCGCGCCGCCTGCAGGACCGGTCACACCCGGCAGCATGCGATCGACGTTCCAGCGGCCGTCGGCGCCCCGCACCACCGGTATGACGGGCTCGTCGAGCAC
>JBGPNN010000011.1:0-29072 GCA_041487495.1 bacterium
GACGACGGAACGTTCGCCTGGTCGGAAATCCCTCCGTAGCCCACAAACACTCCTACGTACGAATTCAGGCTCGGTCCGAACCGATAATGAACGTTGGCGTCCCAGAGACCGAAGCGCGTGAAGGGGAAGTTGGTAGGCGTTACGCTGATCGAATCATACCGAGCGCTGAAGGAGTACGGTGACCCCATCGAGTCAAGCCGCAACGTGCCACCCCATGCGCTTCCCGAATCAGTCGACGTAATCGAACCGGCGCCCGCGCCGAGCCCGGTCCCCCAGTATCGGATCTGCAGGGTTGTTTGATAGTTCTGCGCTGCGGCCGGCATGCTGGCTGTGGCAACAACGACGGCGACCACGAGGGCAACGATGAACATACGCATCTCAAGGCCTCCTTGGAGTCGAGTACCTTCCGGTCCCACCTTATTCTAAATGGCCAAAAACCGCTCGAGCTAGTCCGGCCGCAGCCACCTGACCAGGATCCGCTCAGCCTCTGTGAGCGTCGCCGCCTCGGCATCCGCGATGATATGTCGGTGGTTGACGTTGTCCGGGTTGGGCGTCATCGTGACATAGAGCGTCCGCATGCCCACCCCGCGCCCCCCGGCGATGTCGGCCTCCAGCGTGTCGCCGACCATGGCTGCCCGGGCGGGCGGAATGCCCCAGCGGTTGAGGACGGACCGGAAGATGCCCGGATCGGGTTTGATCTTCCCGTATCCGGCCGACGACATGACCATGTCCAGGTACGGCCGGAAGCCCACGCGGTCAACGATCCGCTCAATGAGCCAGTGCGAAGACGCGTTAGAAATGCACGCCAGCCGCACTCGTGCCGCGACGAGCCGGTGGAGCAGCTGGAGCGCTCCCGGGAACGGGTGATAGCCCTCCAGTTCGGGTTGGAAGAACATTCGCTCGGCATTTTCGACGAACTCCCGATCCGGCTCCGCCAGGTCCATCTGCGTGAACGCCCGGCGGATGGCGTCTTGCGTCGTGTACTGCCGGCCGGTCGCCCGGGTCATCTCCCACACCCAGCGGCGCGCGTCACGGATGGCCGGGTCGAGGTCGACCGGCAACCCTTGCGTCTGCAACCATGCCTGCAGGGACGCGGCGTTGGCATTCTGGGTCGTCGTCGGATAGATCAAGGTGCCGCCGAGATCGAAGATGACCCCGACGACCGGAGAGTGGGCTTGACGCGTCGAGATGCTCACGCAGGGGATTATACGACAGGCCCGAACGGATTCCACCGTGGCCCCGGATCCGCCGGCCCTGCTCAAACGAGTAGCGCTCTTCTCGCACCTGAAGGACGAGGTGTTGAACGGTCTGGCGAGTCACCTGCGCCGCCGCGCCTTCCGAAAGGGCACGGTGATCTTTCACCAGGATCAGGTGGGTGACGCGCTCTACATCGTGGAATCGGGCCGCGTCAGGATCTTTCGATCCGCCGAGGATGGTCAAGAGATCACCTATGACAACCTAGGTCCCGGCGACGGCTTCGGGGAGATGGCCCTCCTGGATGGCCAACCTCGGTCGGCGAGTGCCGTGACGGAAGAAGACAGCATCACGCATACGCTGAGCCGTCCCGACTTCCAGGACTTCCTGGTGCAATCTCCTGAAATGGCCGGCGCCCTGCTGGAGCAGTTGAGCACCCGGCTTCGCAACGTCATGCACCAAGCGGAAACACTTGCCTTCTTCGACGTCCACGCGCGCGTGAGACACGTCCTGCTCGGCCTGGCCCGTCGTTACGGCCTAAAAGAAAACGGGGCTGTTCTGCTCAACGTGGAATTGACGCAGGCCGAACTGGCCACGATGGTCGGTGCCACTCGCGAGCGGGTCAACCGCGTCCTGGCGTCGCTCCGATCCCAGGGACTGGTCGAACTCCGGGGCAAGAAGATGGTCATCCTCGACCCGAAGCGACTGAGCGAAGGGATCTACTAGACGGGATAGATGATCCATGACGGCCGATCGACTTTGATCCCCTCCTGACCCGGGTCGGCCGCGAAGGCCGGCACCCCGACGATCAGGCTCGCGATCAGCGCCACAAACACCGCCAGCACCTTCACCGGATTCACCCCCTTTTGACTACCTGAGGCCATTCAACGGCATCGGACCGGAGCGAGCGATGTCGCAGCGCACAGTGGACCTGTGACATGCGTCACGTGCCCAAGTTCACTGTCCCGCTGTGACGCGCGCGATCGAAGCCACGCCGGCCTGACGGTAGCCTAAGGATGACGGACAGCACGAATGAGGGGGCGGCAAATGGACGGAATCGGACAGCTCGGGCTCGCAGCGTACGGGTTCACCTGGGCAATCGTCTACCTGTCGATGCTGGCGGCGTGCACCCTGACGGTCGTGGCGCTCAGCGCGCTGCTGTTGGGCCGGCCGGCTCCCGAAGCGCGAAGTCGATAGCCTGCTCGGTTGTCAACGTTCGTCCGGCCGCCCGCGCGGCCGCGAAAGCCTCATCTCCCAGCGCGGTGCGCGCATCAGCTAGGCTTCGTTCGTAGTCGTCCCTTTCGGCCGCCGGCACGGAGGTCCGGATCGATTCGCGGAGCGCCTCCGCCGCTCCGAGCAGGCGTGCGCAGCGCTCGGCGGCGCCGCGCGCCATATGCAACGCCGCCAGCCCTTCCAGCGCCTTGGCGATGCTACCCCGCTGACCCAGCTCCTTGAGCTGGTGCAAACTCTCCTTAAGGCGAGCCGCGGCGAGGTCGTACTCCCCCCGTGCCTGCGCCAGCGTCCCAAGGGTGGCGAGGGTGAACGCCGCGCTCCCCCGATCACCCGAATCGCGAAACAGTCCGAGGCTTTCTTCGAGAAGCTCCACGGCACGGTCGAGCTGGCCCCGGCGGCGTTCCACCAGGCCCAGACGGAACAACCCCCGCGCGATGCCCTGACGATAGCCCAACATCCGGGCCAGCGACAGGCTCTCTTGAAGCAGTCTGGCCGCCCGCTCGGCGTCACCCTGCTGGTGGACAACGTGGCCCAAGTTGTTTAGCGAATCGGCGATGATGCGCGCATCGCCCAGATTGCGCGCCAGGGAGAGACTTTCCGTGTACATGGCCTCCGCGCGCGCATAGTCGCCCTGCGCGCCGGCGACGTTGCCAAGATCATAGAGAGACCGGGCGATGCCGCCAGGGTCACGTGTCTCCTTAAAAAGGGCCAGGCTTTGGGTAAAGAGGGTCGCAGCGTAGCCGGTGTCACCCTGCCCCCACGCCACTAACCCAAGCAGATTGAAAGACACTGCGACTCCATGCACGTCGCCAGACGCGCGGCAGCGCGCCAGACTCTCCTCGCCGAGCGCAACGGCGCGCGCGTAATCGTCCTGGCCGTATGCCAGGAAACCCGCGGCCTGCATGACTTTAATCCGGGCTGGTCCCGGCGTGCTACCGGCGTGCGCCAGCGCGCCTTCCAGCCACGAACGCGCTTCGCTCCAGTGGCTGCGGATATTCCAGAACCACCACAGCGCGCCGGTAAGCCGCAGACAGGCTTCCCCGCTACCGGGTTCCTGTTTGCTCCACTCCAACGCGGCGCGCAGGTTCTTGTGTTCGACATCCAACCGTGTGAGCCAGGCGGCTTGATCCGGCCCGCGCAATTCCGGTTCGGCCTGCTCAGCCAACGCCAGGAACCACTCGCGATGTCGCGTACGCAGCCGCTCACTCTCGCCCGACTGCCAGAGTTTGTCGCGACCGTACTGACGCACCGTCTCGAGCATGCGGTACCGCTTTTGGCCCTCGTCCTCATCGACCAGGACCAGGGACTTGTCGACCAGATGTGTCAGCACGTCCAGCACCTCGGGCGCGCCGAGCGCACCGTCCGAAGAGATCATTTCCGCCGCCTCCAGCGTGAACCCGCCGGAGCAGACCGACAGCCGGCGCAGCAGCACGCGCTCTTCTTCGGACAACAGGTCGTAACTCCAGTCCATGGCCGCCTGCAGCGTCTGGTGCCGGGGCAGGGCGGTGCGGCTGCCACCCGTCAGCAGACGAAAACGATCGTCCAGCCGCGCGGCGATCTGCTCGACCGACAAGACCTTCACCCGCGCCGCGGCGAGTTCGATTGCTAGCGGCAACCCGTCAAGGCGCCGGCACACCTGGACGACGGCGGGCGCGTTCGCCTCGGTCAGGCGAAATTCTGGTGCGGCTGCGCTGGCCCGGTGCACGAAGAGCCTGACCGCTTCAAACGTCGCGAGGGCCTCTACAGGCGGCAGGCGGTGATCGGCGGGGACCGACAGCGATGGCACCGGCAGAATTACCTCGCCGGACACGCCCAGGGCCTCACGGCTTGTGGCCAACACGCGCAGCTTCGGGCTGCCGGTGAGCAGCGGTTCGACTAGGGCCGCGGAGGCGGCGATCACGTGCTCGCAGTTGTCCAGCACGACCAGCACCTGTCGAGATCGGAGGTACTCGGCCAGCGTTGCCTCCAGCGACCGCCCCGGGTGCTCGCCGAGGCCGAGCGTCGACGCCAGGGCCTGCGGCACCAGGGCGGGATCCGCCAGGGGAGCGAGTTCGACGAACCACACCCCGTCGGGGAACTCCTCCAGGACATCGCTCGCGACTCGCAGGGCGAGGCGTGTCTTCCCAGCACCCCCGACGCCGGTGAGGGTGACGAGCCGCCGCGTCTCGATCATCTGCCTGGCCTCCGCCACCTGGCGTTCGCGGCCCACAAAGCTCGTCACCTGTGCGGGCAGGTTGTGGGCCAGCGCCACCTGAGATCGCAATGGGCGGAAGTCGGCAGGCAGCCCGGCGATGATGAGCTGATGGATCCGCTCGGGGGTGGCGAAGTCTTTCAGCCGGTGAAGGCCCAGATCCCGCAGGTCAACGCCGGTGGGAAGGTCATGCTGCACGAGCGTGCGGGTGACATCGGAGACCAGGACCTGACCTCCATGCGCCATCCCGGCCACGCGGGCGGCCAGGTGGATGTCGAGCCCGACGTAGACCTCCCGGGCCAGTTCCATCTCCCCGGTGTGCAGGCCCATACGGGCACGCACGGTCTTGCCGCCGGGCCAGGCACCCGCCGCGAGCGACCGCTGCGCCGCCACAGCCCCCGCCACCGCATCGTGAGCGCGCGCGAACACGAAGAACACGGCGTCGCCCTGCGCGTCCTGTTCGCGACCGCCGGCCGCCAGGCAAGCTTCGCGGATCAGCACACGGTAGTCGCGAAGGGCGTGCGCGTATTCTGCGCCCAAATCGCGCGCCAGCGTCGTCGAATCCTCCATATCCGCAAATAGCAGGGTGGCCGTCAAGGGGTCAACTGCAGCGGTCGTCCGAGCGCCAGCGCGGTGGCCGTGTCGAGGCTCATCTGCTGGCCTTCCGTCCAGGCGGCGGCGTACGCATTGTCCCCAAGCGCCGCTCGGAGCGACGTGAGCGTGCGTTCCCAGGAGGGCCGGTCCGCCTCGGCGAGCGGGACACCGATGGCCTCGCGGAGCGCCGCGGCCGCGCCGAATAGGCGCGCCGCTCGGAAAGGGTCGCCCAGCGCCGCGGCGATATCCCCGCAGCCCTCGAGGCACTCGGCGATCCCCCAGCGCTCACCCTGCTCCCATCTAAGCTGCAGCGACTCCTGGCTCAACGCCTTGGCGCGACCGAGGTCGCCTTGCCGGCGCACGATTCGGCTCAACGTGTGCAGCGACCAGGCCATCAGAGGTCTGTTCTTCATCTCACGTGACAACGCAATGCTTTCCTCGAGCAATATCGCGGCCCGCCTCTCTTCGCCCAGCCCGGTCACAGCGTTGGCGAGGTGCGTAAGCGCCCAGGCGATTCCCCACCTGTCGCCCGCTCGGCGGGAAAGCGCGACCGCCTCCTCGCACAGCCCTTCCGCCCGGCGGTACTCTCCCTGAGAATAGGTGGCCTGGCCCAGGAGCGTGAGGGCCACCGCTTGTTCCCACGCCTTCCCCTGTTGCCGCCAGATCGCCAAGCTCTCTTCGAACATCGCCGCGGCCCGTTCGTATTCGCCTCGAAGGAGCGGGACCAGCCCCAGCGTGCCCATGGAATACGCGATGCCGTTCTTGTCATCCATCTCTCGGCACAGCGTGACGGCTTCATCGGCCAGCAGGACTGCCCGCTCCAGGTTCCCCTGGTTCCACGCGATGGCCGCGCCACCGTAGAGTGCCTTGGCGCGAGCGGGGGTGGGCGCGGCGTCTGAGCCCAAGGCCGCGTCCAGGTGCTGCATCCCCTCGCTCAATGATCCACGCATAGCCCAAAACCACCACAGGGCTCCGGCGAGTCGGAGCCAGGCCTGCGTGTGGCCCGCCTTCCGGCACCACTCCATCGCCGCCCGGAGGTTGTCTAACTCTGTCTCCAATTGCGCCAGCCACGAGACCTGATCGTGCCCGTGCAGTTGGGGTTCGGCGCGTTCGGCCAGCGCCAGGAAGTAGTCCAGATGGCGGTCGTGCCACACGGTATCCGGCACATGCTCACGGAGTTTCTCGGCACCGTACTGCTGTATCGTGTCCAGTAGCCGGTAGCGCGCCTCAGCGACCGGCTCGTCCTTAATGGTCGCGTTCACCAGCGACTTGTCGACCAGATACGCCACGAGATCCAGGATGTCGGCCGACACGATGCCGTCGCCGGAGCACACGGCCTCGGCGGCCTCCAGTGTGAAGCCGCCGGCGAACAGCGAGACCCGGCCCAGCAGGACGCGTCCCCGCGGTTCCAGCAGATCGTAACTCCAATCCATGGCGGCGCGGAGCGTGTGGTGGTGTGCTAACCTCGTGCGGCCGCCCCCGGTGAGCAGACGGAACCGGTCGTCGAGGCGCGCGGCGACCTGCTCGACCGAGAGCACTTTGACCCGCGCCGCGGCCAGTTCGATGGCCAGGGGGATGCCATCGAGCCGCCGGCAGATTCTGGCAATCGCCGGCGCGTTCTGCTCCGTGAGGCCGAAGCCGGGATCGACGGCTTGAGCGCGGTCGACGAAGAGGCTCACCGCCTCGTAGGGCAGCAGCTTCTCGGGCGACGGGTCATTCGACTCTGGGAGCGAGAGCGACGGGACCTGCCAGGTGACCTCGCCGGGAACCTTCAACAGCTCACGACTCGTGGCCAGGATCCGCAGCCGCGGGCAGGCCCGCAGCAGCGCCTCGGCGACGTAGGCACAATCGGTCGCCAGATGCTCGCAGTTGTCGAGGATCAGCACCGCCGCACGCGGTCGCAGGTGATCGATCAGCGTCGCGAGCATGGGCCGTCCATGTTGTTCGCGGACGCCGAGCGCCGCGGCTATTGTCGGCGCGAGCAGCGAAGGATCCGTGAGGGAGGCCAGTTCCACAAGCCAGACGCCGTCCTCGGACGTCTCGATCAGGTCCGCGGCGACCTGAAGCGCCAGCCGAGTCTTCCCGCATCCCCCCGGACCCGTGAGTGTCAGCAGGCCGGTGGTACGCAGCAGGCGCTTCACTTCCGCAATTTCGCGTTCCCGGCCAACGAAGCTCGTCAACTGCCGTGGCAGGTTGTTGGGCAGGCGGTCCAGTGACCGCAGCGGTGGAAAGTCGGCGGGGAGATCGGCGTGGAGGACCTGGAAGAGCCGCTCCGGCTGCTGCAGATCCTTGAGCCGGTGTTCCCCAAGGTCCATCAGGCTCATCTCTTCGGGCAGATCGTTCTCCAGCACCGACGCCGTCGTGCGTGAGAGCAGTACCTGCCCGCCCCATCCCACGGCGCAGATACGGGCCGCCTTATGAATGCCCAGCCCGACGTAGCCGTCGTGGATCCCGACGACCTCGGTGGTGTGCAGTGCTGCCCGTACGCGCACCACACCATCGGGCGGCCACGGGTGGGTGTTGAACGCCTTCTGTAAGTTGACGGCGGTTCGTACCGCGTCCTTGGCGCTGTGAAACACTATCAGGAAGCCATCTCCCTGGTCCTGGTACTCGTGCCCGCCGCCCGCCGCCACGGCGCCGCGCACCAGGCGGCGGTGCTCGGCGAAGACTTCCGAGGCGCGCGCGTCACCGAGCTGTTGGAGCAGGCGTGTGGATCCCTCGATGTCGGTGAAGCAGAAGGTGACCGTCCCGCTTGGCAGAGACGACATCCTCCAGCCACCCCTCTCGGCGGGACGTTCGCCGCGTAGGGAGGAGTCCCTGCGCTAGAAAACGCGGAAGAGGTGGGCCGGAGGTCACCACCTCTTCTGCCGGGCTGCAATTGCCTAGTCTGCGGTACCGCGGTCGGTGGATACATCGACGGGCTCGCGGACTTCGGGCCGGAGCTGACGATCCATCGAGTCGCGATCGACCTCAGACGCGTTGATCTCTCCCCGCGCGACACCCGCCGAGGGCAGGTACAGCCCCCATGCGTCGTCCGTCACCTTCAGCCCTTCCTGCGAGCCCTCGGCGGCCTTGGCATGCGGGGCCATCGACAGCAGGATTGCACTCAGTGCGACGATTGTCATCAAGGTCTTCATGATTAGTGCCTCCTATTCGATTTGGCGCCCAGCACCGCTGCCGTGCCGTGCTGTTCACCTGCCCTCACAGTACGCCCGCGGCCGGTTTGGCTCGATGACGGCGGTCACGGCCAAGCTGTGAAATCGGGCACAGGAGACGGGTGCCATCCATCGAACGCTCCAAATACCGACTGCCAGTCTTGGAGATGTCGGAGGGAGGCCCTTATGGCTCGTCCATACCGGTGGCTTGCGCTCGCGTTGGGGGCACTCTTTGTGGCACTCGCTCCGTGGCTCGGCGTGGTGAGTCGGGCGGCCGGCGCCGCCCCGATGGTGGAACGGGTGACCATTCGCCTGGGTGGGGACGTCGACACGTTTGACCCGCACAAGACCCGCAGCACGATCGGCTATCAGTTTGCCATGTCGATGTACGACCGCCTGGTCAGCGTGGACGCCAACGGCAAGATCGTGCCGTATCTGGCGACGTCATGGCAGGTCACGCCTACCACCGCAACCCTCACGTTGCGAAGCGACGCGACCTGCTCGGATGGAACCAAGGTCACCGCGTCGGTCGTGGCCGGGTCGCTGCGCCGGCTGGGGGCGCCCGACACGCGTGCCCCCTATGCCGTGCGCACCTTTGGGGTCGGCGGGTACACCGTCGCCGCGGATGACACCGCCGGTACGGTGACCGTCACGCTGAACCGCCCGTTTAGCGACCTGCTTCTTGGGCTGGCGATGCCGTGGGCGTCGATCGTCTGCCCGGCCGGCCTGGGCGACCAGGATGCGCTGGGCGCCAAGTCGTTTGGAAGCGGACTCTATGCGCTCGACCAGTCCATCCGGGCCAGCAGCTACACGCTCGTCGCCCGGAACGACTACAAGTGGGGTCCGAGGGACGCCGTCCCCATCGACGCGATGCCGAAACGCGTTACCTACCGTGTCGTGAGCAATGCCACCACGGCCGCGAACCTGCTCCTCGCCGGTGGCCTCGACATCGCCGGCATCTCCGGCCGTGATTTGGATCGGGTGATGAGCAACACGTCGCTGTTCCGGACCGAGTCGGTCTCGTTTGGCACAGACTACCTGCTGTTCAACCAGGCGGAGGGACGTCCCGGCGCCGACCGCGCGCTGCGGACCGCGATGGCGATGGCCATCGACCGCGAAGGGTACAACAAAGCGGCGTACGCCGGTCAGGCAAAGCCGGTGACCAACTTTCTCACTTCGAAGGTGGACTGTTTCAACCGAGCCACGAAGGACCTCGTCCCCCGGGTTGATCCCAACGAAGCCCGGGCCGCGCTGCAGCGAGCCGGCTGGACCGCGGCGGCCGACGGCAAGCTGCTCAAAGATGGCAAGCCGTTGACCGTGAAGGTGCTTGGGTACCCCGGGCAGAACGCGGGGCCCGAGTACCTTTTCGAAGCCCTGCAGAAGGTCGGCGTCTCCGCTCAACTACAGGTCGTGGAGTTCGGCACGCTGACGACCATCTACTTCGGGTCGGGCGACTGGGACGTGACGGCGTTTCCATTCGGCCCGCCGATGCCCAGTCCCAATACGATCACCGCGTTTGTCAGCGGCCCAACGCCACCCAACGGGACGAACCTGGCCCACATTCGCAACGAGGAATACAATGCCGCGGCCGAGGCGGGGCGCACGACGACCGGGGTCGGCCGCTGCGTGCACTGGGTCCAGTCGCAGGCCGTCCTGTTGAAGAACGTGGATGTCGTGCCGCTCGTCGCCCGCGTCACGCAGATGTTTGGGCGAGGGTTAGAGTTCAGGATGTTCGCGGAGAGCGTCATCGACCCATTCAGCATTCGCAAGAAGAGGTAGAGACACCAGACTCGGATGTCGGACGAGCGGGACCGGTGGCTCGGCCCGGGTACCGGGTTCCTGCTGCGCCGCCTCGTCAGCCTGGCCATCGTGCTGGCGGCCTTGCTCTTTGCGTCCTTTCTCATCGTGCGCCTGATCCCGGGGGATCCCGCGCGGACCATCGCGGGTCTTGATGCGTCGCAGGAAGACGTGCAGCGGATCCGCGAGGCCCTCGGCCTGAACAAGGGGCTGCTGGCGCAGTTCGCAGACTACTCGCGGCGCGCCGCGCGGCTGGACTTCGGGCGATCCTTCGTGACGAACGAACCGGTGACCAAGTTGATCGCGGATCGCCTACCCAAGACGGCGCAGCTGGCGATCACGGCGCTGGTCCTGGTCATGGCGCTCAGCATCCCGGCCGGGATGCTCGTCGGCGCGGTCACCCGCGAGGGCCGGCACCCGCGGGCCGAGTTGGCCTTCGCCGCGGTGACCAGCGTCGGCGGTGCGCTCCCCGAGTTCCTGGCTTCGACGTTTCTGGCGTTCGTGTTTGCGGTCTGGCTGCGGATCCTGCCCGTGGCCGGCGCAGATGAGCGGACGGCGATCATCCTGCCCGCGCTGGCGATCAGCATCCGCCCCATCGCGGTGCTGGCGCGCATCGTGCGCGTCGAGACGCTCAACGTCCTGGCGCAGGACTACATTCGCACCGCCCGGAGCAAACGGCTGCCCGCCCGGCTGCTGTACTTCCGGCACACGCTGCCCAACGTGTTGACCGCGGCACTGACGATCGGCGGCCTGCTCTTTGCAGGCCTGCTGGGCGGCGCCGTGATTGTCGAGAACGTCTTCGCCTGGCCCGGGCTCGGGACGGCCGTCGTGCAGGCGGTGCTGTCCCGGGACTATCCGGTCATCCAGGGGGTCATCCTGATGCTGGGCATCGCCGTCGTGTTGGTGAACACACTGGTCGACGTCCTGCTCGGGCTGGTCGACCCCCGGTCGATCATCCGTACCGCGTGATCCGATCCGACTCGATCTTCGGCACCATCCTGCGCGGCGTCGTGCATGCGCCGACCGGCGCGGCGGCGATCGTTGCGGTGGTCCTGCTCATCGTTCTGGCGATCACGGGGCCCATCATTTGGGGGACGCAGGCACGCGCCATGGACGTCACCCGGTCAGGCGAAGCTCCCTCTCCGGACCACCGGTTTGGCACCGACCGGCTGGGTCGCGACATCCTGGCGCGGACGCTGACGGCCGCGCGGCTGTCGCTCGGATTGGCTCTAGCGGCCGCCGGCACCGCGGCCGTGATCGGGCTTCCCTTCGGGGCGCTGATTACCGTGCTCGGCCAGCGAGCCCGCGCCGTTGGCCTGCGGGTCATCGAGATCCTGCTCGCCTTCCCGCCAATCCTCCTGGCGATCTTCGTCACGGCCATCGTTGGGCCCGGGGCGTACGGCGCGGTGATGGCCATCGGGATCGCGTTTGCGCCAAGCTTCGCGCGCCTGGCGAACACGCTGGCGTCTGCCGCCGCCGGGCGTGACTACGTGGCCAGCGCGCGGGTGGTCGGGATTGGCACGGACCGGCTGCTCGCCCGCTACATCCTGCCCAACATCGCCGACACCCTATCCATCTCGATCTTCAACGCCGTCGGCTCGAGTATTATCGCGATCTCGTCGCTGAGTTTCCTGGGTCTGGGCGTCCAGCCACCGCAGTTTGATTGGGGATCGATGCTCACCGAGGGCGTGCACTCGCTCTACGTGACGCCGGCGGCCGCGCTCGGCCCAGCTGCCGTGATCGCCATCGCCGGCCTGTCGACCGGCTTCCTGGGCGAGGCGCTGGCGCGCGCGATGAATCCGCTGCTGTGGACCGCGGCGGACGACGGGCCGGACGCCACGCCCACCGGTCAGGCCACTGGACGAGTATCGACGGCCGCACCCGGGTCCACGGCCGGTCCCGGCGGGTCGCGTGGCATTCCGCTGCTGGAGGTCGAAGGGCTCACCGTGCGGTTCCCCACGCCGCGCGGCGTGGTCACGCCCGTCAGGGATATCTCATTCACGATCTACCAGGGCGAGATCGTGGGCGTCGTCGGCGAGTCGGGATCCGGCAAGAGCCTCACCGCCCTGGCCATCGCGCACCTGGTCCCGTATCCGGGGACCTCAGGCGCGCGGTCGGTGCGCCTGCGGGGCGAAGACCTGCTGCGGCTTTCCCCGGCCCGGCGGCACCGGGTGCTCGGCACCGACCTCGCCATGGTGTTCCAGGACCCCATGTCGTCGTTGAATCCGGCGCTCCGCGTCGGCCTGCAGTTGATCGAAGCACCGCAGGTCCACCGCGCACTCGACCGCGGTAGCGCCTGGCGCCTGGCCGTCACGCGCATGCGCGACGTGCACATCCCGGCGCCGGACGCGCGCATGCGCCAGTACCCGCACGAGTTCTCGGGAGGGATGCGCCAGCGGGCTATGATCGCCATGGCGCTGATGAACGCGCCGTCGCTGATCATCGCGGACGAGCCGACGACGGCGCTCGACGTCACCGTCCAGGCGCAGATCATCGACGTGCTGCAGGAGGTCAACCGCGCACACGGCGCCGCGGTCCTGCTGATCTCGCACGACATCGGCGTGATTGCCGAGATTTGCACCCGGGTGCTCGTGATGTATGCGGGGCGCATCATCGAGGACGCCGATCTTGGGGCGATCCTGCGCGCACCGGCGCATCCATACACGCAGGCGCTCATTGCGGCGGTGCCCACGCTCGACGTCGATCGCGCGCGGCCGCTGAATGCCATCCCGGGCCGGCCGCCGGACCTGGAGGCGATCCCGCCGGGCTGCGCGTACGCGCCGCGGTGTCCCTACGCGATTGAGCGCTGCCGGGTCGAAGTGCCGCCGCTCGACGATCTGCCCGGAGGCCGGCGGGTCGCATGTTGGGTGGCGGCGGCGCGACTGGCGGAGCCGGGGCCAGTATGACAGCATTGGAAGTGGCAGGCCTCACGGTCCGGTATGGTACCGGCGCGGCCGCGCTGACCGCGGTGGAGGGAGTCGATCTCACTATCCCGCCGGGCGGCGTGCTGGGGCTGGTCGGCGAATCGGGCTGCGGCAAGTCGACGGTGGCGCGGGCGATCGTGCAACTCGTACGGCCGGCCGCCGGCCGCGTAGTGCTCAACGGCGAAGATGTCACGCACGCGCGCGGCGAGCGACTGCGCGACCTTCGCCGGCGCGTGCAGATGGTGTTCCAGGATCCCTACGCGTCGCTGAATCCTCGCATGACTGTCGGCGAGGCCATCGACGAGGCCATCGGCACGCAGCGGCAGATGGGCGCCCGGCGTCGAGCCACCGAAGTCGCCCGCCTGCTCGGCCTGGTCGCGATCGATGCCCGGTCTGCCGGCAAGTACCCGCACGAGTTCTCTGGCGGCCAGCGCCAGCGCATCGCCATTGCGCGCTCGCTGGCCGTGCAGCCGGAGATCCTGATCTGCGACGAGGTGACGTCGTCGGTCGACGTGTCGGTGCAGGCGAATATCCTGAATCTCCTGAAGGACCTGCAGCGGACGTTGGGGCTCTCGTATCTGTTCATCTCGCACAACCTCGCGGTCGTGCGGTACATGAGCGATGTCGTTTCGGTGATGTACTTAGGGCGCATCGTCGAACATGCGCTGACGACCGCCCTGTTCGCACGGCCCCGCCATCCGTATACGCGGGCGCTGATCGATGCGATTCCCCGGGTGGTGAGCCGGGCGGCCTCGGCACGGGTGCGGCTGTCCGGCGACCTCCCCGATCCCCGGTTCCCTCCTGCGGGCTGCCGGTTCCACACCCGGTGTCCCATCGGACCGCTGGCGCATCCGGAGCGCACCGTGTGCCGCGAGATCGATCCGCACGGCGCCCCCGGTGACGAGGCACACCTGGCCGCCTGTCATTTCCCGCTCACGGTGTGAGGGAGATCGATGAAGATCGGACAGACATCGCGGGGGATCTCGATTGGACGCCGCCTGTCGCTGCGGGCCGCGGCCGATCCCGATGGGACGGCAATCATCTTTGTCCCAAGGGACGGTCCGGAGCGCCGGATGTCGTTGGGTGAACTCGACCGGGCGTCGAACCGGGCCGCGCGCGTGCTGGCGGCACACGACGTCAATGAACAGTCGATGGTGGCCATTGGCTTGCGCAACTGCCCCGAACACTACGTGGCGGCCTTCGGGGCCTGGAAACTCGGCGCGTGTGTCCTGCCGCTCAGCCCGACGCTGCCGGCCTGGGAACGCGATCAGATCTTGGCGGCCGCGCATCCCGCGGCGATCGTCACCGAGTGGCCGGATGTCGGGGGATCGATCGTACGGCCCAGTGAGTTGGCGACCGCCACCGACAGCGACGCGCCGCTGCCCGACCGCACCCCACAGCCGGCGAAGGCGATCGGGTCCGGTGGCTCGACCGGCCGTCCAAAAGTGATCGTCGATCCAAAACCGTGGGCCTGGGAACCCGGCGGTTTCGTCGGCGCCTTCGGCGGCCGCGTCGGCATGCGGATGGGCCAGGTCCAGTTGATCGCCGGTCCGCTCTACCACAACTCGCCGTTCTCGTGGGGTCCCATCGGGCTCTTCGAGGAACACACGTTGGTCACGATGGAGCGCTTTGACGCGGCGAAGGCCGTTGAGCTGATCGAGCGGCACCGGATCAACTTTGGCTTCCTGGTCCCCACGATGATGAAACGGATCATCCAGTTGCCCGGCATTGAGACGCGCGACTTCTCCAGTGTGCACGCGTTCTTTCACACCGCGGCGCCGTGCCCCCCCTGGCTCAAGCGCGCGTGGATCGACCTGATCGGCGGTGAGCGGCTCTACGAAGCCTATGGCGCGACGGAAGCCGTGGGATCGACCGTCATCCGAGGAGATGAATGGCTCCAACATCCGGGCAGCGTCGGGCGGCCGCGTGACTGCGATCTGCGCATTCTCGATCCTGAGGGTGCGCCGGTGCCGGGCGGGCAGGTGGGGGAGATCTTCATGCGCCCGCACACTGAAGGTCCCACGTACCGGTACCTGGGGTCGTCCCCGGCCAAGTCGACGCCCGATGGGTTCACCAGCGTGGGGGATTTGGGATGGGTGGACGACGAAGAATATCTCTACCTTGCCGACCGGCGCGTCGACCTGATCATCGTTGGGGGAGCGAACGTGTACCCTGCCGAAGTCGAGGCCGCGCTGCAGCAGCATCCCCAGGTGGCGGACGTGGCGGTGATCGGGTTGCCCGATGAGGATCTGGGGAAGCGCGTGCATGCCGTCATCCAGCCGGCCGATCCCGGGCGGCCGCCGTCGGCCGACGACCTCGACGGGCACTGCCGGGCGCGGCTGACGCGCTACAAGGTGCCAAAATCCTATGAGTTCATCACGGTGCTGCCCCGCGATGACTCCGGCAAGATCCGCCGCTCCGCGCTGGTAGCCGAGAGGACCGGAGGCCAATGATGGAGATCCGCAACGTGGCGATCGTGGGAGCCGGGGTCATGGGGTCGCAGATCGGCCAGGTCCTGGCGGTGTCCGGGTGCGCCGTCCGCCTGCACGACGTGAGCGCGGATCAGTTCCCGCCGGGCCTCGAGCGGATCGAGTACTCGCGGTTCGGTCTGCAAAAAGGCGTCGAACGCGGAAAGCTGACCGCCGAGCAGGCCACGGCAGCGCTCCGACGGATCACCACGACCACCGACCTGGCCGCCGCCTGCGCGGATGCGGACCTGGTCGTTGAGGCCGTGCCCGAGGATATTGGGTTAAAGGTACGGGTCTTCAGGCAGTTGGACCGGCTTGCGCCGCCACCGGCTCTCCTGGTGTCGAACAGCGCCGGTTTGCCGATTGCCGCGATGGCGTACGCCACAGACCGGCCGGAGAAGGTGCTGGGATGGCACTGGTTTCAGCCGTGCGCGGTCATGCCGCTGGTGGAGATCGTCGTGCACGAGGGCGTGGCGCCCGCGGCACGAGACGCGATGATCGAGTTCTCGGCGCGCTGCGGTAAGAGACCCCAGGTGATCCGGGACCACGCGATGGTCTGGGGGTTCGTCGGCAACCGGATCAATCGCGCCGTTAGGATGGAGGCGGCCCGCATCGTCGCCGAGGGGATCGCCACGGAAGAGCAGGTCGACGCGGTCATGCGGGACGGCTTCCGCTGGTCCATGGGGCCCTTCGAACTCATGAAGGGCAGCGGGCTGAAGTAGCGCCGATGACCCTGAGTACGACGCCCGTCTACATCGCCGGTGTGGCCGAGACGCCGCTTGGCGAGGTGCACGATCAGACCGAACTCTCGATGGTTGCGGTGGCGGCGAAAGAGGCACTCGCCGAGGCCGGCATGACGCTGCACGACGTCGACGGTATCTTCGTCAACTACATGGGCGAGGAAGGGTCGGTACAGGTCGGCGAGTACCTGGGCATCCAGCCGCGGTACGCGGATTCGTCCGACCTGGGCGGCGCGGCGTTCGAAGCGTTCGTCCATCACGCGATGCTGGCGATCGCGGCGGGCCGCTGCGACGTGGCGCTGATCGCCTTCGCCTCGAGACAGCGTACGCGGCGGCTGCGGCGGCCGGGATGGCCCGGTCAGGAGATGTCACTGTGGTCGCAGTTGCAGGCGCCCTATGGCGTGCCGGTCCCAATTGGCCAGTATGCGCTGGCCGCGGCCCGTCACATGTACCAATACGGTACGACCTCGGCGCAGCTGGCCGAGATCGCGGTGGCTGCCCGTCTGTGGGCACAGATGAATCCCAAAGCATGGGTGCGCGAGCCACTCACCGTTGACGACGTGCTGGCGTCCAGAATGATGTGTGATCCCTTGCACAAGCTCGACTGCTGCTTGATCACCGACGGCGGTGGCGTGGTGATCGTCACCACCCACGCGCGGGCCCGCGACGCGGCGAAGATGCCCATCCGCGTCCTGGGCGCGGGCGAGAGCCACACGCACTGGCACATGACGCAGATGCCGGACCTGACCGTCTCTCCCGGCGCGGTGTCCGGTCGGGAAGCGTTTGGGATGGCGGGAATCACCCCGGCGGACGTCGACGTGTTTGAGCCTTACGATGCGTTTACGATCACGGTCCTGATGGCCCTGGAGGACCTGGGGTTCTGCAAGAAGGGCGAGGGCGGCGCGTTCGTCGAGACCGGGGTTCTGCGACCGGGCGGAGAACTACCCTCGATGACATCCGGGGGAGGCCTCTCGTACAATCATCCGGGCGCGCTGGGAATTCTGCTGCTTGTCGAGGCCGTCCGGCAGTTGCGATGGGAAGCGGGGGACCGGCAGGTGCCCAACGCCAGGATCGCCGTGGCGCACGGCAACGGTGGGTTCTTTTCGGTCGGTGCCACCGTGGTGCTTGCCCGTGACTGAGCCGCCCTATGGCGATCCGCTGACGGCGCCGTTTTGGGAAGCCGCCGGCCGTCGCGAGCTGGTCGTCCAGCGCTGCGGATCCTGCGGGCATCACCAGTTCTATCCGCGGCCGTTCTGCCTAGCCTGCGAGTCGCCCGACGTGGGCTGGGTGCGGGCCGCCGGAACCGGTACCATCTACTCGATGACCACGGTCCACATGCAGGTCGCGCCCGAGTTCGAGCCACCCTACGTTGTCGCGATCGTTGAGCTCGATGAAGGACCGCGTCTGATGACGAACATCATCGGTGGTCCTGCCCGCATCGGCGACCGGGTGCGCGTGGCGTGGAGGGAGCGGGCAGGGCTGCCCCCCCTCACGGTGTTTGGGGTTATGGAGGGATCGCATGCGGAGACTTGACGGCCGCGTCGCGATCGTGACGGGCGCGGGCAGGGGCCTGGGCCGGGCGCATGCGCTGCTGCTCGCCACGGAGGGTGCCAGCGTCGTGGTCAACGATCTGGGCGGCGACGTCCACGGTGCCGGGAAGGATGTAACGCCCGCGCAGCGGGTCGTGGAGGAGATCCTCGCGGCCGGCGGCCGGGCCGTCGCCAGCGGGCACGATGTATCTCACTGGGATCAGGCGGCGCAGATGGTCAGCCTCGCCGTCCAGACGTTCGGCGACCTGCACGTGCTGGTCAACAACGCCGGCATCCTGCGCGACCGCACGCTCGCCAACATGAGCGAGGATGAGTGGGACGCGGTCATCCGCGTCCACCTGAAGGGCCACGCCGCGCCGACGCGCCACGCGGTCACGTACTGGCGTGACCGCGCAAAGGCCGGCCACCAGGTCAAGGCCTCGGTGATCCACACCAGCTCGCTGGCCGGTCTGCTCGGCAACTTCGGGCAGGCGAACTATGCATCGGTGAAGCTCGCGGTGGTGGCGCTCTCGCGCGTCGTGACGATGGAGTACGGTCGCTACGGCGTACGGTCGAACGCCGTCTCCCCATCGGCCCGCACGCGGCTGGCCATGGCGGTCCCAGGCGGGGAGGAGCAGTTGCGGACGCCCCCACCCGGTGCCTTCGACCCGCTCGATCCGGCCAACGTGTCACCCGTGATCGCCTGGCTTGCGCAGGCCGACTGCCCGGCGACCGGGCAGGTGTTTCACGTCATGGGAAACCAGGTCTACGTCTTTGCGGTCGCATCGATCGTCCACCGTCTGGAGACACAGGGCCGCTGGACGCTTGAGGCGCTCGATCGCGAACTGCCGGGCCGCCTGGTCCGCCCCATGGAACTCCACGATATTCTTGGGGGCAGGGAGCCGTGATCCCCTTCGATGTCGGCCGGATCGGCCGTTGGTCGGACGAGTTTGAACACCGGGTCCTGGCGGAACGTGTCAAAGCATACGCGGCCGCGACCGACGACGACAATCCACTGCACGCCTCGGGCGCCGTGTCGCCCCCGGTCTTTGCCGCCGTCCCGATCCTCGACGCCTTGTGGGCAGCGATGGATGCCTTCGTGCCCGGTGAGGTCCGCTCCAGTAGCGTCCACAGCGACCAGGACATGTTCTTCTACCGGCCGCTCGTGCCGGGCATGACCTTGCGCACCAGGGCCGCCATTCACGGCGTCTATCCGGCGCGCTCCGGGACGGCGGTGGCTATAAGGACCCAGACGCGCGATGCCGCGGGTGATCTCGTCAACGAAGGGTTCAGCACGTTGTTTCTCCGCGGCATAACCGGCGTGCCGGGCGCCGGCGACCCGCTGAGAGACCATCGGATGCCGGCGGGTCTGCGGACGACCGAACCCCTGGCCAGCGTGACCGATACCATCGCGGAGGATCAGCCGGCTCGGTACGCCGAGGCGTCGGGCGACTACTCGCGGATTCATCTGGATGTCGACTACGCCCGGTCGGTGGGGCTGCCGGGTGTCATCGTGCACGGCCTCTGTACGATGGCCTTTGCCAGCCGGGTGCTCGTGGCCCGCGGGTCGAACGGCGACTCCACCCGGATCACGCGGATGGCGGTGAGCTTCGCGCGCCCGGTCCTACCGGGTCAGCAGATTACCACGCGGGTCTGGTCGGCCGGGCCGCGGGACGGTCGGGCCGCCTATGCGTTTATGATGTTGAATTCAGCCGGGAAAGCGGTGCTCCAGGACGGCCTCACGGAAGTGGCGGCGGGTTAGCGACTTCCTATTGACGCCGGACCGGCCGGCGGAGATACTTGTCCTAGTACGACTAGGACAATCGCCCGATGCGTTTGGCCCTCGACCGCGGTGGCACCACCTCGCTGACCGACCAGCTCAAGGCGCAGATCCGCCACCAGATCCTCTCCGGGCGGCTCGCCGCCGGTACCCGTCTCCCGCCGGTCCGTACGCTGGCCGGCTTCCTGCGGGTCAACCGCAACACCGTCGCCCGGGCCTACTCCGAACTGGAAGCCGATGGCGTCCTCGACGCGCGGCCCGGCCGCGGCACCACGGTCATCTGGACGCCGCCGTCACCCCGCGCCTCACAGGCGTTGTCCGCTCAGATCGACCGGCTGCTCACCACCGCGTCGCGCCTGGACATTGACCTGGATGACCTGTTGGCCATGGTGGCTGTACGCGCCGGCAGCCGGCGGGGTCTGCAGCGACCGCGGCTGGGCTTCGTCGAGTGCAACCCGGTCGATCTGGCCTACTTCGCCCGGCTCGTCAGGACGGCGGTCGATGTCCCGGTCACGACGATCCTCTTGGATGATCTGCCGGCGACCCCGCCGGAGGTCGACCTGCTGGCTACGACCTTCTTCCACGTCGAAGAAGTCCGCCGGCGCTGCCGGGGTCTCGAAGTTGTCGGGTTGATGGCTCTGCCCGACTTTCAGACGTTGGAAGAGGTCTCGCAGCTGCCGCGCGCGAGCCGCGTCGCGCTCGTCTGTGCCACCGCGGAGGGCGTGCGCAGCAAAGCGCGCTCGCTCGAAGCCGTGGGCCTGCGAACGCCCCGGGTACAGACCGGGACCCTCGATGAACCACAGGCGTTGGCGCAGGTCCTGAATCAGGCCGAAGTGGTCCTGGCCTCGCCGCGTGTGCTCGATCGCGTCCGTGAGACGATCCCCTCGGGGGTCCGTGTCATCCCGTTTGCCAGCGTCTTGAGCGACGGCGCCGTGGCGCTGCTCCACGAGCGCATCGCCGCATGGAGGATACGCCAGATGAGGGCTTCGGCATGAGCCGGCTGCGGGTCGGCGTCGTGATGGGTGGACGGTCAGCCGAACGGGAGATCTCACTGGCCAGTGGCCGGCGCGTCCTGGAGGCGATAGACACCGCGCGCTACGACGCGGTGCCTCTGGACGTCCCACAGTTTGGCTCGTGGGTGCCTCCATCCGGGCTCGACCTGGCGTTCATTGCCCTGCACGGGCCGTATGGCGAGGACGGCTCGATCCAGGGACTGCTGGAGTTTGCCGGGATTCCCTACACGGGATCGGGAGTGCTGGCCAGCGCGCTGGCCATGGACAAGCGGCGGTCCAGACAGGTGTTCGGGTTCAACGGCATCCCGACGCCGGCGTACCTGACCCTTGAACGCAAGGAGTCCTCGTGGCGCGAGTCCGCGCTGGTCGCTGAGATCCGGCAGGCGCTGGGCTTTCCCTGCGTGGTGAAACCCAACGCACAGGGCAGCAGTATCGGGGTCAGCATCGTCAAGGATGCGGAGCACCTGGGCCCGGCCCTGGACGTCGCGTTCGGCTTCGACGAGGTGATCCTCATCGAGGAGTATCTCACGGGTACCGAGCTCACGTGCGCGGTCCTCGATGATCCCGATGTCGCCGGGCCCGCGGCGCTGCCGCTGGTCGAGATCGTGCCCAAGCGAGAGTTCTTTGACTACGAAGCCAAGTACACACCCGGCGCAACCGACGAGATCTGTCCGGCGCGGCTGCCGCCATCCGCGGTCTGGCGCGCGCAGGCCGCGGCGCTGCGCGCCTATCGCGTGCTTGGGTGCGCGGATTTCGCACGTGTGGACTTGTTCGTCCGTGAGGCCGATGTCGCGGTGCTAGAAGTGAACACGATCCCCGGGTTGACGGAGGGATCGCTGTTTCCGAGAGCCGCGCAGGCCGCGGGCTTCGAGTTCCCTGCGCTTATCGATCGGCTGATCGATTCCGCCCTTCGCCGCGCGGGGCGCTCGACGCAAGGGGCCCAGATCGCATGACGCCGGCCGGCAAGAACTGGATCGTGAAGTCCCATGCGCTCGGCAACGATTACCTGGTCGTCGATCCCTCCGCGCTGACATTTTCGCTGACGCCCGAGGCCATCCGGCTCATCTGTCACCGCCATCTGGGCGCCGGGTCCGATGGGATTCTGGCGCTGGCGCCATCGTCCCGCGCCGACTTCGGCCTGCGGATCTTCAACCCCGACGGCAGCGAGGCGGAGAAGAGCGGCAACGGCCTGCGCATCTTTGCGAAATTCCTCTATGAGCACGGGTACACGCGGCGGCCCGCGTTCAGCATCGACACCTTGGGCGGCGTGGCGCGCGTGCAGTTACATCTAAAGCACGACCGGATCGACCTGATGACGCTCGACGTCGGGAAGGCCACGTTCCAGAGTACAGAGATTCCGGTCGCAGGCCCGGCGCGCGAGGTCGTGGATGAGGATCTCGATGCAGGCGGTACACGCTTGAAGATCACGGCGGTCTCTGTGGGGAATCCCCATTGTGTTGTCTTCGTGCCAGACCTCCGTGGAGTGGATTTCTACCGTTTGGGGCCGCTGTTGGAAACACATGTCTCGTTCCCTCGTCGAACAAATGTTCAGTTCGCGCAGGTGGTAGCGCGCGACCGCGTGCAGATCCTGATCTGGGAGCGCGGCGCCGGCGAGACAATGGCCTCGGGCACGAGCGCCAGCGCCGTGGCGGCCGCGTCGGTGCGCCGGGGCTTTACCGATCGCGCCCTCACGATTTCCGCGCCCGGCGGCGACTTGCGTATTTCGGTCGGAGAGGATTGGAGCATCCGCATGACGGGTCCGGCATCGGAAGTATACACAGGCACGCTCAGTGCGGATTTTGTCGCGGCGGTCGGTTCCCCGTAGAAGGCGGGCACCGGACCACGTTAGAATAGAGGACGTATTACGTTATTATGATCGACTGGAGAATCGTATGGATACAGCCACAGTGTCACCCAAGTACCAGGTCGTCATTCCCGCTCGCGTTCGGCGAGCACTCGGGATACGGCCGGGGCAGAAGGTCCAAGTGATTCCGTACAACGGCCGTATCGAGCTGATCCCGCTCAAGCCAATCCAACAGGCACGCGGCTTCCTAAAGGGTATTAACAGCGTGGTCGAGCGGGAACCCAATCGGGTATGAATCGCTAAGTCGTTGGTCAGCGTTTCGCTTGTCCCCAGCTTGACAGACTGTATATATATGATATATACATGAGGTATGACGGAGCCGCTCGACCAGCTCCTCGAGTGTACCGGCTTCCAGTGGGATGAGGGGAATGCTGAGAAGAATTGGCTCAAGCACAAAGTCAGCCGCGTTGAATGCGAGGAAGTGTTCTTCAATGAGCCATTGGTGGCGGCGTCGGATGTAACACATTCAGACACTGAGCCCAGGTTCTATGCACTGGGCCAGACTGATGAAGCGCGATTGTTGTTTGTGGTGTTCGCTGTGCGCGAAGATCTGATACGGGTGATCTCCGCTCGCGATATGAGCCGCTACGAAAGGAAGGAGTACGAGCGTGCCTAGAGTGAAACAGCGGATGCGCAAGGCGCCGAAGTTTGAAACCGAAGACCAGGAACGAGTTTTCTGGGCCTCGCACGACTCAACTGACTTCGTCGATTGGCGCCGGGCTGAGCGGGTCAATCTTCCGAACCTGCGTCCGACGACACGAACGATCTCGATCCGGCTGCCGGAGTCGATGATTGAGCGGCTCAAGGTCCTGGCGAACAAGCGCGATATTCCCTATCAGTCGTTGTTGAAGATGTTCGTCGCGGACAAGATTGAAGAAGCACTGCGCTCCGGTGCAGTAAGGTGAGCAACGCGAAGATCCTCTACGTGATTCTCGACGGTCTCGGCGACCGGCCGGTCGCGGCTTTGGGCGGCCGCACGCCGCTCGACGCGGCCCGCACGCCGAACCTCGATCGGCTGGCGGCCGCAGGCCAGCAGGGTCTGGTGACCACGGTCGGCAAGGGTATCGCGCCTGAGTCCGATGTCGCCGTGATGGCGATCCTCGGCTACGATCCGACGCTGTACCACGCCGCCCGCGGGCCGCTGGAGGCGCTGGGTGCCGGGATCGATTTCAAGCGCGGCGACCTGGCGCTCCGGGGCAACTTCGCGACCGGCGGGGACGGCAAAAAGATCGTCGATCGGCGCGTTGGGCGCAATCTTCTGTCTGAAGAGGCGCGCGCGCTCGCCGAAGCGGTCACGCAGCAGATCCGTCTGGAGAGCGCACCGGCCAAGGTCATCGTCTCGTCTTCGATCGGGTACCGCTGCGCCGTGGTCTTCTACCCAACTACCGGCCGGTTGAGCGCGCAGATCTCCAACACCGATCCCGCGTACGCGCGGGTCGCCGGGATGGGGGTGGCGCTGGCCACCTTCAAAGAGGAGGTGGCGGAGTGCGCGCCGCTCGATAAGTCGGCGGAGGCCCGCACCGCTGCGGCGCTGGTAAACGAGTTCACCGTGAAGGGCCGGGCGATCATGGATGCCCATCCCGTCAACGCCCGCCGCAAGAGCGAAGGCAAACTGCCCGCTAACCTCATTCTGCTGCGTGACGGCGGCGATGAACTGCCCCACGTGCCGCCGATGCGCGATCGTCTTGGCGTGACGTTCGGGTGTTTTGTCGAGATGCCGGTCGAACGCGGCATCGCGCGTTATCTCGGGATGGGAGTCGTAGAAGTGCCGCACAGTCCCACCGCCACCCGCGCGGACATCTATCAGGGGTGGGCCC
The DNA here is from genome assembly GCA_041487495.1 of bacterium. GTDB lineage: Bacteria > Sysuimicrobiota > Sysuimicrobiia > Sysuimicrobiales > Humicultoraceae > JBGPNN01. Next base: position 24,300 of record JBGPNN010000011.1, read on the forward strand.
GGCGCACGGTAGAAGTGCGGTCGCAGTTCGATGGGCTTTACCTGCACATCAAGGGGCCCGACGAGCCTGGACATGACGGGGACTGCGACGCCAAGCGCCGCATCATCGAAGAGATTGATACCCATTTCTTCGGTACCCTGCTGCCCGCCGTCGACCTGTCGACGACGCTGATCGCCGTGACCGCGGACCATGCCACGCCCTGCGAACTGCACGGTCATTCGGCCGACCCGGTGCCGCTCCTGGTCGTCGGCGCGGGCACGCCGCCCGACGGCGCCGGCCGGTACACCGAGGCGACTGCCGCGAAGGGCGCGCTGGGCCACCTGCGCGGCGTGGACATCATGCCCCTCCTCACAAGCCGCCGCTAGCCACCGGTCAGGCTGAACGCTGACCGCGTTCGCCCACGACTACGCTGAGTTCCTCGGTCCGGCCGGCCCGGAGGAGCCGCACGCGAACCTGGCGACCGATCTGGTCACCGCCGAGGGAACCTCGCAGATCGTCGATCGCCTGCAGCGGCCGCCCGTCCAGGCTCAGGAGAACGTCGCCCAGGAGGAGACCCGCCTGCTCCGCGGGCGTGGCCGGTTCCACCGAGATAACCAGCAGCCCGGTCTGCTGGCCCATTTCCGGCTGCAGTGCGGCCGGTAACCGCACCGGATGGGTTCCCGTCCCAAGATAGCCGCGGCGGATCCGCCCGTGGGTTAGCAGGGTGTCTACGACGCGGCGCAGCGTGGATGCCGGCACGGTCACGACAGTGTGCCGCAGCAGGCCCGCCGTGTTCAGGCCCAGCACCGCTCCGCGCGCATCGGCGAGCGCGCCTCCCGAGAACCCGCGTGCCCCGTTGATGTCCGGTTCTAGGTAGTGGTCGATTTGCCCGCCGGCGGGCGACTGCCAGCCGCGCCCGAGCGCGCCGACGATTCCCCACCGGGCGCGGAGGCTCCGGCCCGGGCGGCCCAACGCCAGAACGATGTGGCCGACCCTGGCGGCATCGATGTCGGCCCACCTGGGTGGGGTCAGACCCGTCGCGTGAGCCCTCAGGACCGCGATGTCGGTTGTCGGGTCGCGGCCAACGACGCCGGCGCCAACTGACCCGCCGTCTGCCAGGCCGAGCGTGATCCCATTGTCGTGCTCGACGGTATGATCCGCTGTCACGACAACCCCGTCTGAGGACCAGACGATGCCGCTCGACGCCAGACGGGGACGGGCCTCGACCCGCACCACAGATGGCCCGAGAGAATCGGCAATCAGCGACAGGTTTTCAGAGACATTCACAAGCGCTTCCAAAGTCTCACCTCCGGAGCTGAGCGTAGCGCACCGGCGAGCGGCGATGCATCGGGCGTTTGGGGGAGCCGGCCGGGCTAGAGCGGAATGACGCCGAGACGGGCCGCGCGGGTGACGGCTTCGGTCCGGCTGTGCGCGTCCAGTTTGCTCAGGATGGCGTCGACGTGGGTTTTCACCGTGTGATCACTGATCCCCAGCCGGCGCGCGATCTCCTTGTTGGAGAGGCCTTCGGCGAGGAGGTAGAGGACCTCCATTTCGCGCGGCGTCAGGTCGTCGGGGGCCGCTTCGATTGGCGCCGTGCCCTCGCGCGTCCACTCCGCCACGGTGGGGTCCATCACGAGCAGTCCTTCGGCAGCCGCCATGATAGCGGCCGCAAAGGTTTCCGCCGGGCTCTGCGGGTGGAGGTACCCTCGCGCGCCGGCACGGAGCGCGCGCTCGCCGGAGTCGGCGTTCTGTGTGACCGCGATGAATGGAACACTGCCAGTTTCCGGCAGTATCGGTTCGACCGGCGCACCTGCGAGCGACGCATCGGCGTCCCACAGGATGATGTGCGGATCGTACGCCGCGACGGCAGTCTCCAACGCGTCCGCCGACACGTCACCGACCAGGTCGAGGTCGACCTCCTGCGAGACCTTCGCCGCCAGCGCCGACCGTGCGTCCGGGTCCTCGGCAACCACCAGGACTCTGACTCGCTTCATCGTGTCTGGAATCTAACTGGCAAGAACTCTTCAGCATTCCCGGCGGGAGGGGTGTCACTCGCCCCGGTAGCGAATCCCAGATCATCAAATCCATGCAGCCCGAAACCAGGTACACGAAGAGTGGCGGTGTCAATATCGCCTACCAGGTGGTCGGGAGCGGCCCGCTCGACCTCGTGTACGTCATGGGCTGGGTGTCCAATCTCGACTACTTCTGGGAAGAGCCGTCCTACGCGCGCTTTCTCCACCGGCTGGCGTCCTTCTCCCGGCTGATCCTGTTCGACAAGCGCGGAACGGGGCTGTCGGATCGGGTGCACGATTCGGAGCTCCCGACGCTTGAGCAGCGGATGGATGACGTCCGCGCGGTGATGGACGCCGCAGGCTCGCAGCGCGCGGCCCTGTTTGGGGTTTCGGAGGGCGGTCCGATGTGCGCCCTGTTCGCCGCGACATTCCCGGCGCGTACGTCAGCGTTGGTCATGTACGGCAGTTACGCGAAACGCGTCTGGGCTGCCGACTATCCGTGGGCGCCGACGCCGCAAACGCGCCAGGAGTTCTTCGATGCGATCCAGCAGGGCTGGGGCGGTGTGGTCGACCTGGCCACGCTGGCGCCGACCATGAAGGACGACGGACGGTTCCGGGAATGGTGGGCCGCGTACCTCCGCCGGAGCGCGAGCCCCGGCGCGGCGCTCGCGCTCGCGAGGATGAACACTGAAATCGACATCCGGCACATTCTTCCGGCGATCCGCGTGCCTACGCTGATCATTCACCGCGTCGGCGATCTAGACATCAACGTCGGCGGAAGCCGCTACATGGGACAGCAGATTCCCGTCGCCAAGTATGTGGAGTTGCCTGGTGACGACCATCTGCCCTGGGTCGGCGATCAGAATGCCATACTGGATGAGGCCGAGGAGTTCCTGACCGGTGTACGCCGTGGGCCGGAGACTGATCGCGTGCTCGCCACGGTCCTCTTCGTGGACATCGTGGGTTCAACGGAGCGGGCGGCCGCGATGGGTGACCGGCCTTGGCGCGATCTGCTCGACGATTATTACGGTGCAATCCGCCGCGAATTGGCCCGCTTCCGAGGCCGCGAGATCGAGACGGCGGGTGACGGCGTGCTGGCGACGTTCGATGGGCCGGCCCGGGCCGTTCGATGCGCCGTCGAAATCGGAAGGGCCGTCAGGTCCCTGGGTCTCGAAATCCGATCCGGACTGCACACCGGTGAAGTTGAGATGATGGGTGACAACGTGGGCGGCATTGCCGTTCACATCGGCGCCCGCGTGGCTGCGCAGGCCGGCGCGGGCGAGGTGCTGGTCTCCAGCACTGTAAAGGACCTCGTGGCCGGCTCGGGGATCCAGTTCGAGGACCGGGGCGCGCACCTGCTCAAGGGCGTTCCAGGCGAGTGGCGTCTCTTCGGTGTTGCCTGACCCAGAGCGCGATCAACGGAGAGGGCGCGTGCAGCCCGAAACCCGATACGCGAAGAGCGGCAACGTCAACATCGCCTACCAGGTCGTCGGGAGCGGCGCGATCGACCTCGTCTATGTCATGGGCTGGGTCTCCAACATTGACGAGTTTTGGACAGAACCGTCGTACGCGCGCTTCCTGACCCGTCTGGCCTCCTTCTCGCGGCTCATCGTGTTCGACAAACGGGGGACCGGGCTCTCCGACCGCGTGCACGAGTCGGAACTGCCCACCCTGGAGCAGCGGATGGACGACGTGCGTGCGGTTATGGATGCTGCCGGTTCAGAGCGGGCGGCTCTCTTCGGGAACTCGGAGGGCGGCCCGATGTGCGCCTTGTTCGCTGCCACCTACCCCGGGCGCACCGCGGCGCTGATCATGTATGGCTCGTACGCCACGCGTATCCGTACCGACACCCATCCATGGGCGGCCACACCAGAAGAGTATGAGAAGTTCCTCACGGAAATCCGCGATGGCTGGGGAGGGCCTGTGGGGCTCGAGGCGCGCGCCCCCAGCGTGGCAGGCGACGAGCGAGTCCGTCGGTGGTGGGCGACTTTCCTGACCCGGAGTGCCAGCCCCGGTGCCGTGCTTACCTTAACCCGGATGAACGCGCAGATCGATGTGCGGCACGTCTTGCCCGCCATTCGCGTTCCAACCCTGGTCATGCATCGCAAGGGCGACCGCGCGATCGACGTCGGCGCATCCCGATACTTGGCGTCGCGCATCCCGGGCGCGAAGTATGTGGAGTTGCCCGGTGACGACCATCTGATGTGGGTCGGCGATCAGGACGCGATCCTCGACGAAATCGAAGAATTCCTCACCGGTGTCCGGCCAGTGCCGGAGCCGGACCGGGTGCTGGCCACAGTGTTGTTCACCGATATCGTCGGGTCGACGGATCAAGCAGCCCGGCTAGGTGACAGGCGGTGGCGTGACTTGCTGGAGGCGCATAACACGCTGGTGCGGAGGGAACTCAGCCGGTTCCGGGGGCGCGAAATCGAAACGACCGGTGACGGTTTTCACGCGATCTTCGACGGACCGGCCCGAGCGATTCGCTGCGCTTGCACCATCAGGGATGGGGTGCGGGGACTGGGGATTGAGGTCCGGGCGGGGCTGCACACTGGTGAGATCGAGATCATTGGGGAGAAAGTGGGTGGGCTCGCCGTGCACATCGGCGCGCGGGTCGCGGCGCAGGCCGATGCTGGGGAGGTCCTGGTGTCGAGCACCGTTAGAGATCTGGTCGCCGGGTCGGGGATCCAATTTGAAGATCGCGGCGCGAATACGTTGAAAGGTGTGCCCGGCGAATGGCGGTTGTTCGCCGTGTCGCGCGTATGAGTGCTCGCGCACGCTA
>JBGPNN010000012.1:0-28135 GCA_041487495.1 bacterium
AGGAACGGCGCCCGGCGCACCAGCACGTCCAGAAAGGCCCGCGCCGTGTGCGCGGTTGCCACGCCATACACTTCCAGCACGTCGTACCGGCTGAGCACATCCCGCGCCGTAAACTGCTTCCGGCGGAGATTGGCCACCACCAGCACGTCTAAGGTGTCCACCTGCACCAAATCCCCCGGCCGCCGCACCGGGTAGTCTCGCGGCAGCCGCTGCGCCCACGGGCGCGGCCGCCAGCGGCTCTTCCGGCGCCCCAGCCGCGCCTCGCGCACCCTCCCCCGCGCTTTCAATCGCCCCCGCACCCGCCCGATCGTGGACGCCGACAGCGTGATCCCTTCCCGCCGCAGCAACACCGCCAGCTTGTCCTTCCCCCACCGCGGGTAGTCTGCCCGCAGCTCCCGGATCCGCTCCACTACCGCCAGCGGCGTCTGCGGCTGCCGCACCCGGTGGGGACGCCGCGTGTCCCGATGATCTTCCAGGCTCTCGAGCCGCCGCGGATCATAGCGCCGCCTCCACCGATAGAACGTGTCCGGACTGATCCCAAAGTGCCGGCACGTCAACCGCGCATTCTTGCCGTGGCGCCTATAGAAGTCCATCCACCGCAGCCGCTGCCGGGCTTCCCGCGACAGCGTCGGCCCCACCAGCCCCACCACCGCCTGGCCCCCCGGTATCACCTGGCCCGCCACGTTCATCATGGCGCCAGCATACCGGCCCTTCCGGTGCAGACGAAAGCCCGCCCTCCGTCGTACCACAGCCCCCGTGAGGTGTACGGGATCTATCTGAACTTATACACGCGGCGTGAGGTCAGAGCCCGCGCCGATCCTCGAGGATCCACAAGGTCGCCTCGTAGAGATCCTTCGCGTGACAGTCCGGCGGTCCGGCATCGGCCGCCCGTTCGCGCGCGTCGGGCGGCCCCGTGTCGACCAGGATCGCCCGGCACCCGCACGCTCTGGCGACCTGGATGTCCATCGCCCGGTCCCCCACGACATACGATCGCGACAGGTCAAGGTCCAAGTCCGCCGAGGCCCGGTGGAGCAGACCGGGGCGCGGCTTCCGGCACTCGCAACCGTCGTCGGGATGGTGCGGGCACACGTAGACCCCAGTGACCTGTGCGCGACCAGCGGCCAGGCCCGCGTGCATCGTGGCGTGGATCGCGGCAAGCGTCCCCCACGTGAAGTAGCCGCGCGCGATGCCCGATTGATTCGTCACCACGACGACCGGCAGGTCCGCCCGGTTGAGCAGGGCGATCGCATCGGCCGCCCGGGGCAAGAGATGGAAATCCTCCGGCCGCCGGCAGTAATGCACGTCCTCGGCGATTGTCCCGTCGCGGTCGAGAAAAACGGCAGGTCTCACTTACGGACTGGCTGGAACGCTCCGACCGGCCAGAACGTCGGTCAGGATGTGCCCGATCGCGAGGTGGGCATCTTCGAGTTGTCCCATGTGCTGGCCGGGCACGACGAGGCAGAGGTCGACCAGAGCCTTGAGGTGGCCGCCTTCGAACCCGGTTAACGCAATCGTTGTGGCGCCTAGTTCACGCGCCCGACGCACGGCCGTGACGACGTTCGGCGAGGTACCGCTGCAACTGAGGGCGATCGCCACGTCGCCGGGACCCACCAGGTTGTCCAGTTGCTCGGCAAACACGCGCTCGTAGGCCACATCGTTGGCCCAGGCGGTGATCAACGGGACGTTGTCCGTGAGCGCGATCACACGCAGCCGTGCCGCGCCTGCCCGGCTGGTCGTCTTGCTGAGGTCCAGCGCGATGTGTGAGGCGTTGGCGGCGCTGCCGCCGTTGCCGAAGAGCACAACGGTGCGCCCTTCGGACCGGGCGCGTTCAAGGATCTGTGCGATCTTCGCGATCACGTCCGACGGGACAGCCCTCAGTATCTGCGCCAGCCCCGCCAGGTAGTCCCGTGCCTGATCGGCCGGCTTCATGTCCCTCTCCTGAGCACGCCGAGTCGCCGCATCGTCGCCAGCGCACCCTCCGATGATTCAGGGACGTCGTCGAGCGTGTCGAGCCACGCCACGTAACGCGCGGCGACATTACGCAGCGGCGTCTTCGCCTGCCAGCCAAGGGCTTTCAGCTTCGAGACGTCCGACCGGACGTGCCGCGTGTCGCCGAGCCGGAACTCTCCGGGCACAACCGGCTGGACATCAACGCCCATGACATCGCACAGCATCCGGGCGTATTCGAGCACCGTTACCGAGCGATCCCCGCCAACGTTGAACACCTCGAACTCGATGCCGTCGCGCTCGAGCGCCAGCACGTTCGCCTCGACTACGTCATCAATCGCCACATAGTCGCGGATCTGTTGTCCATCCTCATAGACCACCGGCGGCAGCCCCCGCCGCAACCGCGACGCGAAGATGCGCAGCACCCCCGAGTAGGCGTTGAGCGGACTCTGCCGCGGACCCTGCACGATGCTGTACCGCAGCGCCACCGTGGGGATCGCGTGCAGCCGCCCGAGCGTCAGACCGTAGAGCTCCTGCGCATACTTTGACACCGCGTACTGGTTGTGCGGCGCCACCGCTTGCTCGTCGGTCCAGGCCGGTGCCATCGCTTCGCCGCACACAGGGCACGGGACCTCCCACTGCTGCCGCTGCAACCGGTCCAGCCCGCGGGGCCGCGGATACTGGGCACCGTGCGTGCGGCACACGTGCCGGCCTTCGCCATAGACGGCCTGCGAACTTCCCACCACGACCCGCCGCAGGGGCAGACGGTGCGCGACAGCCGCCTCGTACAACAACGCCGTCCCGACGTCATTGGTGTGTGCGAAGCGGCTAAAGTCGAGCAGGTAGTCCTGGTAGGCGGCCAGGTGGATGACGGCATCGACGCCATCCAGGGCCCGCTCCCAATCCTCGCGCCGGCGAACATCGCCGGCGATGAGTTCCACCTCGGGTGGCAGATACCGGGGCCGGACCGCCGTTGTGTGCACGGGCGGTTCGAGCGCGTCGAGGACGCGGACCTCGTGGCCACGCCGGAGTAAGGCGTCAACCGTGTGGGACCCAATGAACCCCGCCCCTCCAGTCACCAGCACGCGCATCGCTGTCGTCACCGCGCCGCGACCTTCACTGCCGGGCGTTGAGGATCACCTTTGCGCCGTCGCGCTCCAGGCCCACCGGGACTTCGCGATAGCCCGGGAGCGCTTCGCGCACCGCGTCGTGGGCCGCCGGTGGGACGCAGAGCAGCAGGAACCCACCCCCCCCGGCGCCGGTGATCTTCCCGCCAAGGGCGCCGGCCCGCCGTGCGGTTTCATACATGCTGTCGATCTGCCCGTTCGAGATCCCGCCGGCCAGTTCGCGCTTCAACTGCCAGGCTTCGTGCAGCAACTGGCCGAAGCGGTCGAGGTCGCCCTGTTGCAACGCGTCCCGGCCCTTGGCGACTTGTGCCCGCATGGCTCGCAGGGCGTCGAGCGACTCGGGGATACGATCGACCTGATCCTTCAGGATGGTATCGGCCGATCGTGTCCGCCCCGTGTAGAAGAGCATGAGCCGCCGGCCGAAGCGAGCCAGGATGGGGTCACTGATGTTCACGCGCTCGACCGTGACCGTGTGGTCGGGCTGGAAGGTGATCTGACGGAGCCCACCGTAGGCGGCGATCACCTGGTCTTGTTTGCCGATTGGCTTGCCCAGGATGTCGATCTCGATCCGGCAGGCTTCCTCCATCAGGCGGGCCGCCGTGGGGGACTCGCCTTGATAGACGTATAGCGCCAGCAAGAGCGCGACGGTGATGCTGCTCGACGATCCCAGCCCCGACCCCTCCGACGGGACGTCCGCCAGCGTAGTGATCTCCACACCGCGCGAGACGCCGGTCAGTCGCATCGCCTCACGCACCAGGCCGTGCTCGAGGTCGTCTACTCGCTCGACGATCTCCTTGCGAGAGTAGTTGACGTAGATCAGGTCGTCGAAGCGTTCCTTGGCGATCACGAAGACGCGCTTGTCGATTGCGGTGGACAGCACGCAGCCGGGCTCTCGCGTGTAGAACGCCGGGAGATCGGTCCCGCCGCCGAAGAAACTGATGCGCAGTGGTGCCTGCACGACGATCACATCAAAGGACAGTTCGACTCCGCACCAGACGCCCCTCCCCAAGCGCCCGAACAGGAAATACGGCAGCTGCGCCAGAAGGCAAGACGCCGTGATCGCGGACGCGTCCTTCGAGCAGTTTGAACACGGGTTTCTCGCCGACTACCTGGAGTTCTACCCGGGTCTGGGGACGCGGCTGGGTCTGCACCTCTATGACGGCCGCGCGGACGACTTTTCACCAGAGGCCCTCGAGGGCTGGCTGCGAAGCCTGGGTACCTGGGAGCGCCGGCTGGCGGCCCTTGATCGCCAAACGCTCTCGCCGCAACAACGCCTGGATGCCGAGCTGGTCCAGCAGACGATCGCGCAGGAACGTTTTCGATGGGAGGGCCTCCGCGATCATGAGCGCAATCCCCTGACCGGGAGCGATCTGCTCGACGCCACGGCCTATCTCAAGCGCGACTACGCGCCGGTGTCCGAGCGGCTCCTGGCGCTGACCGGCTACCTGGAAGATGTCCCGCGCGGGATCGACGTGGCGCGGCGGCACCTGCGAGAACCGCTGGCTCGTCCCCTGATCGACACGGCCAAAGACGTGTTCGCCGGCTATCTGTCCTTTTACACGTCGTCGCTGCCGCCGTTCGCCGGGCAGATCAGGGAGCAGGAGCGCCGCGCCCGATTCGGCACGGCGGTGACCGCCGCGGCCGAGGCCATTCGTGGCTTCCTACGGTTTCTCGATGAGGCCGACGGTCGCGCCGTCGACGCGTTTGCGATCGGGGAAGCGAACTTCGCCGCCATGCTGTGGCACGGCGAGATGGTGAATGTCCCGCTGGGCAGATTGATCGCGCTGGGCGAAGCCGAACTCGCGCGGCTGGCGGATGACGTGCGCGAGACGGCCGGGCGGATTGATCCGGGCGCCGATCCCCGAGACGTCATCGTCTCCCTGGGCCGCCACCATCCGACAGCCGATCGGTTGATTCCTGACGTGGCGGCGATGTTGGAGGACCTGCGACGATTTCTCGTCGAACGCGACATCGTCTCCGTCCCGGGTGAGGTGCGGCCCATTGTTCAGGAGACGCCGCCGTTCGCCCGGTGGGCGTTTGCCATGATGGACACGGCCGGCCCCTTCGAGGGGACGGCCACCGAATCATACTACTACGTCACGCCGCCGGAGACGGACTGGTCACCAGAGCAGCGCGAAGAATGGCTCACAAAGTTCGACTACGCGACCCTCAAGGATGTCAGCATCCACGAGGCGTACCCGGGACATTTCATCCACTTCATGCATGTCCGGCGCGCGGCCTCGATGATTGCCAGGGTGGCGGCGTCGTACTCGTTCGTCGAAGGCTGGGCGCACTATGCCGAGGAGATGATGATCGAAGCCGGGGTGGATCCCAGTCCACAGTTCCGACTGGCGTACCTGGGGGAGGCGCTCGTACGACAGGTTCGCTATCTGGCCGCGATCCGGATGCACACGGGCGAGATGACCGTCGACGAGGCCACACTGATGTTCCAAACATGCGCCTTCATGCAACATGGACCGGCGCGCAAGGAAGCGATCCGCGGCACGTTCGATCCCGGGTACCTCAACTACACCCTCGGCAAGTACATGGTGCGCCGCCTCCGCGACGACTATCGGGCCGAATGTGGTCCGGCCTTCTCACTGCGGGAGTTCCACGACCGCCTGTTGGCGCTAGGAGCGCCACCGGTGCCGCTGGCCCGTGCCGCGTTACTCCAGCGGGATTCCGGGATCATTCTCTGATCGCAAAGGAAGTTGAGTGAACTGCGCTAGTTTTCGCTTGGCGGCGTCTGGGACTCCCGGGCTTTCTTGAGCGCCTCGGCCTTGGCTCTCGCCGCGGCGAGACGTTCCTCTCGACTCATCTGGGCCTCACCCGATGGGGCCGCCCCTGGGGCCGCGGGTGCCTGCGCTGCGGGCGTCGCGGGAGTAGCTGGTGTCAGAGGCGCGCCGGTCTTGGGTGCTGTCTCACGCGCGAGTTCGGTCGTCCGCGGCGGGCGCACGGACTCCATCCCGAGAAAGTCGGCCGACAAGTGCCGTGTCAACATCTCCTTCGCCTCATCGACTTTCGCCGTATCCCCGGCCATAGCGCCCTCGACGAGGGCGCGCTCGACGCGATAGGTCTCCATGCGCTTGCCGTCGCTGAAGTGCACCAGGGGATGTCCCTTGGAATCCTCGAGGACCACGATTTTCATCCTCTGCTCGGCACCCAGGCGCGCCACGATCTCCTTTGCCAGACTGGCCACCCATTCGCGTTTGGCGTCCAGTCGCTGCCCGGGGCCGGGCAGCAGCGTCTGCGCGACGCTCTTGCCGGCCAGCGGGTTAGGATCAAGCCCGGATCCTTTGGCGCTCGCGCGCTTCTTGCGTGCCGCCTCGGCGAGTTCGTTGGCAATATCCATCCCCGCGACCAGGGACGCGAAGAGATAGAATACGAAGACCGCGAACGTGAGCGACCAGTATCGGAGGAAGGCGTTCAGGTCCATCGAGCACCTCGGGGAGGCCCTGCGTAACGCCGGTTGTATTGGTCGAAACCGGCGGGGCTTCCTGCCGGTCGCCGCGGATTTACTGCCCTGGTGGATCCTCTGCCGCGCCGCGCACCAACGCGGCCATATACGCGCGCGCGGCGTCGACGGCCTTCCCACGGTGGCTGATCCGGTTCTTGATGTCGGGCGGCAATTCGGCCATCGTCCGACCGTACGCCGGGACAAGGAAGATCGGATCGTAGCCAAAGCCATCGTGGCCACGGGGGGCGTCCGCGATTCGACCATCGCAGATCCCCTCAAACGTCCGGATCGATCCGTCGGGTGATGCCACGGCCAGCACGGCGCGATACCGGGCCGTGCGCAGTCCTTCGGGCATGCCCCGTAGCTTCCCAAGCACCCAGAGGTTACGGTCCTCGTCCGTCGCCGTGGGGCCGAGGAACGTGGCCGACCGGACGCCCGGCGCGCCACCCAGCACGTCGATCTCCAACCCCGAGTCATCGGCCACGGTGATACGCCCGGTCAGGCGTGCCACCAGGTCCGCCTTCTCCCTGGCATTCGCCTCAAACGTCTCCCCGGTCTCGGGAATCACGGGCACGTCGGGAAACTCGTCGAGCGTGCACGCGCGCACTGGCAGGTCCGCGAGCAGGGCCTGCAGTTCGCGCACCTTTCCCCGGTTGCGCGTGGCCAGGACGACGGTCGTCACGCTAGTGCGGCAGGCTTGCCAGCACGTCCGCCAGGGCCCTCTTTTGCGCCTCGATGAGTGAACCGATGCCCTTCTCGCCCAGCGCGAGCAGGGTGAGCAGCTCCTGCCGGGAGAACGGGAGACCCTCGGCGGTGCCCTGGATTTCGACGATCTTCCCGGATTCGGTCAGGACCAGATTGAGATCGACGCGCGCGCGCGAGTCCTCGGTGAAGCTGAGGTCGAGCATCATCGCAGTGTCGACGATGCCCACGCTGGTGGCAGCCAGGAACTCCCGCACCGGCCACCGCGCCAGCACGCCCGTACGCCGCAAGACGCCCAGCGCGTCGACGAGGGCCACGAACGCGCCGGTGATGGACGCTGTGCGCGTGCCGCCGTCGGCCTGGATGACATCGCAGTCGACGGTGATCATGCGTTCGCCGAGTTTGTCCAGATCGACGGCACACCGCAGCGCGCGCCCGATCAAGCGCTGGATCTCATGGACCCGGCCGCCCTGGCGGCCCGGATCACGCGGCGTGCGCTCATGGGTCGAACGCGGCAGCATCCCGTACTCGGCGGTGATCCAGCCCTGCCCACCGCCCCGCAGCCAGGGCGGGACGCGTTCCTCGACGGTCGCCGTGCAGATCACGCGGGTCTGCCCCAATGTGATCAGGACGGAGCCCTCCGCGTGGGGGATGTAGTTCCGGATGATCTCCACCGGCCGCAGTTCGTCCGGCTGCCGGCCGTCGGTTCTGGGCATCAGCAACTCCAGCAACGATGATGGGTTTGACTACGCTTCGCGACGTGGATAGGTGAGTCCTGGGCCGACCGGGCGTCTCGTCAATTCGCCGGGACGGGGTAGACAGCGAGGAAGCGCTGCACCCCGCGCACGACCGCCTCGGCGAGCCGCTGGCGAAACACCGTCGCGCGCAGGCGGTTTTCATCATCGACGTTCGACACGTAGGCCACCTCGATCAGCACCGCGGGGACGTCATTCTCGCGCAGGACCAGGAAGTTCGCGGTCTTCACGCCGCGGCTCGGCAGACCCGTGATGCGGCCAAGCTCTTCCTGCACCATCTGCGCCAGCATCAGGCTTTGCGGGCTCAGATAGTACGTCTCCGACCCGCTGGCTGCCAGGCGCGTCGCGGCATTGGCATGGATGCTCACGAAGACGGTCGCGCCCTGGAGCTTGGCGAGCCGGGGCCGGTCCGGGAGCTCCACGAAGGTGTCGGTCTCGCGGGTCATCATGACCCTGACCCCAGCCTTGACCAGCAACTCGCGCGCGCGGAGCGCGACGTCGAGCACGACGTCCTTCTCCAGCAGTCCCGACGGGCCGGTCGCACCCATATCTTTCCCGCCGTGTCCCGCGTCGATGGCCACCACGTGGGCGCGCAGACCGGGCTCCGGGATCTCGATCGCCACGATGCTGCCGCTGTCATTGGCCGCCGCCACCGAATAGGCGGTCTTGCGCCGCAATACCACCACGACTCGCGTGATGTCGGGGTCGGCCTGGAACTGCGCCGCCCGGATCTCGCTCACCAGAGTACCGGCGACGGGAATCTCCTGCTTGACGGGCACGAAGACCGCTCCGGTGATGTCGATGACCAGCCGGTCGGGATCGATGAACTCGCGTACAGTGTACTCGAAGGACTTGTTCGCATCGATGAGGACCCGGAACCGGCCGCTCAGCTGTTCGGTGCGAACCTGTGCGATCCGCAGCGTGCCGTCGTCGGTCGGGACGTCAGGCACCACCGGTGATGGTGTCACAAGTTGCGGGTCCCGGCCATCCTCTGCCGGCAGCGGAACCGGACCCGGATCGACGGGTCTGGCCGGCGCGGGGGGCGGAAGCGGTGCCGGCGCTGCGGCCGGGGCCGGGGGTCTGGCGGCGGCTGACGCGCCCTTGGGGCTCACGTCGATCGTCAGCGCAAACGTGGTCGATGCGCCGGACACGCGCGCGTCAACCGGTTGGTCCAGATCGAACACGACGCGGGTGATGTACGGTTTGATCTGGAACTGTGCGGCGCGGATGCGGACCACGCCGCCGTATCCGACACGCAGATCCTGATCGGACGGGCGAAACGCGCCGCCGTGCAGGTCGACGACGAGGCGATCGGGATTGGACAGTGTACGGGTCTCGGCGCGCAACGGGCCTGTGGCGTCGACAATCAGCCGCACGGCATCGCCGCTGCGCTGCACGCTCAACCCGCTGATCAGCGACGCCACGTGCAGCGTGCGGGTGGCGTCATCATAACGGACCCAGGCGCCGAGTGTGGAGAAGACGAACTGCGCGGGGACATACGGTAGGTCGCCCACGAGAACCGGGGCGACCGGCAGCGGCCGGGTCTGACTGTTGACCTGCGCGTTCGGATCGTTGATGCGGAGCCGGATCACCAGACCGGTCCGGTTGGAGATGACCACCGCTCGGTCGTCGATGAGCCAGGCCGCGCCGGCGCCGAACGCCTCAAACGCGCGGGCCGCCGGGATCATCACCTGACCATCGCGCAAGAAAGGTGGCGCGGACAGGGACAACGGCGACCCGTTGACGATGACGCGGATGACGGATTGTCCCGCAGCGGGCGCCGCCAGCGCTGCCGCGGTAACGATCACAATGAGTAGAAGGGCGCTTGCACGCATTCAGCACCAGGTCCTGTGCGCCGACACCACCCTCCCCAGTCCCTGTCTTCCCCTCCGGCCTCTCCCAGAGACCTGCACGTTCGGCGTAGCGGGGGGAACTCCTGCCCTGGCGCGGAATGCCCACCACGGCATCAGCCGCGCTGCGAGACGAGGAGACCACCGTGCGCTTCGACGCCTACCTGAACTACCACTCGTTGCGGGACATCCCCGACATCGTGAGGACCGCGGAGTCCGTGGGGTTCGACGGGTTGTGGACGGCCGAGACGGATCACGACGCGCTCCTCGGCGCCGCGATCGCAGCCGAACACTCGGCCCGTCTGACGATCGGCACGTCGATCGCCCTGGCGTTCACGCGCAGCCCCACGGTCCTGGCATACACGGCCTGGGATCTTGGGCAGCTCTCGGAGGGGCGGTTCGTGCTAGGGCTTGGCACGCAGGTCCGGGGGCACATCGTGCGCCGCTTTGGCATGCCCTGGGATCCGCCCGCGCCAAAACTCCGCGACGTCATTGGCGCGATCCGGGCAGTGTGGGCATCATGGAGCCAGGGGCAGCCGCTGGATTACCGCGGGCGCTATTTCACCCTCTCGTTGATGACGCCGTTCTTCACCCCACCGCCGCCTGCCCCGACCCTGCGGGTCGAGATCGCGGGTGTCGGCGCCCGCATGTGCCGGCTGGCCGGCGAGGTCGCCGATGGGTTCCACCTCCACGCATTTCATACCCGCCGGTACTTCCGAGAAATCGTCATGCCGCACGTCGAGGCGGGCCTGGCGCGCAGCGGGCGCGCGCGGCGCGACGTCGCCGTGTCCGCATCCGTGTTCGTGGCGGCGGGGACGGTCTCTGAAGTCGACGCGGGGCTCCGGGACATCCGCCGGCATCTGGCGTTCTACGGCTCGACCCCGGCCTACCGGGCCGTGCTCGACCTGCACGGGTGGCGCGACGTTGGCGAGGCGCTCACTCGTTGCGCGGCCCGCGGCCAGTGGCACGAGATGCCGGCGCTGGTGCCAGACGAGATGCTCGAAGCCGCCGCGATATGGGGCCCGCCGGACGAGGTCGCGGCGCGCCTGCGCGCGGAATACGGCGGCCATGCCGATCGGGTGAGGATCTACGACTCAATCGTCCCGGGGCGGCGGGAGGCGACGTGGCGCGCGCTGATCGACGGGGTCCGCGGAGGCTAGCCCGGCGCGTCGACCTGCAGGATCTCCTCGAGCGCGTGCATCAACGGCCGCAGGGTTTCCACAGAGAAATCGAACCGCGCGCCGGCCGCCGCGAAGAGTTCGGGTAAGGGCCGTGATCCACCGAGCGCGAGCGCCGACCGATAGTGGCTGAGCGCGGCGGCGTGGTCGGTCCGGGCATGAACCCAGATCTGCAGCGCGCCGGCCTCCGCGAGACCGTACTCGATGTAATAGAATGGCGCGACGAACAGGTGCAGTTGTTGCTGCCAGAGGGCGTCATAGATATCCTCATATCCGCCATAGTCAACGCCCGTGGAGAAACGGGTCAGGATCCGTACCCAGGCGCGGCGGCGCTCGTCTCGCGCGTGTCCTGGATGTGTGTACAGCCAGTGCTGGAAGGCATCGATGGTCGCGACCCAGGTGAACAGAAAGACGACCCGCTCGTATTGTTCCCACTGCGCGCGGCGTGCATGCTCGGGATCCGGATAGAACACGGTCAAGTGCGGCGTGGCCAGCAGTTCCATCGCCATGGAGGCGACTTCACAGAATTCTAACGGTGCCTGCCGGTAGTCCAAGATTGGGTCATGCCGGGCAGCCAGCATGTGGAACGCGTGGCCGCCCTCGTGCAGCAGGATCCGCACGTCGCCGTCGAGACCCACGGCGTTCATGAAGATAAACGGCACGCGCCGTTCCTGCATCGAGCTCTGATAGCCTCCCGGCGCCTTCCCCTTGCGGCTTTCCAGATCCAGCAGATTGCGATCGCGCATGAATCGAAACTGTGCGCCCAGATCGGGGTCCAGACGCCGGAAAATCTCCTCGACACCATCGAGGAGACGGCTCACGTGATCGAACGGTCGCAGTGGCGACCGGCCACGAGGATCGACGGCCAGGTCCCACGGCCGCAGCCGTCCGACGCCCAGGCCGGCCTTCCGATGCCGGCGCAGCGTATCGGCGAGTGGGACGACTGCCCGCTCTACAGCGTCGTGGAATCGCAGGCAGTCGTCGGGCGTGTAGTCGAACCGTTCGAGTTCGCGGAAGGCGTACTCGCGATAGTCGGTGCACCCGGCGTTGCGCGCGATGCGCTGGCGGAGGCCCAGTAACTCCTCGAAGATGGCATCCAGGCGGTCGCGGTCTTGCATCCGCCTGGCCACGAGCAGTTCCCAGGCCTCTTGCCGCGTCGCCCGGTCGGGTTCTTCGAGGTAACGCGCCATCTGGGGCAGCGTGTGCTCCTCGCCGCGGAACGTCACGGTCATGGCCGCGGCAATCTTCTGGAACTGCTGCTTGAGTTTGGCCTCTGCTGTTTGCAGCGGGATGTTCTCCGGCCGGAACATCGCGACCTGATTCTCAATCAATCGATCGAGGACCGTGTATCGGGCCGGAAGCGCCGTGCGGTGGGGCGAATGGAGAAAGGCCTCGTTGAGCGCGTGCGCCATCGGCTTCAACCGGGGGACGATCTCTTCGATGAAGTAGAGGAAGGCACGTTCGCGCTCGAGATCATCGGTCTGGCAGGTCATGGCCACATAGCGGCGCGCCCGCTCCTCCTCGATGACCGAGAAGAGTTCGCTCTCATCTTCCAACCACCGCTCGAGGGCTTGCGGAGAGTCGGGGCGGGCATCCAGGAGTCGCCGGAAGAGCGGTTCCACCTGCGCCCAGTCGCCCGCATCCGCGTCCGGCGGGACGAAGCGCCGGGGGAATTCCACGGCGGCCTCCTCCCCCCTACGACCGGGGCTCGTGTTGGGGCTCAACCTTCACCACTTTGAGGAAGTTGGTGGTCCCGGGGCGGCCGAGCGGGAACCCGGCGGTCACCACGACCAGATCGCCGAGCGCGGCCGCGCCCACCTCCACGGCGGAGCGAACACCGCGCAGCACCAGTTCGTCCAGATCTGACGCGGGGTTGACCAGGACGGGGCGCACGCCCCACACGAGGCAGAGTTGCCGCATCGTCTCGGCCGTGTGCGTCACCGCGACGATCGGCCGGCGGGGACGGAACCGTGACACGCGTCGCGCGGTGCTCCCCGATTCGGTGGAGGCGACAATGGCCGCGGCGCCGACGGCCTCCGCCGCCTGGCAGGCGGCCAGGGCGATGGCTTCGCCGGTGTCGGTGCCTCGCTCGCGAGCGCGCTCGCGCAAAATCAGGTCGTAGGGGAGCGCGGTCTCGGCGCGCGCGGCAATGGCGGCCATGGTGTGCACGGCGTCGACCGGGTGCGCGCCCACGGCCGTCTCCGCCGACAGCATCAGCGCGTCGGTGCCGTCGAAGACCGCGTTGGCGACGTCCGCGGCTTCGGCGCGGGTCGGGCGGGAGTGCACGATCATGCTTTCCAGCATCTGTGTCGCGGTGATGACCGGTTTGCCCAACCGGTTGCAGAGGGCGATGATCGCCTTCTGCACCACGGGGACCTCTTCGATCGACGTCTCCACGGCCAGGTCTCCACGGGCGACCATCACCCCGTCGGCGGCCGCGACGATCTCCTCGATGCGGTCGAGGGCCCGGCGCCGTTCGATCTTCGCGATCAAATGGCACTTGGCCCCGCGCCCGGCCAGCAGCGTCCGCACACGCGCGATATCCTCGGCGCTCTCGACGAACGAGAGCCCGAGGAAGTCGACCTGGTGCGCCAGACCCCAGTCCAGATGGTGGAGATCGTCCGCGGTCATGGCCGGCATGCTGATGCGGACATCCGGCAGGTTCAATCCGGCGTGCTCGCGGAGATGCCCGCCGCACTCCACCGTGCACCGTACGTGGGACCCCGTCACCTCGCGAACGAGGAGCACGAGTTCCCCGTCTTGTAGGAAGATGCGATGGCCCGGTTGCACATCGGCGGTGAGGTGCGGATAGGCAACCGGGATCCCGCCGTCCGGACCCGGCGCGGCATCCACGGTGAGCACGACGTCCGTCCCCACCACGAGATCCATCGCGCCCCCGGGTAGCGCGCCGATCCGCAGTTTGGGCCCCGGCAAGTCCTGCAAGACGCCCAACGGATGGCCGAGTTCCGCCGCCAGACCGCGGGCCGTCTCCAGACGCTGTAGGTGCTCGTCCGGCGTGCCGTGCGAGAAGTTCAGCCGGACGACGTCCGCGCCGGCGGTGAGCATGCCGCGCAAGACCTCGGACGTCTCTGAGGCAGGGCCGAGTGTGACGACGATTCGCGTACGGCGAGACCAGGTCATCAGTCCGTGGGAAAGTATACCACCCGGAGCGCCGCGCGCAGGCGCGTCTCCGCGAGGAGGCGCACCTGCGCGTAAAGGCGAAATGAAGAACAACGGAGGTGTGTCACGTGGCTCTTCGGGTTGTCGTTTTCGGCAGCGGCGCCGTGCTGATGGGGTTGGAGATCGTCGGCAGCCGTGTCATTGCACCGTTCTTTGGCAGTTCGGTCTACGTGTGGGGTGGGCTGATCAGCATCTTCCTGGCCGCGCTCAGCCTCGGCTACTATCTGGGCGGGACGATGGCCGATCGGTGGCCGCGCGCGACGCTGCTGGCAGGTCTACTCGGTCTCTCGGGTCTGGCAATCCTGATCCTGCCGGTGATCTCCCGGCCGGTGCTCGTGGCCTTCGACGCATGGAATCTCGGGCCTCGGCTCAACCCATTGCTGGCGTCGATTACGCTGTTCACGATCCCCAGCGTGTTGATGGGCATGACATCGCCCTTTGCCATCAAACTCGTGGCGCGCGACCTGGCCACGGTCGGCACCAGCGCCGGCGTGCTCTTCGCGCTCTCCACGGCGGGGAGCATCGTGGGTACCGTCAGCACGGCATTTTTCCTGGTTCCCGCGCTCGGCGTGCGCACCATCCTGTATCTGCTCGGCGGATCGATGCTGGCGTTGTCGGCACTGCTGGTCCTCCGATACGGGATGGCGCCGCGCCAGGTCCTGAGGGCGGGCGTAGCCACACTGCTGGTCCTGGCCGCGGCCTGGCCGTCGCAGGGTGGGCCGATCAAACTGCCGGAGTCGAAGGTGATCTACGAAAAGGACAGCGCGTACCATCAGATCAGCATCCTCGAAGACGGCTTGAACCGTTATTTACGTTTCAACCGGTCGTTTCAGGGCGGCATGGTCTTGAAAGATCCGTTCGAGAGCCCGTTCCTGTACACGTCCTACGCCCACCTCGCGTGGATCTTCCACCCCAGTATCCAGCGTGTCCTGGTCATCGGCCTCGGCGCCGGTGCCATCCCCAAGCGCTTTACCCGCGACTACCCTGACGTGACGGTAGATACCGTGGAACTCGATCCCGCGGTCGCAGATGTCGCCAAGCGCTTCTTCGACGTGAAGGAAGATGCGCGGCACCGCATCACGGTGCTGGACGGCCGCGTGTTCCTGCGCCGGGCAGAGACGAAGTACGACGTGATCATCCTGGACGCGTATTTTGCCGAAGGGATCCCATTTCATTTGACAACGAAAGAATTCCTGGAGGTCGTCCGCGATCATCTGGCGCCGGGCGGTATCGTCGTCTCGAACATCATCGGCGCCCTCGAGGGCTCAAACAGCTATCTGTTCCGCGCCCTGTACAGGACATACAACACTGTGTTTGCGGGACTCTATCCGTTCCCGGCAGCCTTCGGGCTCGCGCGTATCGCGAACGAGACACGCACCATCATCCTGATATCGACCGGCCGCTCTGGGATGCGGGGGGACGAGATCCAGGCGACCGCCAGCCGCCTGCGCACGAGCGGGAAAGTGCGGCTTACGGTCGATCGTTATGCGAGGGACTACTACGAGAAGCGCGTGTCCACCGACGACGTGCCGCTGCTCACCGACGACTATTCCCCGGTCGATATCCTTCCCGTCTACGGATGGCAGCCTGAACGAACTCGGTAACGCTGGCGTGAGGGCCTAGGTCGAGGGCGCGTCCTCTGGTCCGGGAACGGATCCCTCCGGACCGGGGAGTGATCCCTCGGGGCCGGGAACCGTTGCTCCGGTGATCTCCGGTTCCTGCGGGCCCTGCGATTCGGTGGATCGTCCGTGCTTGCGTGCCAGTTTCTTGGCCCGCTTCTCCTGTTTTCGAATCTCCCGCGCCCGCTTGGCCGCGGAGTACCGTGGGCGTGCCATAGGCACCTCCTTCAACCGCCTTCATCCTCGCACGGATAGGCCCGCGGCGCAAATCCCAAACGAAGATCCGTGGATCTTCCACCAATCCGGCAACAGCCAGCGTGCGAATGGCCGGACGGGGGGGTGATGCGTGAAGAGAACCGCGATTCGCAGTCTGCGATCCCGCACGTCACTGACTCATCGGAGGTGAAAACCAAGTGAAGCACAAGTGGTGGTTTGCCGTCATCGCCCTGGGCGTGGTGGCGACGTTCTTTGTCACGCACCCGGGCTTCCTCGTCGCGTCTGACCATGACGACGGCGAGACCGAACTCAAGGGCCGGAACGTGAACCTGACCGACCTCTACGCGTTCCGAGAAATCGACCAGAATCCGAGCGCCGGTGTCCCCGAGGGCGACCTGGTCCTCGTCATGAACACCAACCCCCGCTCGGTCGCGCGGCAACAGTACTACTTCAGTGCCCGCGCCAGATACACATTCCACATCACCCGGGTCGCCAACAACAATGATGCGGCCACGGGCAAGGAAGACGTCTCGCTGACATTCCACTTCAGTGAGCCCGCGGCGAACCAGCAGCAAGTGCGGATCACCGCCGTCCGCGACGGCGAGGAGGCTGTCGCGAAATTCACGACAGGCGGTCAGCCCATCATGACCACCTCCATCAATACGACGCCGGCCATCAACCGCGTCCGATTGTTCGGGCATACCCTAGACGTGTACGCCGGATTGCGCGAAGATCCGTTCTTCTTCGATGTCGAGCAGTACTTCCGCGTTCGCGCGGGCGCGCTCGGCATTGGGCCGGCGGTCGGGTTCCGTACTCCCGGCGTCGACTTCACGGCCGGGTACAACGTCAACTCGATCATCGTACGGGTCCCACGGGCGTTCCTTCAGAGCGTCGGTGAAGGCAGCAAGAAAGTCGACACCGCGACGACGTTCGACATCTGGGAGACCATCAGGGTCGGGCGTACCCAAACGGATCGGCTTGCGCGGCCCGCGATCAACGAAGGCCTGATCGTCACCAACGCCTTCCTGGTCGCCCTCGACAGCATTGGGCCGGATTGTGAGGCCGATGCGCTGGCTGGGCGAGAGCCTTGCGCCAGCGCGGCCGCGCCCATCGTAGCTGAAGCCATCGCGACGCTCAGGGCGTTTGGTAACAGCCCTGCTCGCGCCCTCGCGCTGATCGGTGCCTTCCTGCCGGATGTCATGCGCATCGACACCACGCAGCCCAGCGGCTACGGCAACGCGCTGAACAGCCGGGGCAGTCCCATCCGCGGCCGCAAGCTGCTGGACGATGCCATCGACATCACGCTACAGGTCGTGACCGGCAACCCGGCGGCAAGCGACAACACTAACTACTCCACGGCACCGCATCACCCGTTGCTGCCGTCGTTCCCGTACCTGGCAGCACCGAACTAGACACCACATGGGCGGGTGGCGTCCGCATCGTAACGAGCGGACGCCACCTTCCGTGCTCACGAGGAGCGGCCATGAAGCGCACGGTCAGCCTGCTCGCCATCCCGCTCGCGATCGCCGCGCTGATCGCCGCCGTGCCCCTGGCCCGCTCACGCGGAAGCCTGGCAGGAGCCGGCGGGGGGGATTTCCGCTACCGGTTTGAACGTCCGGCCCGCGGCGCGGTCACGAAAGCCCTGGAACGTGAGATTGCATTCTACCAGGAGCGCATCGCCCGACATCCGAGCGACGGGTTGGACCTCGCCGCCCTGGGCGGCACGTATCTGAAGATGGCCCGGGCGACGGGCGATGTGTCCTGGTATCTGCTGGCGGAGCAGGCCGCAAGACGTTCGCTCGCGCACCTGTCTTTCAACAATGACAGCGCGCTGCTTGTCCTGGCCCGAGTGGCCGAAGCCCGCCATGACTTCGGCGAGGCCATCCGGCTGGCCACGCAGGTCGGCGCCAAACCGGAAGCCGTGTCGGTCCTGGTGACGTCGCATCTCGCCACGGGCCGTGTCGACCTGGCGCGCCAGGCGGCCGACGCGCTGATCGAGCAATCCCCGAGTCTTGGGGCATGGTCGCTGCGGGGGCTGGTGCGTACCGCCCAGGGCGACGACGAGGGCGCGATACGAGACTTCACCGCCGCGATCGCCGCCGAGGACGCCGGGGAGGTTGGGGGATCGATACTCACCAGAACCTACCTCGGCCGCCTGCACGCGAGACGGGGTCACGCGCTGATCGCACGACGCCTGTACGCCGAGGCCCTGCGGGTCCTACCGCAGTATCCTCTGGCGTTGATCAACCTGGCCGAACTCGAAGCGCGGGCGGGTGAGTATGACGCGGCCGAGCAGCACCTGTCGGAAGTGGTCACGATCACGGACGCCTCGCCCAACGTGTTCGATCACGTCGTCCTGCGGGGTTTGGCCCGGCTGAAACTCCTGCGCGGCGATCGGGCCGGCGCGGAGTCACTCTGGGACCGAGCCGAGGTCCGGCTGCGCCGCGATGTCACTGATGGCTCGTTCGGCCACCGCCGCGAGCTGGCCCGGCTCCTGCTGGAGCGCGGCCGGGCGGGGGATCTGTCAGAAGCCTTGCGGTTGATGAACGCCGAAGTGCGATTGCGCCGCGACCCCGAGACCCTAGACATCCTGGCCTGGGCGTTGTCCCGGGCGGGCCGGTGGGAGGAAGCGCGAGCCGCGATGCGTGACGCCCTGCGCTGGGGGGTGCGTGACGCAGCGATCTTCTACCGGGCGGGAGTGATCGAGCAGGCGCTCGGACACCGCCGTGAGGCCCGGCGGTACTTCGAGTCGGCGCGCGAGACGGACCCCACGTTCGACGAGCAGGCGCGGCGCGTGCTGGGTGTCTCCGAGTCCCGATGACCGCGAGACTCCCGCGTCGATCGGTCATCGTGTCTGCGGCGCTCGGCGCGATTATCATCCTGCTGGCCGCCGCGACGCCAGGCCTGGCCCACTGGGCCGACCTGGCCGTGGCCGAGATCGCGGTCGGGGAGACCTCGACCCGGGTTATCCTCACCTTTCCCACCGCGCTCGCGGGTCCGGTCGACGACGACGGCGACGGCCACCTGTCCACGGACGAGGTGCAGGCCCACCGGGCCGACTTGGAAGCGCTTTTCGGCCGGCGAATCCGGCTCGCCAGCGGCGCGGATGAGGGTCGCCTCAGCGTGGAGGCCGCCGAGGCGCCAACCGCGTCCTCGAACCTGAATGTCACACCGAAGACGCACAGCACGCTGGTGCTCCTCTACACCTGGCCGCGGCCGATCCGAACGCTCTCGATCGCCTACGATCTTTTCGTGCCCGGGGTATCGACCGCGTCGTGTCTGGCGACGATCATGGAAAGCGGCCACGTACGCAACGTCGTGTTCACGCCTGAACATCGGGAGTTCTCGCTGACGGCGGGGCGCCGAGCCCTCTGGGGACAGGGGTGGAGTTTTTTGCTTTTGGGCGTACGGCACATCCTGACAGGCTACGATCACATCTTGTTCCTGATCAGTCTGCTGGTGCTGGGCGGCGGGCTGCGATCGCTGCTGAAGATCGTCAGCGCCTTCACCGTCGCGCATTCCATCACGCTGTCGCTCGCCGTGTTGAACATCGTGACTCTTCCGGGCCGGTGGGTGGAGAGCGCCATCGCGCTCAGCATCGTCTACGTCGCGCTCGAGAACTTCTGGAAAGGCGAGCGCGCGCTGCGCAACCGCTGGCTCGTGACGTTTGGGTTCGGGCTGGTCCACGGGCTCGGCTTCGCCTCGATCCTAAGCGAGATGTCCATCCCGCGCGCCGGGGTGGCCATGGCGCTGGCAAGTTTCAACCTGGGCGTCGAAGTGGGTCAGGTGATGATCGTCGCGGTCGCGTTCGCGGCACTGCAGGTACTCCGGACTTGGCCTCGCGAGGTGTTGCTGCGACGCGCGATCTCAGCCGGCGCCGCTGCGGCAGGCCTGGTCTGGTTCATCCAGCGGGCGATTCTACCCTCCTAGCACCGCCCCGCAAAGGGCTTCTGTCCCGCGGTGGGGAAGATTCCAGCCGATGCAACGCCGCGCACCCGACCTCCTCCTCTACCTCGGCAACACGATCTATGCAGAACGGATGGATGCGCATCGACACTGACGCGTTGTTGCATCAGGTGCGGCTGGTGATCGACCGATAGGAGGGACGAGACATGGACGCGTATCTCGCGCTCGTGGGCAAGCGAGAGGCTCGCCGCTATGAGGACCGCCCGATACCTGACGAGGCCCTCACGAAGATCCTCGAAGCGGGCCGCGCGACGGGGAGCAGCCGCAACCGGCAGCCCTGGCGCTTTATCGTCGTGGCCGACCGCGCGCGTCTGCGTGAGGTCGGCGGGCTGGTCGCGAGACCGG
Source organism: bacterium (assembly GCA_041487495.1). Taxonomy (GTDB): domain Bacteria; phylum Sysuimicrobiota; class Sysuimicrobiia; order Sysuimicrobiales; family Humicultoraceae; genus JBGPNN01. Next base: position 20,343 of record JBGPNN010000012.1, read on the forward strand.
CGAACGTGGCGGAGTGTTCCGTGGCGGTCGCGGTCGCCATGCTGAATCCGCGGGCCGCCTTCGATGCAGGGCGCGCCGCCCAGAACCTGATGCTCGCGGCCTGGGCACTGGGCATTGGCACCTGTCCCAATACCCCAACCGACGAACGAGCGCTGGCCCGGCTCCTCCGCCTCCCTGACGACGCCATTATTCCAACGGTGCTCTCGTTAGGGTATCCGGCCCCGGGTGAGCACCGGCCGCGGCCAAAGGCCGATCCGGCACGTGTCCTCGCTCGCATCAACCGGCTACCGCTGGCCGAGGTCGTCCACCGCGAATCGTATCGCGCACCGAACCCATGACCGCATGCGGACTGTGAGCCCGCAGCAGCCTGAACGCGGCATGGCCCTGCTGGCCGTCTTGGTGTTCCTCATGTTCATCGCAGGATCGTCCGCATCGCTCATCTGGCTGATGAATCAACAACAGGCGCGCGCGGGGGCGCACCTGCGCTCGGTCGCCGCACTGGCCGCCGCCGAAGCCGGCATGCACCGGGCGATCACCGCCCTGGAATCCACTGCGCCCGACGGCCGCACGGCCGGCCGTGCCTGGCGGCCAGCGGGGTACACGGAAGCGTTTCGGAGCGGGGCGTTGAGCGGCGGCTTTACCGTCACGCTGACGGACGAACCCGGCGGTGCGATCCTCGTCACCAGCGTGGGCGAGATCACCGGCGTCACCCGACGGGTGCGGGCTCGCGTCTATCTGGCATCGCCGGGCATGCTCGCCGCCCTCTATGGCGCCGGCCTCGTGCAGATCGAGAAAGCGCCGGCGCAGATGCTGCTGCTGCCCTATGGACCGGGAGCCAGCAGCCAGCCATGGGTCCACGTGGCCGCCGGCGGCGGGATCCGATTCGGCGTGACCGAGGGCGTCATCAACGATCCCTCCGGGCGCTTCGACGCCGGACCCGGGCCCCTGGATGCCTTCGGCCTCGCGGCCGCCGAGGTGCGGTCGGTCGAACCGGCGCGACTGGTGCTGGCCCGGGGAGCGGAACTGTCCGTGGGCACCGATCATCGTTCGGTGGACGTGCAGCGTCTGCGGGTCATGGGCATCCGCGTCGATGCGGCAGTCGTCTGGACGGAGGCCTTCCCCAAGCCCCCGGGCATCGACCGGCCATTTCTCCAGGCCCTGGCCGCCGCCAACACCGCGAATGCGGCGCTGAACGAAGCCGCGGGCAAGTATGTCGGCGACGACGAGTTGGTCCTCAAGCGCGACAGCCTCTACAGTCAGGACCAGTTCGCGAGACTCCAGACCTACTTCCAGACCGGGAACAAACCGGCCCAGTTCCGAGGGATTATCTTTGTCAGAGGACCGGTCGCGCTGTCCGAAAACCAGCGGATGGTGATCACCGATGGCGCGCTGATCACGGAGGGCACGCTGAGGCTACGCTGGGGCGCGGCATTGGAGGTCGTCCACTCGCCGGCCACCCGGGCGCTGCCCGGCGTCATCGTGCTAGATCCGGGCGCGCTGATCGTCGCCCAGTCCGCCCGGCTCCGCGTGCACGGCCTGGTCTACGCCAGTCGCACGATCGACGTGTGGGAAGGCGCGCGGATCGACGTCGTGGGCGCGGTACTGGGTGGCGGTCAGGAGCTAAGCTTCCGGAACCTCGGGGCCTCGGTCGTCATCCGCTACGACCCTGCGGTCCTGGGCACGCCCGGACTGCTGGTGGGCGACGACGCACCGGTGGTCGCCTGGATCGCGTCCTGGGAGGAACTCCCGTAGCCAAGGATTTCTGCCGGAGGGCCTGGGTCTGCCGCGAACGAGGCCTCGCACTGCTGGCCGTTCTGGTCCTCCTCCTCGTCCTTTCGGCCTCCTCGGCGTCATTCGTCTGGTTGATGAGCCAGCAGCACACTCGGGCCGGGGCTCGCCTCAGGACTGCCGCGGCGCTGGCCGCCGCGGAAGCGGGCGTGCACCGGAGTCTGGCCATCCTCGAAGGCACGACGCCGGATGGCCACGCGCCGGGCCGGGCGTGGCGGCCCGCTGCACATACGCAGTCCCTCTCGGGCGCGCTGGAAGGGCGCTTCACGGTGTCACTGACTGACACCACCGATGGCGCTATCGTGATCACCAGTGTCGGCGAGGTCGCGGGAGTCAGCCGGCGGCTGCGGGCGCGGGTCTATCTCGCTTCCCCCGCGCTTCTGGCGGCGCTATACGGTGCGGGCGTCGTCTATGTCGAGAGGCCCCCGGCGGTCACCGTCATCGTCCCGTATGGAGCCGGGATCAGAGACCGGTCCTGGGTTCACATCGCCGCAGGGCGAGGCATCGAGTTCGCGTCTACCGATGTATCTATCAACAACCCATCCACGGCGTTTGAAGCCGCCCCCGGGCCGGCAGACGCGCCAGAGGGTGCGAACGGTACCTTCATGGGTCGCGCGCCTGAACCGGTCAGGCTCTTACTGGCCCGCGGCGCGGAACTCACGCTGGGCCGCGACCATCTCAGAGTGAACATCCAGCAGCTGCGTGCCATGGGCGTCTATGTCGAAGGGGTCGTGTTGTCCACGCAGGCCCTGCCGTCCTTGCCGGAGGTGAATCGCGCGTACTACCAGGCCATGGCTGCCGGCAATACCAACAACGGTCACTTCAACGAGGCCGCGGGCAAGTACCTGGGGGACGATGCCCTCCTCGGCAAGCGCGACAGCCTCTACACGTGGACGGAATTCGAGCAACTGGTTGGGTACCTTCGGGCAGTGGGTCTGCCTGGACCTCTTCGGGGCGTGATCTACGTCAAAGACGGCGGTATCTCGCTTCTCGACGGCCAGCGGCTGCGGATCGTTGACGGCGCGCTGGTCGCCGAAAGCACCGTGGAGCTCGCCGGGGGCGCCTCGCTGGAGATCCTGCACACGGCCGCGACGCGCACGCTACCGGGACTCGTCGTCCTGGACACGGGTGCGATCGTGGTGACCCAGGGCGCCCGGCTCCGAGTGCACGGCCTCGTCTACGCCATGAAGACGATCGACGCTGGCCTGGACGCCCGCGTCGATATCGTCGGAGCCGTCCTGGGCCATGATCCCGAGTTCAGCTTCCGGAGCTTCGGCGCCTCCGTCGTCGTTCGCTACGATCCCGCGGTCCTCGGCACGCCTGGTCTCCAAGCGCTAGACGGCAGCCCGGTCGTTGCCTGGATCGCCGCATGGGAGGAACTCCCCTAGGCACGGCTAGTCACGGCCTTCGCCGTCGGGATCGCCGCCTATGCCCGGGACCTTGTATCTCCACTTCCCCGTCAGTTGACCAGAGTACACCCCAGAGGGATCCAGAGCACTGGCAGGGATGTTGAGATCCGTGACTCTCGATTTGCACACCAGGTCTGGCCGCTGGTCGGCGTTGATATCCCTCAAGTTGCAGGACTCAAAGATGACGCTGTCCTCGTTGCCCGTGAATCCATACGTCGGTGACGGAGTAGTCGAAGAAGAATCAATGATGACACCGGCGGCATCGAACGTGGAACTCGAAAGAATGGCAAACAGCAGCGTCCCCTTGCTCTTCGGATCGATACTCCTGGGGATGTTGCCCCCTGGATCGGTTCTGATTTCGAGGAAGCGCGGCACTCCGCAGTCGACAAACGTTGACCCCTCATGTTTCGAACCGATGTTGTCAAACGGCGTGATATTCGTGCCCTTCGAGGTCGAGGCCAACAGACCCAGTCCCGCGTTGGCACCGCTGGTCACGATGGCTTTGCCGCCAAGGTTCGCAAAGGCGCTGACGGGAAATTGATAGATGCCCGGCGGTCCCGACAACGGGATGAACACCGAGGTCAGGTACGTCGCGGTCGAATTCAGGAACCCGCATTTGGTCGTGGGAATGAAGTTCACGCCCTCCGCTGCCCGCCACCTGCTTAGCCGCGTGACCGTTCCTGAAGAGGAAATGGCGAGCAACCTGTCGAGCGAAGGCGCGGCCACGATAATCCGGCCGCCAAACGCGCCGAAGCCCCGCTGTGCGACTTCCGGGTTCTCGATCAGTACCGATGGGAGTCCCAGGGCCGCTGCCACATTGGCGATCAACGTCGCCGTACCCGTCCCAGACGTTCCAGGGGGCGTATGGTTGCGCGTGACCTTGTACACTTTACCGTTGACGCACGTGACGATCATGTTGTACCCGAAAGTGCCAACGTGATCGAACGTAATCCCGGTACGGTCAGAGCCACAGGCAGGAATGTTGACGAATGACGAGTTCAAGACCGCCCCCGTGTCTGTAATCTCTACGACTTTTTGGCCCAGGGTGACGTACACGTAATTGGTGAAATAGGTCGATTCTCCCCGTGAGTTCTTGGCGAGCGTGGGAGAAGGAAGACCCCCCGCCTTGGGGTCTTTGGGACCCGCGACGGCAACATAGTCCTCGAAGCAGCCCGCGCCCTGCGTGGCGAGTGGGGTCGTGTTGAAAGGTCTCGGGCTCGGTGTCTTGTCATCGAACACGAATACCTTCCTGTCATTCGACTTGTCCGAATCCTTCGCGTCGAGGCAATACGGACTGGTGACAAACACACGCCCCGGCGTCGCGGCGACCCCGATGGGCTGAACCAGCGAGGAGTCGAATAGAGATGCACCCAAATGCGTGGCGGACGTCGGACCCACATACGGACCAACGAGCAATGAACCGAGGAACAGAGCGAGCAGGAAGACCGGCACCCTTGCTGAACGCTTCATCGTCGCTCCCTCCAGTGATGTTACTTGCGCTTTCCTCTCCCGCTGACAGATTCCTCTACCGCAAGGCTTCCTCAATCGCCTCTTCCGGCGACATCGCCTGTCCCCTCGCCCAGGCTGCGGCAAAGGCGTCGTCGCTCAGCAGCGCGCGGACGGCTTCAATCGCACGGTCATGTTCGGCCTGGTCGGAGGGCGGCAAGGATGCCCGGCCTCGGCACACGGCCTCCGCCGCCCCCAGTAAGCATGCCACCGACTCCGGCTGGCCCTTCGCCATCGCAACGATGGCCCGGCCAAGCAGACAGTCGGCGATGCCCGGGGTGTTTCCCAATTCCCGAAACAGGTCGAGGCTCTCGTTGTGCAGGGCGGCGGCCTGCTCGATGTCACCTTGCCTTGCGGTGACAAACCCCAGATTGCACAGCGCCGCGGCGTAGTTCAGCTTATCACCCTGTTCCCGGGACAGGGCCAGGCTCTCCCGAAGCAGCGCAGCCGCGCGATCGTCGTCGCCCTGGCGATGGACCACCAACCCCAGGGTGCACAGCGTTGCGGCGATGCTCAGTTTGTCGCCAAGTTCGCGGGACAGGACCAAACTCTCATCGAACAGGGCCCCAGCCTGTTCGTAATCCCCCAGGTGTCGCGCCACGATGCCCAGGCTGCTGAGTGCCGCCGCGATATACTGCTTGTCGCCGAGTTGCCTGCGCAGGGCCAGGCTCTCCTCGTGAAGCGCCCTCGCCCGTTCATAATCGCCCTGCAACCGCGCAACGACGCCAAGATGACCCAACGAGGATGCCAGACCCCACTTATCTGCCAACACGCGCCACCGCGCCAGGCTCTCCTCGAACATTGCAGTCGCAGACTCGCGATCGCCCTGACGGCGCGCCGTCACTCCAAGGATGTTGAGGGCCTCGGCAAGGGCCCAGGTGTGACCTGACTGCCGGCTCAGCGTCAGGCTCTCATCGAGGAGAACTCTCGCCTTCTGATACTCGCCCCGGTTCCTGGCGACGATCCCAAGTGTGTTGAGTGACAGCACCATGCCCGGTGTGTCGCCGATCTGATGATACCATCTCAGGCTCTCGCTGCTCGCCACCTCGGCCCGGTCATAATCACCCTGAGCAAATGCCAGGAGGCCGGCGCCGTATGCCGCATTCGCACGCGCGCCAGTGCTTGCACCCTGGCCTTTGGCCAGGAGCCCCTCAAGCCATTCCCGCCCTTCACTCAGAAAACCCCGCAAACCCCAGAAGCGGTACAGGGCGCCCGCCAGTTGCAGCCCCGCGTCGATCCTGTCCTCCCTGGCCCACTCCAGGGCGGCGCGCAGGTTGTCGTGTTCCTGTTCCAGCCGTTCGAGCCAAACCAGCTGGTCCGCTCCTTGAAGCTCTGGTGCCGCGCGTCCGGCCAGATCCTGGTACCAGCGTAGGTGTCGGTCCCGGATCGTGTCGGCCTCGCCCGAATCCACCAGCCGCCCACGGCTGTAGTGCCGGATGGTCTCCAGTATGCGGTAGCGAATGTCGCCATCGACCGCTTCGGTGATCAGCAGGGACTTGTCGACCAGGCGCGACACCAGATCGAGCACATCTTCAACACTGAGGCCGTCGCCCGCACACACGGCCTCGGCCGCTTCGAGGAGGAACCCTCCCGGGAAGACCGCGAGGCGCCGGAACAGCACTTTCTCGCCTTCGGACAGCAGGTCGTAGCTCCAATCCACGGCGGCGCGCAGCGTCTGATGGTGCGGCAGGGAGGTCCGAAAGCCGCTGGTGAGCAGGCGAAACCGGTCATCGAGACGGCGCGCAATCTGCTCGACCGGGAGCACCTTCACACGTGCGGCAGCGAGCTCGATGGCCAGCGGAATGCCGTCAAGGCAGCGACAAATCTGCGCCACCGCCGGAGCGTTGGCCTCGGTCACCACAAACCTGGGATTACTCAGGGCGGCGCGCTCCAGGAAGAGCCGGGTCGCGTCGGCCTGCATCAATTCCTCGACCGATGTCACGCGCCGTGGATCCGGGCTCACCAGTGAGGGAACACGGAAGGTCGCCTCACCCGCGGTCCGCAATGCCTCCCGGCTGGTGGCCAGGAGGCGCAGTTTCGAGCACCCGCGCAAGAGGGCGCCGGCCAGCTGTGCGGTCGCCTCGATCAGATGCTCGCAGTTGTCGAGGAGGATCAGGAGGTCCCGCGTCCGCAGATAATCGATGAGCGTCTCGAGCAACGGCCGGCCCGACACCTCGCGGACGCCCAAGACCGTCGCCACGGTTTGGGTCACGAGCGACGGGTCAGAGAGCGGCGCCAATTCCGCAAGCCACACCCCTTTGGGGAACGTCTCGAAGAGATCGGCAGCAACCTGAAGTGCCAGTCGAGTCTTGCCCGCTCCGCCCGGACCCATCAGGGTGACCAGCCGCGACGTGGACAGTTGCTGCTTCACCGCTGCCATCTCCCGTTCTCGGCCGACGAAACTGGTGAGCTCGATGGAGGGCAGGTTCGTGGTACGAATGTCGAGAGACTTGAGCGGCGGGAACTCGGCAGGCAGCCCGGGGATGATCACCTGGAAGAGATGTTCGGGCCGCGCCAGATCCTTGAGCCGGTGCTCGCCCAGATCCCTGAGCGCAACCCCGTCCGGCAGCGCGGCCTCAGCCTGGGAGAAGGTTCGTTCCGAGATCAGGATCTGCTGGCCGTATCCGGCTGAGCAGATGCGCGCGGCGCGGTGGACGTCGATGCCGACGTAGCCGCCGGGGCCCAGGGTGGGTTCCCCCGTGTGCATCCCCATGCGGACACGGATCTTCACGCCTTCGGGCCAGGAGTGCAAGCCCATCGCGTGCTGCGCGGCGACGGCAGCCGCGATCGCGCCGGTGGCGTCCGGGAACGCGACGAAGAAGGCGTCGCCCTGGGTGTCGACCTCGCGCCCGCCTCGCGGTTCAAACGACTCCCGCATCAGCCGGTGATGCTGCTCCAAGAGGCCCTTATAGGGCTGGTCGCCGACCCGCTGAAGCAGTTCCGTAGAGCCCTCGATGTCCGTGAACAGGAACGTCACCGTTCCTGTCGGGAGGGTATGCAACGGCGGTTCCCGGGCGCTCATCAGTCCTTGCACTCCACGTTGGCCCAGCCGGACTTGAACTCCGCCACGACGCCGGCATCCGGCTCGAA
>JBGPNN010000013.1:0-28030 GCA_041487495.1 bacterium
GCGGAGAGGCGCGCCCGAGGTCGTACGGTGCCCCGCAATCACGGCTGTCCCTTCCGCGCCCGGAGAGCCATTCCTCAGGTCACGGGTGTACGGCACCTGGCCGAGGCCGTATCGCCTGAGTGTGGGCGTGTTCTTTCCGGAGAAGACATCGGGCTCAAGCGTACGAACGATGACCCGAAGGCCGATCTTGGGGATCACGAGCAAGTAGCCGTCCCTATCAGGGGCAACCACCGTATTGCGCGCCGAGGTCGCGGTCACCGACGGTGGGGATGTGGCCTCGTATCGGCGGGCCCAGGCATCGGTTTCCTGCATACGAGCTCGAGCAACATGGTTGTCGTTCAGCTGGATGATGGACGGCGCGCCAAGTGCAAGAGCGCCGCCGCAAAGGATGAGTGCGAACGGCACGCCGTACCGGCGATGCATTCGTTGGGAAGAAACAGCTGTGCCGAGCCAAGCGTTACGCAACGCACCCTCCGGCAGGAGGTAATACAGTTATGGCTAGACGGCCCTTTTCCTGCCGGCTAGGCTGGCGCGGCCGAAGGTGCGACCTCGGTGGGAAGATCCGGCAGCAGGATGACCTGGGCCGGGTCGATGACCGCGTGGAGGCGGTCACCCTGGGAAAAACCCGGTGGACCGTACGCGAGGACGTTCAGGTCGCCGATTGCTACACGATACTTGACCCGGCCGCCTTCGTACTGGGCGGACACGACCGTTCCCTCAAAGACGTTGGGCCACGCCTGGGGCCGTTGTTTGCTGAGGATGACGTGCTCGGGCCGGACGCCGGCGACCAGTGTAGTGCCAGCGGCCACCGGCCGCGCGTCGTAGCAGCGCAGGGGACCAAGCGGCGTGACGATCGTGACTGTTCCCTCTTCTTTGGCCGCCACCGATCCACTCAAGTAACTAATCTCCCCAAGAAAGGTCGCGGTGAATCGATGCTTTGGCTGCGCGTAGAGTTGCTGGGGCGTGCCCACCTCCACCACGCGGCCCGCCTGCATCACGGCGATCGTGTCTGAGAGGGCCAGCGCTTCCAACTGGTCGTGGGTGACGTAGATCGTCGTGATCCTCAGGCGGCGCTGCAGTGAGCGCAGGTCTTCGCGCACCAGTTCGCGGATCTTGGCGTCGAGGTTGCTGAGCGGCTCGTCCAGTAAGAGGACCTCCGGCTCGTACACGAGGGCCCGAGCAAGAGCCACGCGCTGTTGCTGCCCGCCGCTCAGGTATGGGGCCGGACGGTCTTCCAGTCCTTCGAGCCCGACCAAGGTTAGCGCCGCGCGCACGCGATCCCTCACGTCACTGCGCGAGAGCCGGCGCACCTCCATGGGGTAGGCGACGTTCTCGAACACGGTAAGGTGCGGCCAGATGGCGTAGGACTGGAAAACCATCCCGACGTTGCGACGGTCGGGCGGCGCGAAAGTGCGCTTTGCGCGGCTGAAGACTACGCGGTCATCGAAGAAGATCTCACCGTCGTCAGGCCGCTCCAGGCCTGCGATGCATCGAAGGGTCGTCGATTTACCGCAGCCGCTGGGGCCGAGCAGCGTGAGGATCTGGCTCTGCGGCGCCTCGAGCGAAACACCGTCGACCGCCCTGACGGACTGCCGCCCGAGTCGGTGGGTCTTGACCAAGTTGACCAGGCGCACGGATGGCATCGCGTCTCCTGCCTCTGACACAGGATGCGGGCAGGTAGGGAGCGCGTCAAGCGTATAACACCTTGCAGCGCCGGTTACGGTCGTCAGCGAGTAGGCGTCGCCGGCTATTTCTGGAAGGGCACTAGGATCTCGTAGAGTTCGAACTTCGCCGGTACCAGGCTCAACGAGGCAAATTTCCCTATCGCAGTCTGAAACGCTGGGTCCGCCTGGTTCTGGCGCCGGCGGCTCTCGAACTCCGCCAGGTCGCGGAACTTCGTGGTGATCGCGAAGGCCGTTCCCTCGGACCCGAAGATCTGCACAGTCAAGCTAATCACGATGCCCTGCGCCTGCCGTTTCTTGGCCCAGTCCTCTAGCGCAGAACGCAGCTCACCTTCTTTCCCGCCTGCCGGATAAATATAGACGCGCTGTATAAACATAACGACCCCCTTTGAGCAATTGTCAACTCATCTGCGCCTTACCTCCTTTGTCGTGCGGGTGAAAACTTCCTTCCTGACTGGGTCGTCGGGGGGATTAGTGGCGGTCGGCCATACGATTGACACCAGGCGCATCGCTCCACCGAAAGCCGAGCAAGGCAAACCCGACGATTACCAGAAGCGCCACAGTCGTCAGGATCATCATCGGCTCCCATACGCGGTTGAAGGACCTAATCATGATAAGCACGGCGACCCCAAGCAAGGCGATGCCCACGACCCGCTTCAATAGCTCCAGCATTGCCTTCACCACCTCGGCGACACGCTAATGATCTCGCGCCGTAGCCGCGACCGTTCATAGAAAGTTTACCCGTACTCGCGACGTGTCAGACCGGTCGAGCGGGGGGAACTCAATTAATCAAACTCGCGCCGCGGTGCGGACTGCTCAGACCCCACGCGACCTGTGGTGATATCGGCGACAAAGTAGTTCTCGCCGCGGACCGCCGCGCCTGCCAGGCGACGGCGCGTGGCGATCTGCCCGACGTGCGTCAATGCGTCGGCGATTGGTCCCTGAAAGAGCTTTTCTGGCGGCGCGTGCAGAGGGGCATCGGAGGCTAGGTAGGCATCGAAGGCTTCAAGCGTCGTGAAGAAGCGTGTGACTCCCTTGTCCCACGACAGCGGTGCTGAATTGTGCCATTCTTGTTTTCCCTTTGCGATGGACAACGCCCAGTCGAGGAGGTCACCCATGTGAGCAAGGATTTGTCCCGACGTTCGCGTTGTCTCCGAGATGCGGAACTCCGAAAACCCGTCAGGCGCATCACGCAGGGCCTTGCCCCCACGGTAGGCCAGCGTGGCCACGGTATGACGAAGCAATTGACGACCCGAGTCCAAGACCGTCTCTCCCCAAAGCGCCCTGGGACCCGCCCAGTGCTCCGGGCGATGTTCGATACGAGTGTCGCGTTTCCTGGGGCGCGGGGAGCCCACACAGAAAACGTATTGCGTTCAGTATCCCGCAGCAGTATTCTGCCGGGGGATCGCGTGCTGGGCGTCTGAATGAAGAACGCGTTGATTGGCCTCGGGGTCGTAATGCTGGCGTCCGCGCCGCTGACAGCGCCGACGCCCATGGTCGCGTCGTCACCGTTGGGGACGCCCATCCGCCACGTCATTGTCGTTGTGAAAGAGAATCACACCTTCGACAACTATTTCGGCCAGTTTCCGGGCGCGGATGGCGCCAGGATGGTCACAATTCAAGGCGTCCCCCAGAGCCCTCCGCGGGCCGCGGATCGTACGCGGGACATCAACCATTCCTTCGCGTCGGCACACATGGCCTTTCATGACGGAAAGATGGATCGGTTCGAGAGGGTCCCGGGCGCCATCGTGAACGACGTGCCCCTCGCCTTTGCCCAGTACACGGAGGAGGACATCCCGGCCTACTGGACTTACGCCCGACAGTTCGTGCTCTTCGACCGATATTTCACGTCCGTGATGGGCCCGAGCACCCCCAATCATCTGTTCCTGGTTGCCGCCAGTTCCGGAGGGGCGATCGGGAACCCGCGGCGTACCGCGGGGCAGCCGGCGTGCGCAGCCTCGAACGCGGTCATCGACGTCCTCCTGCCGTCTGGAAAAACTACGCCGGTCAGGGCGTGCCTCGACATGCCCTCGCTGCCAAATCTGCTGTCACAGCGCGGAGTCGCCTGGAAGGCGTATGGCTACTGGGCGATGGGAATCCTCCACCGCATCTACGACGATCCCGAGATGCGCCGTCACCTGACCACAGAGGAGGAGATCGTCAGCGATCTTCGCAACCGGACGCTGCCGGCCGTATCTTGGATCGCGCCGTCACGCGACGAGCACCCGCCGCACAGTATCTGCGAGGGCGAACGCTCAACTGTGCAGCTGGTGAACGCCGTGATGACTAGCGCCTACTGGACATCGTCCCTGATTCTCGTCACGTGGGACGACTGGGGCGGCTGGTACGATCACGTCCCGCCACCGCAGGTCGATCCGCTAGGGCTAGGTTTCAGGGTACCCATGCTGGCCATCTCGCCGTATGCGAAGCAAGGCTATATCTCGCACCAGCAGACGGACCATGTCTCGGTGGTCAAGACTCTTGAAGTACTCCTGGGCCTCCCCAGTCTGACGAATCGTGATGCGCAAGCCTCCGACCTGCTGGACGCCCTGGATTTCTCACACTCCCCCCGCCTCGGCCGACCCGTGAAGCCAAGACCCTGCATCTCTGGTTAGAGACCCGGCGTGACGTGACTCGCTGGAGGCAGGCCGCGACTCCACAACGCCACCGTCACGATCGCCAGCAGACCCAGCGAACCCCCAACGAGGAAGCCTGCCCGCGGTCCCCACAGATCCATGACTCCGCCGGTCAGCAGGGCGCCAAGCGGCGCTACCCCTGCGAAGAGGACGGAGTAGATGCTCATGACGCGACCACGGAGATGGTCAGGGACGAGCGCCTGCACGAAGCTGTTCGACGACGCCGAGAACACGACCATACTGACCCCCCCGATGAACGACAGCGCAGCAGCCTGATGAAAGCCACGCACAAATCCAAGCATAAACACCGTGAGCGAAGACGCAACCGCGCCGGCATAGATCAACCCTGTCTCCGGACCACGGCGGCTCGCCGCCGCCAGGATGATCGCCGCGAGAAAGGATCCGGCGCCCAGCGCCGACATCAACAACCCAAACGTCTGAGCATCGCCCGCCAGGATCGCGCGGGCCATGACCGGGATCAGGACATTGCTGAAGTTCAGCACGAACGTGCTGATGGCGGCCAGGAGGACCAGGATAGTCAAAATCTCAGGTGTGCGCCGTACGTAACCCAGTCCTTCCTTAATATGACCCACCAGCGGTCGAGGTAAAACCGGCTCGGCCGGTTTCATCTGCATCAGGGCCAGCGCCCCGATGACCGCCAAGAAGCTGAGACCATTCAGGAAGAAGGCTGCCGAAACGCCTGCGGCGGCAATGATGAGACCTCCAATGGCGGGCCCCACGACCCGCCCGACGTTCACGAGGGCCGAGTTCAGCGCGATGGCATTCATGAGATCGTCGTGGTGCACCATCTCCACAAAGAACGCCTGACGCGTCGGCATATCAAGGCTTGTGACCAGCCCCAGCAGCACCGCGAGGACCGCCACGTGCCAGTAACGGACACTGTGCGTCCATGCGAGCAGCGCAAGCACCAAGGCCAGCACCATCAGCATGGCCTGGGTGGCGATCAGGAGACTGCGTTTGGGGAGCCGGTCGGCGAGAACACCGCCCACGACGCTCAACAGTGTGACCGGAATCCATTGGAACGCGCTAATGGCGCCCAGCAGAAACGGCGAGTTCGTCAGGGTGAGCACGAGCCAGGCCTGCGCGGTCGTCTGCATCCAGGTCCCGATGGTTGAGACGCCCTGCCCGAGGAGAAAAAGACGAAAGTTCCGATGCCTGAGGGCCGGAAACGGGCCGGACCGGGCGCTGAGTCCTCTGCGTGGAACAAGATTCACAGAAGTTGCGGGTGACGAACCTTACTGTAGTTTAGCACGCTGGTACACTACTGATATGGATGGGACTGACGTCATCGTCATCGGTGGCGGGAACGCGGGGCTCTGCGCGGCGCTCGCTGCGGCGGAGGGCGGCGCGCACGTGCTCCTCTTTGACTGGGCACCCGCCGAAAAACCCGGTCGGAATTCGTTTGTGACGGCCGGTGCGTTCCGATTCCCCTACCGCGGGGTTGAGGACGTTGCGCGGGTCGTATCGGATCACGCGCTGACGACGCCGGGCGAGATCGACATCGGTCAGTATCCGCAGGACGAGTTCCTTGGCGACCTGCAGCGCGTCACACACGGGAAGGCTGATCCGGAACTCGCTCAGGCCCTGGTGTCCAGGGCATTCCCCACGATGCGCTGGCTGCGTCGCAACGGGATCGGGTTTACCCTCGCGTACGATCGACAAGCGTTCCTCGTGGACGGTCGCCACACGTTCTGGGGAGGATTGATCGTCAAGACGCAGGGCGAGGGACCGGGGCTGATCGATGCGTTGCTCCGCGCGGCCACGACGGCTCGCGTCGACATGCAGTACGGGGTTCGGGCCACGGCCCTCCACTGGGACACCGAGGCCCGGCGGTGGCGGGTACAGGTCACGGTCGGGGGCCGGCCGCGCGACTACCGCGCACGCGCGGTGGTGCTCGCGTGCGGCGGGTTCGAAGCCAATCCCGAGATGCGCGCTCAGCACCTTGGGCCGCAATGGCGGGCCGCCAAGGTCCGCGGTACACGGTACAACACGGGTGACGGGATTCGGATGGCGCTCGAGGCGGGTGCGCAGCCGTTCGGGGATTGGAGCGGCTGCCACGCCGTCGCCTGGGACCTCAACGCACCGCCGGATAACGAGGAGCGGCTGGGACAACACTTCGAACGCGACTCATACCCGTTGGGCATCTACATCAACCTCCGCGGTGAGCGATTTCTCGACGAGGGCGCCGACTTCCGCAACTATACGTATGCGCGGTACGGACAGGAGATTATCCGCCAGCCTCAGGCGGTGGCGTTCCAGATCTTCGACCAAAAAGTGCTGTCCCTGCTGAAGACGCCCTATGGCCTTCCCCGCACGACACGGATAGAGGCCCGCACGATCGGCGAACTCGCGCACAAGACCGGTATCGACGCGCAACGCCTTGAACGAACAATCAGCGAATACAATGCCGCGGTCGCCCCCTCCCCGTTCAATCCGGCCGTCAGGGACGGCAAAGCGGCGCGCGGGATCACCCCGCCGAAGTCAAACTGGGCGCAACGGCTGGACTCACCACCGTACGTCTGCTTCCCGGTGACCTGCGGGATCACGTTCACCTTCGGGGGCGTCAAGATCACGCCGCAGGCCGAGGTGGTGGGTTCAGACGGCCGCGTGATCGCCGGGCTGTTTGCGTGCGGGGAACTGGCCGCCGGACTCTTCTATCACAATTACCCCGGCGGATCTGGATTGATGGCTGGCGCAGTCTTCGGGCGCGCGGCCGGGGCGGCGGCCGCCGCGTGCGTCAAGCGCGGCTCGTAGATGAGCTCGCGTGCTGTTGGTGGCCGGAAGTACCCCCAACCCACAAGCACCAGATACGCTATGTAAGCCACAATCTGCACCAGCGACGGGTACTGATGGTATCCCAGTAATGACTGCAGGAAGGCCCCGACGGGGGAGCCTTCGTCGAGCAACCGGTGCGCATCCCAGAGACGCAGCGGTGTGACGATGCCCGCCGAATGGAACTCGGCGATGCCCTGGGCCAGCAGCCCGGCGGCAAAGACGAGGAGCAGGACGCTCGTCACATTGAAGAAGGTGCGCAGGTTCAGTCGGTAGGTGCCCCGGTAGAGAAGGTATCCCACGATGACGGCTGTGCCCAACCCCAGCAGGCCTCCGGCGATGGCAGCTACGGGCGTCGCCGCTTTCGTGGCAGCAAACATGAACAGCGCGGTCTCAATCCCTTCCCTGCCGACAGCCACAAACGCGAGCAGGCCCAACGCGACCGTCGACTCAGACTCTAATGCAGTGTGCACCTGCGCCTGCAGGTGCGCCCGGATGTTGATCGCCTGCTTTCGCATCCAGAAGATCATATAGGTGAGCACGGCGACGGCCGCGAACATGGCCGTACCCTCGAACAGATCCTCGCTGCGGCCCTCCAACTCTCCCGCCGTGAAGAAGATGACGGCCCCGGCCAGGAGGCTGGCAACTACCCCAAACCCGACCCCCGCCCACACGGTCCTGCTGTGGTCACGGTGCCCGATCTTCGCGAGGTAGGCTAGGATGATGCCTGTAATCAGGGCCGCCTCCAGCCCTTCGCGCAGGGTGATCAATAGCGACGGTACCACCTGCCGTACCCTCCAATTCACAAGAATCGACAATTAGGCTACCCTCATTTCTACCTTTCGGTAATCCGTTCGACACCCGATCTGGCAGCCGCGTCGCGGCGAAAAACAATCGGAAGGTCGTAGAAAATCAAGTCTGGGCCCGATTGTCCGGTCCACGCAGGCAGCGTAAGATCTCGTTGGCACGCGGAGGGAAATGTTGCTGCCCCGAGCGGCCAAGTCTGGAGGAGGTGAAAGGTCATGCTGGCCCGGTGGAACCGCTGGGACCCGTGGGAACTCTTCGGCCGCACCCTCGGGATGATGGAGCTTCAGCCCACCACGCGGATGACGACATGGTTCCCGCCGATGGAAGTTTTCTACTACAAGAACGCCCTGGTGCTGCGCACCTTCCTGCCCGGCGTGCAGCCGAAGGATGTCGACATCTCGGTTACCCGCACCCTGCTGACCATCAAGGGTGTGCGGAAACTGGAGCCAGAGATCCCGCGAGACGATTACCTCTTCTCTGAGATCGCCTACGGGACGTTCGAGCGAACGCTGACGCTTCCCGAGGAACTGAAGACCGACAAAATCCAGGCGAAGTACTTTGACGGCGTCCTGGAGATCACGATCCCTGTCCTCGAGGGCGTGGTCGCCAAGAAGGTGGCCGTGGAGGTCGTGCCGTCGACTGAGAAGATCCTCACGGGCGCAACCCGATAGGACCCGACCAGCCCGGTACCTGGTGCTCCGAGAGGGGCACCAGGTACCGCTTTGGAATCTCCGCACCGGCGACGAAGTTCAGCTTGCCGAGCCGGCACATCTGATACACGTTGATGCGAAAGTCCGGGCAGGTGCTGACCAGACAGTACGCGTCCGTCGGGGTCAGACCAAAGTCCGTGATCAGCCATTCCATCAAGTTCACCGTGGCGGTTTCGACGGCGACCTCAAGCGGCCGGTACGCGTAGACTGACACGATCGCGTCCGGCTTGTCGATCCGCATCCACGGGACGCGTTGGCCCTTGATCACGTCCAGTGTCACACGAACGGTCGCCTTCGTCTCAGCGGCGGTCCCGGTGAATTCCGTGTCACCCTGGCTGGCGTGTACGTCACCGAGATAGAAGAGCGCGCCGGAATGGTAAATCGGCAGAAAGACGCGATTGCCGGGCGCGACGTCGCGGATATCGAGATTGCCGCCCCACTCACCCTGACCGTCCCCGCTCGTCATCACCTCACGTTCAGGCGCGACACCGATCGTGCCGATAAACGGCGTCACGGGCCACGACATGCGGTCGTTGAAGTGCATCGTGCCGTCGCGCATGGTGCCGCTGCGGCCCGGCGTGTGTCGGATGATCTTCGTCGTGTAGTCACGGGATAGTTCCGGCCAGCGCGCCGACTCGCCGAGCGGCCCACGCCCTGGACCGACCGCGACCCACGAGTAATCGTCCACCAGGATGTCCTCGATCGTCGCGACGAGCGTGTCACCGCGTTCGGCCCCTTCGAGGAACAGCGGACCACCGATCGGGTTGGTCAGCGGCGGGCTGCGGTCAAAACCCGGCCGGCGCGAGGGGATGGCCTTGTCGGCCTCGGTCTTGAAATACCCGGTGCTGGCGTCGTAGGTCTCTACCTCGAAGCTCTCGCCGCGCTGCACACGCAAGACGGGCTCATCTCGCCAGTCGAAGGCATACTTCCGAGCCTGCTCGCGCAAGATTCGCTGCAAGGATGCACCTCTCAACGTCAGACATGGAGACATGGAGGAGTCTTCGTCTAACTTCCCCGTGAGTTGGGCAGAACCTGGGTGGATCATTCCGGGCAATACGGCGCAACGGCGGTCGTATGGACAGCCGGCGGCCCGCTTGGAGGGATTGAGATGGCTGAATCCCGCAAGGTACGCAGACAGTCGAAGACCCAACGGCGCGGCACGTCACCGGCGCCGCGGCGACGGACGACGGCTTCGAAACCACGAGTGAAGGCGCGCGCCCTGCAAGAGCAGCCCAGTTTCTCTCCAGTAGAAACGCCGGAACCTTTACGGGTGGACCAGCCCCAGCCTGTCCTCCTCGTCGGCAGCATCCTGAACGACGCCGAGGTGGTGGTGCTGGATCCGGAAGGACCACCCCGCCGGCCCCCCGGCGCGGCCCCGGCGCCCATGACCCGCACCGAAGTGCTGGCGTTGGGCGGGTTCGTCGTCGTCGTGGTGGCAACGATCATCGGAGGTCTTCACGTCGGGTATTCGCTCAAAGGCCGGATCGCGCAGATCAGGGATCAGAAGATT
Source organism: bacterium (assembly GCA_041487495.1). GTDB lineage: Bacteria > Sysuimicrobiota > Sysuimicrobiia > Sysuimicrobiales > Humicultoraceae > JBGPNN01. The sequence goes on from JBGPNN010000013.1 coordinate 10,139, forward strand.
GTCGCGACTCAGCCCGCCGAAGATTCCCCGCGTGCCCTCAATCGCGCCGAGTCCCTGCCGCCCCGTCACGGGACCGAGTGGAAGCCCGACGTTCCCGGCGTCCATCGCGTAACGCAAGCGGCGAGCCAGAGAGAACTTGCGCCCACCGCGCCAGCCCTCATTGGCGCCGAGGAGGGCCGGCTGTGGCCCCGCCTCACGGGTCTCATGCGCGACGGGATCCGCCTACATCGTGAAGGATGGTACGGTCCGGCGACGGCGCGCTTCCGGGAGGCCGTCGCCGTAATGCCGGACTACCTCCGCGCGTACCTGTGGCTGGGCCGTTCGGGGTTCAAGGCGGGCAGGTATGATGAAGCCCGACGAGCGCTGCACCAGGTGATCGTGCTGGATCCCGAAAGCGTGGCGGCGCAAGAAGCAAAGGCTCTCCTCTCCCAGATCGACAAGGACAACTAAACGACAAGGCGGGGATCCAGAACATCGCGTAGCCAGTCGCCGAGGAGGTTGATGCTGACTGAAGTGACCGAGATCGCGAGGCCGGGTAGCGTCGCAAGCCACGAATGGGTCATCAAGTAGTCACGCCCTTCCCCGAGCATATTGCCCCAGCTTGGGACCGGCGGCTGAACGCCGAGACCAAGAAAACTCAGAAATGACTCCACGAGAATCATGTTGGCAAGCTCAAGCGACGCGATAACAATGGCGGATGCGATCGTATTAGGCAGGATATGCCTCAACATCAACCTTCCATCCGTCGCACCCATTGCCCGCGCCGCCAGAATAAACTCACGCTCTCGTATTGCGAGGACTTCGGCGCGAATAACACGCGCATACAGGACCCACCCGGTCAGGCTCAGCACCACGATAACATTGAACAAGCTGGGACCAAACACTGCGATGACGGCGATGACGAGCAAGACAAACGGCAGTGCCAGTCGCAGGTCAGCGAGCCGCATGAGGACTTCGTCGACTAGCCCTCCGTAGAATCCCGCCGCGACTCCCGCCGCCACGCCCGTGACGCCCGCGACGGAGACGGCGGTCACGCCAACAAGCAGGGATATCCGCGTGCCAAATATCAGTCGGCTGAGCACATCCCGACCCAACTGATCGGTACCCAGCAAATGTTCTCGAGTCCCACCAGCCCAGACCGGAGGCGTCAGGCGACGATCCAGATTCTGTGCATACGGATCGTGCGGGGCGATGGCCGGCGCCGCGATCGCAACGCCCACGACGCCGACCAGGACGACGAAGCTCACCGTCGCAGGGATGCGTCGAAACAGGGCCTGGAAGGAACGCCGGAGGCGAGACGTCGCTCGGGGCACAACCGCCGGGGCGGACATTTATTCCAAGGCCTAACGAAGCCGTATGCGAGGATCCAACACTACATAAGTCAGGTCGAGGCAGAAGTTGATGATGACAAATATCGTCGCGACGACAAACACAGTCGCCTGCACGAGCGGGAAGTCACGATTGTAGACGGCCTCAAGCGCCAACCGGCCCACGCCTGGCCACGCGAAGACGCTCTCAGTGATGACCGCCCCACCAAGGATTGTGCCGAACGTGAGTCCGATCATGGTGACGACTGGGATACTGGCGTTGCGGAGTACATGACGCAAGAAAACCGTGCGCTCAGCCAGTCCTTTTGCGCGGGCAGTACTGATGTACTGCTCCCGTATGACCTCAAAGACACTCGACCGCAGGACACGGGCAATCCGCGCCATCGGCCACAGGCCGAGAGTAACCGCAGGAAGGACCAGGTGGGCAAACGTGCCACTTCCCGTGGCCGGCAACCATCTCAGGTCCACCGCGAAAAGGATGATGAGCATGATACCAATCCAATACGCGGGAAGAGATTGTCCAATCACGGAGACCGTGGAAATAATTGAGTCTGCCCATGATCCGGGTCGGGTCGCAGGGATGAGACCCGCGGGTACCGCCACCAACAACGCGAGCACCATCGCCGCAATGCTCAGTTTCACCGTCGCCGGCATGCGTTCAAGCACGAGCGCGAGGGCGGGCCTGCGATATCTCAGCGATATCCCGAGATCCCCACGGCCTGCATGGGCAATGAAAGCATAAAATTGGACGTAGAGAGGACGGTCAAGCCCCAATTGGTGACGAAGATCGGCCATTTCCTGCTCGGTGGCCTCGTCCGGTACCATCAGGCGAACCGGATCGCCAGTCAAATGCCCAAGCAAAAACACAGTTAAGGCTACCAGAAAGAACAGGAGCATGGTCATCACCAGACGTCGAAGGACGAAGGTCACCAATCGCGATCAGGTCATTCCAGATCTGAATCCCAGAGTGAAATTCGAAGCTCGTTCGCGGGCGCGCGCCACCTTAGCCTCTTGTTTGCCCCATACAGATCTGTCTGGAAATACAAGAACAACCACGGCGCCTGATCATTGAGATAGGCTTCCATCTCCTTCAGGAACTGCCCGCGCTTGCCCCGATCCACAATCTCACCTACGCGCTCGTACATGGCGTCAAGCTTCGGATCCCGCCAGTAAAACGGCCAGGTGCCCTTCGAATACAGAAACAATCCAATCACTTGGTCGGCATCTATCAAGTTCAAGGTACCGATCATGGTCATCCCCTTGAAATCGCCTTTCGCCCAAGTCGCGAAAAACGTGCCGTACTCGCCCGTGGAGAGTCTCGTTCGGACGCCGATTTTCGCAAGCATGCCCCCGACCGCCTGCGCCACTTCCACGTCCTTCAACCAACGCCCCGTTGGATGGTGGAACTCAACCTCGAACCCGTTCGGGTAACCAGCTTCCGCGAGCAAACTCTTGGCCTTTTCCAGGTCGTATGGATACGGTTTCACGGTCGGATTATGGCCGAACGTGAGTGGATGGGACGGCGTCGCTTGGATGACTGCCCGGCCGCCGAAAATGTTGCGGTTGATGCTCTCTTTATCGATTGCGTAGTTCATCGCCTTTCGCACTCGCGCATCATTGAACGGCGGAGTACGGGTGTCGAAAATAATCGTCACGTTGCGTAAGCCCGAGATGGAGACGACCTTGGTGTTGGTGCCCTTGTCGAGCAAGTCTGCCGTATCCGGCGGCACATTCACGATAAGATCGGCCTGACCGGCCCGCAGCGCCGCAACACGAGCGGATGCTTCGGGCACTGCCCTAAAGACCACGCGGTCAATCTTTGGCCGACCTCGCCAATATCCGTCGTTCGCGTCCAGCACGATGCGTTCGCCCTTCACCCATTCGACGACCTTGTATGGTCCCGTCCCGATGGGACGATCGGCAAGGCTGTCGGGGTTCGACTTGAGAACGCTTGGAGGCATGATGTCCATCCAAATCAGCCCAAAAAGAAACCGGGCGTCCGGGACTCTGGTCTTAACTCGCACGGTGAGATCATCAACTCTCTCTATCGTCTCCCACGCCGCAAGCTGTGCTCGCCGCACCGCGCCGGGCTTGGTCAAATACTTGAAGCTCTCCACAACGGCCTCGGCATTGAACGGCTCGCCGTTGGTAAATTTGACTCCCTGGCGGAGTTTGACTTCCCATGTCAGTGAATCGAGGTTGCGCCAAGACACCGCAAGCCTTGGATCGGCCTTTAGGTCGTGAGTAAACCATACGAGAGGATCTAGAACCTGCCCGATCACATTGATTGTATGGCTCAGCCCCTCAACAATCGGGTCCAGTGACTTCGGCTCCGCCGACTGTAGGATCACGATTTGCTTAAGCGCCGGAGCGGCGGGTCCATTTGAAGCGTACACCGTCAGAACCAGAAGAATCCCCAGAACTCCCGATAGCCAGGCACGCATCTGCCTCACATCCCCTCTCGTGGCCTCACAGGCAAAGCCATCAATACTCAGTGGTCATGACAAGGGGCCACCCGCAGTCCATGAGTTCGTGATCATCATGGGTCGCCTTGCAGACCGGGCGGTAGGAGCATGGCAGTTCCTTCTCCCCGATCCCCACCCGACAACGCCGGCACCGCAGAAACGCCTGCGCGTGTGTCTCCACTTCAAGCCCGGGAAGCGCCTGCGGCCACCCTCCCGCGTGTCCAGCCAGCTCACGCATCGCCCGTATGGTGAAGGCTCGGAACTCTTCTTCCATCTGGCTCCCAGGCTCGATCATCTCGCGAGCACGCAGCTTTCGCTTGAACTCCTCGCTGATGTCGAAGACACCCACGCGCACGAAGAACCACGGGCGATAGTAGTCCGCGCCGCCCTCAAGATTCTCAATATCCTTGAAGTCGAGCGCTTGATCGATCTCCCGCGGCAACGTCCGGCTGGCCCTCAATTCCACCAGTCCCAACGCAGTCACGTTCGGTAGCTTGGCCATCGGCCAGTCCCCAAATGACTTCGGGAACTTTGTGACAAGCAATTGTATGAGACCCTGTCCGTCGGCTCGATACAGATAGCCGCCCGCACGCTTCAGCACGTTGACAAAGTGACCACCGAATTCGTCTCGAAGTACACGGCCAACTTCACGAAAGTTTTCAAGTCGCTCCTCGAGTGACTGCACCGTGACCTGACCGGTAGTCTCATCACGGTAATGATCAACCACGTCCTTCATCGTCAAGCCTGCAAGCACGTCAGGGTCGAGAATGTTTTGTCCTTGCCTGATCGATCGCATATGACAGGCCGTCAGCGCCCAGGCGCCCGCATACGTCTCTCCACCGACGCGAATGGTCAGGGGGATAACCTGACCGTCAGGTTCTTTTTGCCAGATGAGCCAGCCCTGCGATGCGCCAACAATGGCAAACTGAACCGCGTCGCGATCATTGAGTGTCATCGTCAGGGGTTGCTTGTAATGTTCGTCCGTGGTGCGGAATTCTTCCCACCAACGGGTCTCTATTGAAGAGTGGGTTCGTGCTGCGACCTGTTCGAGGCGTCGTGCATCAAGTCGAACGTGTCGAGGGTCCTTTACAATCTCTGCGAGCCGGGCCTCCATGTCTTCCTTGGAGTGGGGTATTGGGCGGCTCACCGTCGTACTCGCCTCCACCACGCCAGGCACCCTGGCTTTGTAGTTACTTATCCGTGATTTTCGCTGGGAGTATACAATGTCCTTTCGCGGGACGCGTCAGTCTGGGGCGCATGCAAAGCGCACCACGCGCTCAAGCAGCTCCACGATAGCCAGGGAGGAATCCCCCGTGCCGTCCACACTTGGCGACACGAAGCCACCGTCCATGCACCGTGCGGCCGCGACCGCATCGAGGAAGCGCCGCTCCATTGCCCGATCGTGCGTCAAAGACGGCTTCCCGAGAAGCATGCCGAGACTCGCCGCGATCCCGTAGGCGCCAAGGTTCGACGTGTTCGCCACGACAAGGACGTCGGCCGGTGTGGTGCACGCGATCCCGGCAGCGCAGTCGCATTGACACACCCGTCCGTAGGGAACGATGTCCTGGACCTGGTCAAAGATGCTGCCCATTCCGATCTCATTGCCCCCGTCGCCGATTCCGACACTGGGGATGTTTCGAGCACGCGCGGCCTCCGCGACCGCCTCGAGACAGGCTTCGTGCATGATGGCGCCGCCGACGGCATAATGATGCCGCCCTTTCCGGTTGCCCGCAATGCGCTCCACCGAGACGACCGCCGAGGGCGCATGGCGGGAGAGAAGCGCCTCCGCCTGTTCGCGTGACGCCTCGGGAGACGTGATTGGAAAGGGCATGAGGAGAACCGCGTGCGCTTTCTTCGCGGCGTGGTCGGCATCCCTGACCGGGAGGAGCCCGGCAGCGAGGCAGGTGAGTTCGATACTGTTCATGACCTGCTCTTCGCAAAGGACGATCGGTTTGCCCTCGAGACCGACATCGAGTGCTCTTGCAAGGCTGGCGACGCCGGGAGGGCCATCCGTTTCCCCAAACGGGAGGTTGATCGGATCATACACACCGGTCAAGATGAAGACCGCGCTTTGGGGCTTGACGACCGTGTTCAGCAGACGGGCCGCGGCCAGGGGCATGGGTTCGTCGACCAGAGCCGCGGCGGCGGCATGGAGACGGGCGAGCGTGTCGGTGGGCGCATGCCGCCGTTTTGGCCGGATGGGAGACGCGACCAGCGCGTCAACGGCCGCGGCGTAGGCCACAAGGTCAGTACTCATCAGCGACCCTCCAGGGTGGCGTACGTAAACAAGAACCGGGCGAATGACTGCGCGAGCGGAACGAGGCCATGCAGAGCGCCACGAGAGGTCACCAGGAGATATTCGTCTCTGGCGGCCTGGTTGCCGCCGTGCCCGACCCCAAACATGACGTATGGGCGCTCAAAGACCGCCGTAGGTGGCGTGCGGGGTTGCGATGGCCACAACTGTGGCTCGATCCCGTACTCCCGGTACGTCGTGATCGCAGCCTGGATGATCGGGTGATTCACGTCCACTTTGCTCGACGGGAGTGCGTACAGCCGGCGAACCTCGATGTCTCCGTATCCGCGCCGCCGCAGGTGCTCGCGCACTTTCTCTTCGATCTCCTCGGTAGTCTGATTGTAGACAAGCCGGAGGTCCAGACGGGCGTACCCCGTCTTGTAGAGCCGCGAGATTGGCGGCATGCTGCCCCAGAGCCCCTGCAGCGCCAGGACCGGCTCATACAGGTTGCGTCTGAGGGCCCCGTGCCCCCGGGCGCCCGCGGCGTAGCCCTTTGCCCCGAGCTCGCGCAGCGTACCCTCCTCATCAAATGGGAGCGCCTGGAGCATTGCGGCTTCCGCGTCGCCAATGGGTGCAACGTTATCGTAAAACCCGTCGACCGTAATCCGCGTGCCGTCATCATTCGAAAGAGTTGTCACCGCGTGGGCCAGACGCCACATCGGGTTCTCCACCCACGCGGCGTTCGCCCAGTGGATGTCAGACCGACCCGGTCCCTTACCCCACGCGCCACCATCGCACACCAGTTCCAGCCCCAACATGCCCTTGGCGCCAAGACGCACAATGGCCGTGCCGTTTCCCTCCTCGCCCGCTGCAGGGAAAACGGTCGCCGAGGCGGCGGACAGACGATCACGGTATGCGGCATAGAAGTCCGAAAGGTAAGGACTCCCGATGTTCTCGTCGCCTTCTGCGACAAAGAGCAGGTTCACGGGTAAGCGGATGCCCAACTGGCGCATCCTCCGGACGACATCCAGAAAAACGACCATCGGCCCCCTTCTGGCCATCGTGCCTCGACCGATCACCGCCTGTCCCTGTGAAAGGTCGGCGAGTTCCCCAGCAAACGGCGGGTGCGCCCACCGCGCAGCGTCGAGCACCGGAGCGGTATCGTACATGAGATACACGATGAGCGTCGCCCGTGCCTTGGCGTCCAAGACCCCAAACACGATCGGATTGCCTGGGGTCTCGACAACATCCGTCTCCTCACAGCCGACATCCCTCAGGGACTGACGGACGAGGTTCGCGGTCTCATGCATCGCCTGGCCCGAGTGAGGCGCTCGAATGATCGCCTGCACCTTCTCCCGCAGTTCGCCAACACCCGACGCGATCGCGTCTTCGATCCTACGAATATCCGAGGCTGCTTCGTCCATGACTCCTCCTTCAGTGTCGGTTCTCGCTACCGATGCAGCCGGGGGTTCAAGGCATCGCTCATGCCCTCCCCGACGAGATTAAAACCCAGCACGATGAGAGAGAGGAACACCCCGGGAAACACGCTCATCCACCACGCATCACGCATGAACGGAATGGCCGCATAGATGAGCCGCCCAAGACTCACCTGATTGGGATCGCTGAGCCCAATGAACGCGAGACCGGCTTCCAGCAGGATCCCGCTGCCGACGAGCAGGGAGGACGTGACAATGACGGGACCAAGTGCGTTCGGAAGAATCTCGCGGAAAATCAGCCGTGACGCGCCTGCCCCCATGGCTCGGGCTGCCGTCACATATTCGAACTCCCGCTTGGACAGCACTTCGGCCCTGAGAATCCGTGCAGTTGGCGGCCAGCTCAGTACGCCAATCGCGACAATCGTCACCGCGAGAGACTGCCCGAACAACGCGACGAGGAGAACGGCGAGAAAAATCCTCGGGATCACCTGAAAGAGCTCCGTGACGCGCATGAGGGCATCATCAGTCGCACCGCCGAAGTAGCCGGCAGGAGCCCCGACAACGACCCCAATGGTCGAGGCGATGGCGGCGGAGCTGAATCCGACGAGGAGTGAGACGCGTGAGCCATACAGCACCTCACTCAGCACGTCCCTTCCCAGGTCGTCTGTACCAAACGGATGGCGGGTGTGAGGAGGAACAATTGCCGCCCCCGCGCCCCGCAGCGGTTGAAACGGCGTTATCACGGGCGCGGCCGCGCTCAGGACGACAATCGATAACACCAGCAGGGACCCAAAAACAGCGGGGCGGTTCCGCAGGTAGGCAGCTAGTGCCCGCCTGTGACGCCGTTCGATGTTACGCGTAGCGGATGCGAGGGTCGATGACGCCATACAGATAGTCGGTCAGCAGGTTACCAAGAATGACCGCCTCGGAAATGAAGATGAACATCCCGCTGATGAGCGGGTAGTCGCGGGACGCGATCGCATCGAAGGTCAGACGCCCCAGGCCCGGCCAGCCGAACACCGCTTCCACGAGGACGAACCCGGCGGGGATGGCACCGAGATTCAGACCAAACAGGGTGATCACAGGCAGCATGGCGTTCCGCAGCGCGTGCCGGTAGATCACCACTGCCTCCGCCAGACCTTTCCCTCGGGCCACAGTCACATACTCTTGCCCGAGCACCTCAAGCATCGCCGCCCGCGTGAGCCGTGAGAACAGGGCGAGATTGAAGACCGTCAAGGTCGCGGTGGGCAGCACAAGATGCCAGGCGACATCGATCAATTGACGGAGGCCGGTATACCCGGCGAGCGACGTCATCCCGACAAGAGGGAACCACTGGAACCGCACGGCGAACACGAGGATGAGGATCTCCGCCAGCCAGAACGAGGGGACGCTGTACCCTACCAACGATCCCACGGTTAGAACGTGCGAGTCGAGCGTGTGCCGGCGGGTTGCCGTCCTGATGCCAATCCAGACACCCAGAATCGCGGAGAGGCCCAGTGAGACGCCCATGAGCAGCAGTGTCGCCGGCGCGCGCTGCACGATAAGGGAGCCAACGGACTGCTGCAGCGAGAACGAGAATCCAAGGTTGCCGTGGGCGACGCTGCCGATGTACCGCCAAAGCTGCACCGGCAGAGGCCGGTCCAGTCCAAGATCCTGGCGAAGTTGTGCTTGGTATTCGGCAGTGGACCGCTCTCCGGCGAGGACGGCGATCGGATCGCCGGGAGCAAGTCGGATGAGGAGGAACGTGAGAACCAGGACGCTGACCGACAGCACGGCCGCCTGGAGAAGTCTCCTGACCACATAGCCGCTCACCGGCCGCTCATCTGAACAGCGCTTAGGGGATTGCTACGAGAACGCGCTTACCGCGCTCGCCACGTCCGCGCAAAGTTGATGAACCGGTCGTCGGGCTGCAGGAACACGTTCTCAAACTCCGTCCGGTAGCCACTCAGGAACTTCGGCTCCCACAGCGGGATCACCGGAAGATCGGCCATGATGATCTTCTGGATCGAATGGTAAATTGCCGTACGCTTCTGCCGATCAACCACGGCCACGGAATCTCTCACAAGGCGGTCAACGCGCAGGTTCTGATATCCGGTCGCATTCGTAAAGTATGCCCGCGTAAGCCCGTCGGTGCTCAGCCACGTGCTCCACCGTGTGCCGGGCTCCGGTCCCATAGGGGCCGTATAGATCGCCAGATCAAAATCCCAACTCCGGAAGATCGCGTCCAGGATTGTTGCCACTTCACCAGTCGCGATGTTGACGCGGATGCCGACGTCCTCCAGGTTTTCTTTGACGATCTGGCCCGTGCGGACGAAATCGGGGACGGTCGCGACGTGATGGAGCCGGAGTGTCGTGCGGACGCCGTCGGGGCCGCGTTTGAGACCGGCCTCGTCAAGAAGCCGGTTGGCCGCCTCAAGGTTCCTTCGCAGTTCTGGGAGCGACGCGTCGAAATAGGGTGAGGTACTGCCGATCGGCGCCCGGGCCGTGGAAGCCTGGCCGAGGGCGATCTGTTCCACCATGCGCGGCCGGTCCATCGCGAGGCTGATGGCCTGGCGGACCCGCAGGCTGTTCAACGGCGGTGTTCGGAGATTGGGCCAGAGTCCCAGGATCCGGGCCAGGACGCTTGGGGAAACCACCTTGACCGTGGGGGAGTTCTGGAACCGCCTCGCGTCTATGGGAGAGATCCTGGTCATGACCATAGAGATCTCGCCGCGCTCCAGCGCCGCCACGACCGACGCCGCGTTGGGAATGACGCGGAAGATCACCTGATCGAGGTACGGCAGCCCGCTTTGGTAGTAGTCCTCGTTACGGACCATCGTGATGTGGTCGCCGCGAACCCACTCTTGCACCTTGAACGGACCGGTACCCACCGGCCGGAGGTTGCCGGGATGCGTGCGGCCATCACCGGTCTCGAAGATGTGTCGAGGGACGATGATAAACGGAGGGTCACCCAGGAACGAAAGCAAGACGCCGTTCGGCCTGGAAAAGCGGAGCACGACCGTGTTCGCATCGGGCGTCTCCACAGCCTCGAGGGCCTCAAACACGGGTTTGTAGCCCGCGGAGTACCGCGGCCCAAAGACCTCAAGGGTGAACTTCACATCGCTAGAGGTAAAGGGACGACCGTCATGCCACCGGGCGTTGCGGGCAAGGTTGAATCGGACGGTCCGGTTGTCTTGCGAGACGGTCCACGACTCGGCGAGACGTGGAATCGGGTTAAACTTGTCATCATATCCCACCAACGTTTCGAAGACCTGGTTCGCTGGGTACATCGTCTGAAGCACTTCATTGATGATCGGATTTAGCGAAGGCGGATCGGCGTCCAGCGCCACAACAAATGTGCCACCACGGCGCGGGGTAGGCGCCTGCGCCATGGTGAAGGGTTGCACGCTGAGCGCGATCGACGCGGCCAGGATAGTGAGAAAGAGAACTCGCGCAAAAGACATATCAAGACACCTCCCCATCCTCCTACGCCACCCCGCCTCCATACACCTGCGGCACTCGCATGTTTCGCCACTTGGAGCAGGAAATCGGCGTGAAAAACAGTAAAAGAGTCAAGCCGGTCCGATATGCCGTGACAATGTGGAGGTGGATCAGTTTGAGCACCGCGGTCAAGAGTGATGACATTGAGAAGAACAAGGGCATGGCCATCGCGGCATGCTTCATCTTTTTCCTCCCCCTGCTGACCGATGCCAAGTCGTCCCCGTTTGCGATGCATTGGGCTAATCAAAGTTTGCTGCGCGTCTTTGTCCACATTGCGGCCAGTGTCTTGTTGGTTATTCCCATCCTGGGTTGGGTCCTTGGCCCACTCCTGCACCTCTTCGGCCTGGTTCTACTCATTATGAGCATCATGGGAGCGGCCCGCGGTGAAGCGAAACCGCTGCCGATCATCGGTAAGTACACCATTCTGAAACCAAGCTAAGTCCTCCCAGTACGTGGATTCTTGGCCTGACAACTTCACGCCGCTGATCGCGCCGGTGGGACCAGTCACCGACGGCGCTCTGTGGTTCATCTTCCACGATAATCAGATCCTGGTGCACACCGCGCAGTCGAGCGCCGGCGTACCGGTGTGCGCCGATCCCGCCGACCTCGGCCTGGTGACGGTACGACGGCAGTACCTGGGCCTGCTGGACGGCCAACACTGCTTCTCCGCGGAAGTCGCCGTGGACACGCTCGGACCGGACAGCCTCTCGTGGTCCGGGCTCCGGGGAGTGTTCGGCCTGCTCGATGACACGGTGTTCGCGCTGGCGGTCCGTGCCGTCCAGATCATGGACTGGGATCGCTCCCACCAGTATTGCGGCCGCTGCGGTGCGCCGACTGAGGCGAGCACCAGCGAACGCGCACGCGTCTGCACGGCCTGCGGTCAGCTCCACTACCCGCGCATCGCCCCGGTCGTGATGGCACTCGTCCGCGAGGGCGATCGCCTCCTGCTCGCGCGCTCAGCGCGATTTCCACCCGGGATGCACAGCGCGCTCGCGGGATTTGTGGAAGCGGGAGAGGGTCTCGAGCAAGCCCTGGCGCGTGAGGTGCGTGAGGAGGTCGGCGTCGAGATCGCGAACCCGCGCTATTTCTCGAGCCAGTCCTGGCCGTTTCCGCACTCTTTGATGATCGCGTTCAACTGCGACTATGCTGGTGGCGAAATCCACATCGATCCGGCCGAGATCGAAACGGCCCAGTGGTTTAGCGTGGACAACTTGCCCGATCTGCCGAACCCGATCAGCATCGCCCGGCGACTGATCGACGCGACGGTCGCGGCGATACGGGCCGAGCGTCCAAAGGTTCTATCTTCCGGATCGGACGGATGACCGGTGACGAGGGTGTTCCGCTCAAGCGGTGCCCTTGAAATCGCCCTAGCGTGGAACGTAGCGGCTCAAGAACTCGATTGAGCGGCGGAAGACGTCCTCAGAGAACCTTGGAGACCACGGAAGACCGTGCTCCCCTCCCTCGTAGTAATACGCCTGCACGTTCCGGCCCAGCCGGCGGGCGCGGTCTTCGTAGGTCCGGGCCTCTTGCACCGGGACGTTGGCGTCATTCGTCCCATGTAAGATAAGCAGCGGGACGCGGAGGCTAGCCACGACTGCGACGGCGGACGAGTCAGTCCGCGAAATCACGGACTCGAACGCTCCAGAGATAGCAACCCCGCCCAGTACGTCGGCGCCCGCAGACGCCGCGATGGCGACCATCCCACCACCAAGCGAGTTTCCAACCAGACCGACGCGGTCGCGCCGAGCGCCGGTTACTCGCCGGCCCGCATCTATGAGGGCCATGACATTCTTCGTCGCCTGTAGATTTGGCGCCTGAAGCCCTGGAACAGCCTGGCAGGCATACTGCCCCTGCGACGTCCCGAACCAGCACCCCAGAACGGTGATGTACCCCGCTCGCGCGAAGTTGGGCGCCCACTGGACGTAGCCTTGATGGACGCCTTCGCTGCCGTGAAGAACGACAACAATGGGGAATGGACCGGCTCCCGCGGGCCGGAATACGATCGCCTGTAGCCGTGCCCGCTCAGGGCCCTCAATCCCGATCAATTGCATATCAACGTCGGTCTGCGAAGTGGCGGAGATTGGGAAAAGCGCCACGAGCAGAACCAAGCACACGGCTACCCGCGTCATGGTCAACCCCCCTCCTCATGGATGTGCCCCAAGAAGCCCGGGTGCAGGACCGGGCCGAGCGCCGGGGAACAATCCCAACACAACCCCTCGGGTGTTACCGAACGAGGGACAGGCATGGTGTCCCTGCGCGGCGAGGCGTCACTGACGGGGTCCGCGGCCGGACAGGGGTGGAAATACGACGCGACCTATCGAGGTCAGTTCGCCGGCAAGAATCTTCGGCTTTCGGGCACGCAGCAGTGGCGCCTGCAGAGTGGCCCCCACACGAGGCCGTGCACCATCATGCTATCCCGATCCGAGTAGGTCAGATCAGGAGGAATGACCATGGTTACATACGACTTCGCGGGCAAGGTCGCGATTGTCACCGGAGCCGCGCGAGGTGTGGGTCGAGCGATCGTCAACGGGTTTGTCAAGGCGGGTGCGAAGGTTGTCGGGGCCGATCGTGATGAGGCGGGCTTGCGCGAAACGTGCCAACCCCACGGGAAGAACGTGCGCGCTGTTGTCGCCGACATCAGCACCCTGGACGGTGCGAGCGCGATCACGAAGGCGGCGGTGGAGCACTTTAGTCACCTCGACATCTGTGTGAACGACGCCGCGGTCGCCCCTCACGCCAGCTTGCTGGAGGAGCGCGTTGACGTTTGGGACACAGTGTATGCGGTCAACTGCCGCGGCACATTTCTCATGACCCAAGCCGTCGCTCGCATCATGATCGCCCAGGGTCGAGGAGGTCGCATCGTCAACTTCTCCTCGGGGGTCAGCAAACGTGGTTCCCCCGGCGCCGCAGCCTATGCATCGAGTCGAGCGGCCGTGGAGAGCTTTTCGCGGACCGCGGCGATCGAGCTGGCACCGCACGGCATCCTTGTAAACACGGTCAGCCCTGGATTGATCGATACGCAACCCAAGCCGCTTCCGCCCATGATGGCCGCGAGGCTCGGGGGCCGCATCCGGACGCTTCCCCTCGCGCGCCCCGGCACACCTGAGGAAGTGGCCAATCTCGTTCTCTGGCTGTCCTCCGACGCCTCGAGTTATGTCACTGGTGCCGTGTACACCGTCGATGGAGGGTCAGGGGTTGGCGTAAGGCCCGCTGGGCAGATCGTCGACGATGACCCGCGGTATCACTGGGTCACGAACAGAGCCTGAGAGGAGAACTCCTCACTCTCCCCGCAGCCTTGGATCAAAAGCATCCCGCGCGCTATCGCCGGCGAGGTTGAACGCGAGTACCGTGAAGAGAATCGCCAAACCCGGGAAAACTGAGATCCACCAGTAACCTCGGAGGTGCTGTAGTCCGTCCGTGACCATTCTTCCCCAACTCGGCTCTCCTGGTTGGGCACCGAAACCAAGAAAGCTCAAAGAAGCCATCGTGAGTATGACGTTGCCCCAATCAAGGGTTGCCTGGACGATGATCGGACCGAGTGCATTGGGAAGAATGTGTCGCCGAAGGATCGTCGCGTCTCCGGCACCGAGTGAGCGCGCAGCTTCGACGAACACGTGCTCCCTGATCGAAAGGGCTTGAGCCTGAGAAATGCGCGCATACGGCGCCCACCATCGGAGAGACACGGCAACAACTAGCGTCCAGACGGTGCGCTGTCGTAACGCAGCCACTACGGCCATCGCGAGTAACAGCCCCGGAAAGGCCAGAAACATATCCGTAACCCGCATGAGGACCTCACCAATGGCGCCTCCTGCGTACCCGGCAAACAGGCCAACCGTGCACCCAACACTCAACGAGATCGCTAACACAAGCACCCCGGTGCCTAACGCCTCCCTGCTCCCGAATATCACCCGACTGAACACATCAGATCCGGCGCTATCCGTCCCGAACCAATGCCCCGGCCCCGGTGGCAGAAACTGAGACTCCAGCCGGACCTCTCTAGGATCATGGGGAGCGACGACAGAAGCAAACAGTGCCGCTAAGATGAGCAAACCCACGACGGTCACACCAAAGGCGGCAAGAGGGTTTCCGAAGAATATCCGTGTCACATCTCTTGTCACTCTGGACACGCTAAGCATCATCCATAGCGAATGCGCGGATCCATGAAGGCGTAGGCGACGTCACAGAGTAAATTTGCTCCCGAGAAAGCCACTGCGGCCAAAGCCGTGTACGCGGATATAGCAGGAAAATCGAACGATAGCAATGCAGAGACGGCGTACCGGCCAATTCCCGGCCAATAGAACACTACCTCGGTTACCACTGATCCCGTTAAGAGCCAGCCTAGCGAAAGCCCGAGAACTGTGGTTGTTGGAAGAAGAGCATTGCGAAGCGCATGCCGGTAAACGACGCCCACCTCTCGCAACCCCTTTGCACGCGCGGTTCGAATGTAGTCTTGTCCGAGCTCTTCCAACATAGACGCTCGCGTCATGCGGCTCATCAGAGCCACGAGGGGAAGCGATAGCGTAAGAGCGGGAAGGATCATATGGCGCAAGGCGTCCCATAATGCCGCCGTGTTCCGCGTCATCAGACAGTCAACGATAAGGAACCCGCTCATGTGCCTCACGGGATGCAGGCTTGTGACAGAGTCACTGAGCCTACCGCCAGGATCTCCGATCCACCCCAGAGCGAAGTAGAAGACTAGCTGAAGAATTAGCCCTACGAGAAACGAGGGCGCGGAAACGCCGACCAGAGCCAGCATCCTGCCAAAGTGATCTAGCGGTGAGTTCCGTTTGCGGGCAGAAAGGACACCCAGCGGAATCCCGAAGATGACGGCCAGCACAATACTCGAGACTGCCAACTCGACAGTGTTCGGGAGATATGTTCCAATGTCGTCGGCAACACTATTTCCGCTTATTGGTGATGCTCCCCAGTGCCCGAGGACAAGATCTTGAATATATAGTGCGTATTGCACCCCGAGAGACTGGTCCAAGTGATACTTGCGCTCGACGTCCTTTATGACATCCGGAGTGGCCTTGAAGCCCTGGAAGCCTGCCCACACATATGCTACATTCCTCGGAACCACGCGCGCGAGCACAAAGGTGATGGTAAGGGCTCCCCACAGCACAAGCACGAATATTGCGATGCGCCGAGCGATGAAGGCAGCCACACGTCTACTCTATTTCGCCTAGTCCAACCCATCCTCGATAGACGAGGCTACCTGAATGCACAACACGACGCGGGAAGAGGGTCCTGATAGTGCCCTCCACGGGGGAGATGACCTCTTCGACGATGTCTCCCCAGAAATTCTTAACCCTGCCGAGCACCTCGTTCTTCCGAACATGACTACTCGGGCGTGCGACCGGTTCAAATACGCCCGCACGGCGTACGGTAATGGCAAAATTCTCGCGGAAGACTCTCTGCCGCTCAAGACCGGCATGTTCGGGTTGGCCGTCCAGCATCCCAACATACCGCATGATATTATGCACTCCATTCAAGTGGATGCCGATTTCCTCTTCGTTGCAGGTGCCGAGGTAGCCCGCCTCGCCGACTAGTGCCGGGATCCCCCGGTTGTTGAGTTCAGTCACGAAGGTGCCGCGATGACCATGTTGTGCGCTCATGGCCCAAATGTGGGCTGTGTTATAGAGACGAGCCATCTCCGCGGACCTTGCGTCGACATCCTTATTCCCGGTCTCGCAGTAGATTGCGAAGGGATTGAGCATTTCTGAGGCATCTCCCCCGTGCATGTCCACCACGTAGTCTGCGACTTTGCACACCGCTGTCAGCAGGAAATGAGCCAGGACAAAACTGGCAGTTCCATCCGGGCTGCCAGGAAAGACTCGGTTCAAATTCATCCCATCGTCTGGCACAGCATTTGTTTCTCCAGCCTCGAATCCAAGTACATTTACTATGGGAAAGACAATCAGAATACCCCGAATATCGGCCGGCTCAATCTCACGCATCAGCCTTGTCGCAGCCTCGATCCCCGGATATTCCGTTCCGTGAATTCCCGCCGTGAGAACCAGCGTTGGTCCCTCCACCCCACTATTGATAATGGCTAAGGGAAGCTGTACCTTTGACGTGGGTTTTTCAAGGGCATCAACAACGCCGATAATCTTTTCGCCGGGACCCGCAGACAATCCACCAACGGCAACATTGACCATCTCAAGGTTAGCCTTCTCTCCGGTTCTCTCGAGGGGAGAAACAAATCCCGGAAGCCCTGTCGAGAGGCTTCCGGGATGATCTTAAAGCACGCCACCAGGAGGATCGTTGAGCTACTTCAACACATAAGCACTGTAGTACATCGGGTGGATCATAGGGTTCTGTTCGAGTCCCTTTACCCAAGTCGCCCGCCCATTCCATGGGTTGATGGCACCTGAGATCTCTGCCAGCATGATGGTGGAGTACTGGTCGCGAAAATACAGTTCCAAGTCACGGTAGATGGCCTTGCGCCGAACGGGATCCGGCTCCACCCTTCCGCGCTTTATGAGGTCTTCGGTCTTTGCATCTCCAGCAAAAGCAGAGCCATAGCCGGTTGGTGGCCAATAGTCCGGCCATGCGGCATTGATGAAATTATCCGGATCGGGATAGTCCGGGAACCACCGCGCTTCCACTAGGGGAACGCCGGGCGCTGAGGTCTGAATGCTGGCGAGTGTGGCCTGGTCAATTTCCTCAAGAATTAGCCGGATCCCTATTTTGCCCAAGTCCTGCTGCCACATCAAGGCGCCTTCCCTGTAGATCACATACGCGGGGGCGTACTTAAATGTGAGCCCCTTGGACAACTCATTCTTCGCCTCTGGCGATGCGGCATCGAAAAAGGACTTCGCCTTGTCCAGGTTATAATCGACCAGTGGAAAGTCGTCAACGTGCCCTTGGACTCCCCGTGGAATCATCCCCGCCATCCTCGACGCATAGCCGTTGAGAACCCGCCCGATGTAGAGATCATAGTTGAACGA
>JBGPNN010000014.1:0-27542 GCA_041487495.1 bacterium
CGTCGAACGTGGGCACGGGTCTGACGTTCAGCCATAACAAGGATCCCCAGCTCGACAAGATGATCGTGGCGTCACGCACCGAGACCAGCCCGCAGAAACGGTTGGAGATCTATCGGGACCTACAAAAGTACGTCGTAGACAAGGCGCTGTGGGTGCCGCTGTACATTAACACCAACTACATCTCAATCCAGCCGACCGTGCAGGGCACCAAAGTCCACCCTGACGGATTCCTCGTGGTAAGCGACATGTATCTCCGCTGAGCACCTGGGACGGGCAGGATACGGCGCGGAACGCGGGCTTACGCTTCGTCGGGGAGTTCGGCCGGGTGCACCGTCAGGTCGACGCGGCCCCCGCTGCGGAGGACCCGCACCGGCAGCGGCTGGCCGATCGCTTGATGGCTCAATGCCAGTTGCAGGTCGTCCAGAGACGCCACGGGTCGATCACCCAGGGTGACGATGAAGTCGCCGGTGAGTAGCCCGGCCTTCGCCGCGGGTCCGTCCGGATGAACTTCGGTGACCCGAACGGCCGTCTCGACGTGCCCGCCAAAGGCGACCGCGATGCGGCGATCGAGCGGAAGCGTCTGGGCGAGAATCCCCATGTAGGCGCGCCGGACGCGCCCTTCGCGGATCAACTGGAACGCCACCCACTTGGCCGTGTCGACCGGGATCGCGAACGAGATGCCCTGTGAACCCGCGATGACCGCGGTATTGATCCCCACGACGGTCCCCCGAAAGTCCACGAGCGGGCCGCCCGAGTTACCCGGGTTGAGCGCCGCGTCGGTCTGCAGGACGCTGGCAATTAACCGGCCGGTCTGCGCGCGCAGGGTGCGGCCCAGCGCGCTGATCACGCCTGCCGTCACTGTCGCCTGAAATCCCAGCGGGTTGCCGATCGCGATGACCAATTGCCCGACGCGCAGGCGGGACGAATCGCCGAGTTCGGCTGAGGGCAGCCCGCCGTCCGGCACCCGGATGACGGCGAGGTCGCTGTGTGGGTCGTCGCCGACGACGTGGGCCTGAAACTCCCGGCCGTCCTGGAGGTGTACGTCGATCCGGGCGGCACTCCTGACGACGTGGCTGTTGGTCAGGATGTATCCGTCGGGAGCGATGATGACGCCGCTGCCGGCGCCGCGGAGTTCGGGCATGCCCCGGCGCTGCAGGCGCTCGGGCGCAGGCCTGGCCAGACCGACGCTGACGACGGCCGGGCCGACCCGCTCGACGGCTCCCACGACCGCCTGGGAGTAGGCATCCATGGCTTCGGTCTCCGAGGGCGGCGGCACGACCCCGGGGTGGCGCAGATCGATCTCGGCGAGGAGTTGTTCGAGTCGCACGACCACCCTAACGGCCGCATCCCGGGAGGCTATTCCGGCACGCGCGCCGAACATTACTCTCATCTGCCCGCCGCCGCGAGGAGGACCGAAATGCCTGACATGGCCGCCCACGTCGCTGGTTTGAAGAAGGTGCCGATCTTCAGCAAGCTTCCCGCCAAAGAGCTGGAGCATATCGCCCGATCGCTCAAGGAGCGAGCGTATGAGCCTGGGGCGATCATTGTGAAGGAGGGCGATCCCGGCCTCGGTTTCTTTCTCATCACGCAGGGGCGTGTGGTGGTCTCGCACAGCAATCACGCGATCCGCGAACTCGGCCCCGGCGAGTTCTTCGGCGAGATGGCGCTGATGGAGGAGCGGCCGCGTTCGGCGAGCGTCACCGCCAAGGAGCGGACCAGCTGTCTGCAGCTCGTGCGGTGGGACTTCCGGGCCCTGCTCAAGCAGAATCCGGATCTGGCGGTGCAGATGCTGGAG
Source organism: bacterium (assembly GCA_041487495.1). Taxonomy (GTDB): domain Bacteria; phylum Sysuimicrobiota; class Sysuimicrobiia; order Sysuimicrobiales; family Humicultoraceae; genus JBGPNN01. The sequence continues at coordinate 1,796 of JBGPNN010000014.1, forward strand.
GTTGTGGTGCAGCGGCTCCGCGAGCATCCCGCGAGCCACGACGAGTGAGTGTGATGCGCGAGTAAAGCACCGGGGAGGCCTGTGGCCTCCCCGGACCAGGCGGCATCTTGCATCGTTTCTAACCCAGCGGTTTCACGTTCGCGGCCTGCGGACCCTTTTGGCCCTGCACGACCTCGTATTCGACCTTCTGTCCCTCGTTGAGGGACCGGTAGCCTTCTGACTGAATCGCGGAGTAGTGGGCGAAGACATCCTTGCCGCCTTCGTCAGGGGTAATGAAGCCGTAGCCCTTTTCAGCGCTAAACCACTTCACAGTTCCCATCGGCATGCCCTACCCCACCTCTTTCATCGGTTGCCGTCCTATGATGCCGCCTGACGGCCGTTCGCCACGACCTGCGAGGTACCGTGCTTTGCCAGAGGAAGGGAGAATCCTCCTTCCGGGGCGAAAGCCATTACCTCGGAGATGGTGATGCCCCCCGCATGAGGACGACCACCCGCATGGCTTTTGCCACCGCCGTCGTGCTTGCATCTCTGGTGCCATGGCTGGCCCCGCCGGGCCTCACCGCCGCGGCGCCCGCCTCCCGGCTGCTGCGGCAGCGGCTCGATAGCGGCCTGACGATCATCGCCGAAGAGAACACGGCAACCGATCTCGTCGCTCTGCACGCGTGGGTGCACGTGGGGGCCAAGGATGAGGACGACGAGACCAACGGCGCGGCGCACTTCCTCGAGCACATGCTCTTCAAGGGGACGGCGAAGCGCAAGACCGGCGTCATGGACCGGGACGTGGAAACCCTGGGCGGCGTCCTGAACGCCGCGACGTCGGTCGACTTCACGTACTACTATGTCGTGGGCGCCGGCCGCTACTTTGACCAGATCCTCGACCTGCAGTCTGATGCGATCATGAATTCTACGATCGACAGCGGTGAGGTGGACCGCGAGCGAAGGGTGGTCCTCGAAGAGATCAACCGGCGCGACAACTTTCCGGGGACGCGCGCGTACGAGCTGCTGCGCGAGGCGGCCTACGTGACTCACCCGTATCGGCGCTCCGTGCTGGGACCCCGCGCCGGCATCGAGCGCATGCCGCGCGAGGTCCTCCTGAACTTCTATCGGACGCACTATGTGCCCGCGAATATCACGATCGTTGTTGTGGGCAACCTCCCCTCCCGCGACGCCGTGACCCGGGTCGCCCGTGCCTACGCGGACTTCCGCCGGCCGGCGCCCGCCCGGCCGCCACGCCCGGCCGAGCCCCCGATGACCGAGGCTCGGCGCTCGGTCGTCGAGCAGGACGTCCGGGTCGCCTACCTGGCCCTAGGATTCCAGGCCCCCTCCGTGCGGGATCCTGACGTCTATGCCGCCGACGTGTTGATGTATATACTGGGTCGGGGTCTCGGCGCGAGGCTTCGCCAGCAGATCGTGGACCGCGCGCAGCTCGCGCAATCGGTCAGCGCCTTCTTCTCAACGCAGGAGGATCCCGGGCTCTTTGTGGTCCAGGCGGTAACCGATCCGGCGCAAATCGAGCGCGCCGAAGCGGCCATCGTGGCCGAATTGGCGGCCGTTCGCGATCAGGGGGTCACCGACATGGACCTGGCCCGGGCGAAGAACCTGCTGGAAGGTGAGCACGTGTACGAAGGCCACACAACGCGCGGTCGGGCGTACGACCTCGGCCTGGCCGCCACCATTGCCGACCTGGAGTTCGCCCAGTCCTACACCGAGCGGGTCCGGCGGGTAGGGCGTGATGACGTGCAGCGCGTGGCGCGGCGCATCTTCGACCCCCAGCGCTACGCGGTGGCCGTCATCCGGCCCAGGAGCCGCTAGCGCATGCGGCGGTTCTTCATGCTCATCGTGATCGCGGGTCTTGTGGCCGCACCGCTCGCCCCCAGGGTCTCGTCGCGCCAGGCCGTGACGCGGCACGTGCTCGAGAACGGCCTGACCGTCATTATCAAGGAGAACCCCGCCAGCGACCTGGTCGTCACGGAGGCCATCGTACGCGCCGGATCCCGGGTGGAGGAGCCACCCCAGACCGGTATTACGTTCTTTGTGCGCGCGATGATGCTCCGGGGCACGCAGCGCCGGAGCGGACCCGAGATCGCCCAGGCGATCGAATCGATCGGCGGACAACTGGGCGGCGGGACGGCTGCCGACTTCACGGTGCTGCATACGATTACCACCAGCCGGCACGTTGACGCGGGCATGGACCTGTTGGCGGATCTGCTGACGGACGCCCGGTTCGATCCGCAAGAGGTGGAGACGCAACGGCGGGTCAGCCTGTCGCGCATCGGGCAGAGCAGCGACCAGCCGCTTCAGGAGGCTGTCGACCTCTTCAACGCGGCGCTGTACTCGTACCATCCATACGCACAACCCATCTTCGGCACCCCGGAGTCGGTGCGCACGTTGACGCGGGACGATCTTGTAGGGTTCTACCGCGCGTATTTTACGGCGCCCAACATCGTGCTCGTCGTCGCCGGCAACCTGTCCCAAGAGGTGGCGCTTGACAAGGTCCGTCGCGCTTTTGCGCGGCTTCGAGCCGATCCCCCGCCCCGTCGAACCGGCTGGCTGCGCGCCGTGGAGCGTGCGCTGGCACCGGCGCCGTCAGCGCCGCGGGAGATTCGTCAGACCCGTGAGGTATCCGCCGCCTGGATCGCGCTCGGCTATCTGACCGTGCCGGCCGGCCACCGTGACTTCCCGGCGCTCCGGGTGCTCAACGCGATCTTGGGCGAAGGACAGTCGTCGCGCCTATTCGTCGAGATCCGCGAGAAGCGAGGCATGGCCTACCAAGTCGGATCGGCGCTTCCTCTTCGGGCCGGCCCCGGGTACATCCGGCTCTCGGCCGGAACCGCCCCGCCCGTCCTGTCGGCGGTCGTCACCGAAATGTTCCGGGAGATCGAACGGTTGCGTACCGACCCACCGCCGCCCGACGAAATCGAGAAGGCCCGCAGGGGGATCATCGGCCGTTACGTGCTCGCCCACGAGGATCTCGAGGCCCAGGCATTCTATCTGGGCTGGTACGAGGTGCTCGGCGTGGGATTCGAGTACGATCAGCAATTCCCCGATCTTGTCTCCCGGGTCACGCCCGCAGACGTCCATCGTGTCGCGCGCCGGTACCTGAATAACCACGTGCTCGCGGTGGTGGCGCCGGCGGCAGCAAAATAGCGCCGGGCGCGGCAGGGGCCGGTATCCGGCTATCGAATCCATCTAGCCGATAGATGTCGGTACGATCACCTGTCGAGGAGGCAACCATGTCTTGGATTTTTCGGGCGAGTCTGATTGTGCTGGCGCTGGCGTTGGCCTGGCCCGCAGCCGGGCCCGTCACCGCGGGGCCCGCCGTACCGTCGCTGTTCCCCCTGGTGCTCAATGCGGAGTGGACGCGGAAAAACGACGACAACAGCCTATCGACCTCGAAAGTCACCGGTCCCAAAACGATCGGCACCGTACGGTGCGTTGTCATCGAACGGAAGTTCACCTTCCAGGGGCGCGAGCGGGTCGAGCGCAACTGCTACCTGGCGACGGCGACTGAGGTCGTGCTGATCGAGACAACGAGCCAGCGCGGGGAGCCGCAAACCCTGAAGCCGCCGCGGACGCTCCTCAAGCTGCCCCCCAAGGCCGGTCAGACCTGGAGCTGGTCGCCGGAGGACCCTGGCGTCGATCTCAAGATCACGTCGAAGTGGATCGGCGAAGAAACGCTCAAGGTCGGCGCGGGTCAGTTCCAGGCGTGGAAAATAGAGACGATCACGACCGGCGAGGATCTGGACATCAAAGCCTACACGTGGTACGCGCCGGGTGCCGGGACCATTCGCAACGAGCGGAACGGTCACCGGGGCGAGCGGAAGATCTCGGGCTGGACCGAGCTGGTGAGTTACAAGATCCCTTAAAGCATCCTCGTGTGCCGACGCGGGGGGCGGGATCGTGGGCTCAGCGTCCCCAGGTGAGGACGCAGGCCGCCCAGGTAAACCCCCCGCCGAACGCGGCCAGCACGATGTGGTCACCGTCCTGGATGCGGCCGGCGCGCCGCGCCTCCCAGATCGAGATGGGAATCGATGCCGCAGACGTGTTTCCGTAGGTCTCGATCGTGGTCACGAAGCGGTCGAACGGCAGGTTCATGGCTCGGGCGATCGCCTCGAGGATCCGGCGGTTGGCCTGGTGCGGCACGATACACGTGATGTCGTCGAGGGTCAACCCCGCCCGCAGGACCGCCTGGCGAATGGCCTCGGGCACGACCCGCACGGCCAGCTTGAACACGGCCTGCCCATCCATGCGGGCCCGGTGCAGGCCCTGGTCGATCGCGGCCTGGGTCATGGGGATGCGACTGCCGCCGGCCGGCAACTTGAGTAGGTCGCCCGCGGAGCCGTCGGCGCCGACCACCGATGAACGCATGCCGCCATGCTGCGCCGGCCCCATGACCACGGCGCCGGCGCCGTCGCCGATCAGCACACAGGTCGAGCGATCCTTCCAGTCGACGAGTTTCGTCAGCACTTCGGCGCCGACCACCAGGACATGGCGGGCCAGACCTGATTCGATAGCCTGCGCGGCGGAGATGACGCCGTACACGAACGACGAGCACGCGGCGAGCAAGTCGAACGCACCGGCATGGGTTGCGCCGATACGATCCTGCACCAGGCATGCGGTCGCCGGGAAGATCATATCCGGAGTCGTCGTGGCGCAAATGATGAGGTCCAAGTCCTGAGCGGCCAGACCCGCGTCGCGGAGCGCCTCCAGCGACGCCGGCACGGCAAGGTCTGACGCGGCTTCATGCGGCCCGGCCATATGGCGCGTGCGGATACCCGTACGTTCCATGATCCAGGCGTCCGTCGTTTCGACGATGGCCTCAAGGTCGCGGTTGGTCAGGATGCGGGCCGGTACGTGCACGCCGAGACCCATGACGGCCGCGCGGGTCGCTGCGGGGCGCGTCTCGGGTCTGGTGGCTGAGGGTTGTGTGCGCGGCATGCACAACGGGGTTCGGCGATCCGATGGGGTCTCCTGCAGCGATCGACCGAGGGTGCGGGGAAGAAACGCCGGCGATCCTGGCGTTATCCTATCGAATGGTGTCTTTGGAGGTGCCGGACATCCCCGTGCTACTCGATCAGACAACACGCGAATTCCTGAGCAAACCGTACGTAGCCGTGCTGGCCACGATATCGCCAAGGGGGCGTCCCCAGGCCACACCGATCTGGTATCTGCTCGAAGACGATCACATCCTCGTGAACACGAGCAGGGGCCGAGTCAAACTGCAGAACCTCGAAGCGAATCCCTACGCGACGCTGACCGTTGTCGATCCGGTGAACGTTTACAGCTGGGTCCAGATCCAGGGACGGACCGTGCAGTTCGATCAACAGAACGGCGCGCGTGACATCGACCGGCTCTCGGTGCGGTACACGGGCAAGCCGTACCGCTATCCTTCCGGGGCCAGGCCCGAAGATCGCGTGACCATCGTGATCAGGCCGCTACGGATCAGCGGGCTGGGGCGCCGCTAGCGGGACGCGACCATCTGGCGGCGCAGTTGGACGAGGGTCTGCACCGTCAGGTCGGCTTCGGGGTCTCCGGCGCGCGCCCGCCGGTTTTTCTCCACACCGGTCATGACCAGGACCGTGAACGTGCCCGCCGCGCGGCCGGCCGCGATGTCCGTGGACCGCTGGTCCCCAACCATAACCGTGTCCTTAGGCCGCGTGCCGGTGCGCTTCATCGCCTCGATCAGCAGGCGCGGATCGGGCTTCCCGATCACGACGGGATCCCTGCCGGACGCGTACCGGAGCGCCGCGACGATCGATCCGGCGCCCGGCAGGACCCCGCTCTCCGTCGGTAGCATGGGGTCGGGATTCGTGGCCACGAAGGCCGCGCCCCCGACGAGCGCGGTCAGCGCCAGGGCGAGCTTCTGGTAGGTCACTCGCCGGTCGAGTCCGACAACCACCGCGGTTACGTCTTCCCATGCCGGCACGAACCCCGCGCGCAGGATCGCCCGGCGCAGCGCCGGCTCGCCGACCACGAGCACGCGAGAACGGGGGCGCAGCACCGTCTGCAGATAAACGCCCGTGCCGACCGACGACGTGACGATCCGGTCGGCCGGGACGCGCATGCCCATCGCGGCGAGGTGCCGCACGTACTGGGAGGGGGACCGCGTGCTGTTGTTCGTCACAAGGGCGAACGGCGTCCCGGCCCGCTGCAGCGCGTCGATCAGCCCACGCGCGCCGGGCAGCGGTCGATGGCCCCGATAGAGCACGCCATCCATGTCGAAGAGCCATGCGCGAGGGACGCGACGAGGCATATCGCGGTCTTCTCCGCTTCACGAATCCCGCCCTGCCGTAACTCACGAGTAACGAATCTGTAACGCCTGGAATCAGGGGAAGAGGAATTGCGGTTGTGTGGGATAACTACGCAGACACATTTACTGGAGGAGGGCAACCATGAATCGATCGCACGCGATCTACATCTGGGCCGTCGCCGCCACCGTCTTGCTCGTCGTCTCCGTGGTGCGTCCAGACGCGCCCAGTAGCGCTTCGCGGTGGGTGCAGACGCTCGGGACGTCTGTCGCACAGGCGCAGACCCCTGACTCACCGGCACAACTGGAATGGATGAGCTGGATGAACTATCGGTTGACATCGCCGAAGGGGAAAGTCATCCTTTTCAGCCCGTGGCTGCGCGACGCGCAGACCGGAGGGGGTAACCGCGAGTCGCCCCTGACGCTGGACAACATCGACGTCGCGACCGTCATCCTCGTCCCAGGCGGGCACGGCGATGACTTAGGGAACGCGATCGAGGTCCACCGGAAGACCGGTGCTCCGATCGTCACGACGCACGAACTGGCGAACTGGATGGTCTCACGCGGCGTCGATCCGACCAAACTCCTGCGCGCGCAGCCCGGCAGCCGGTTCGAGGTCGAGGGCATCAAGATCCAGGTGGTCAACGCGGTCCACGGGTCGGGCGCTGCTGTCGGACCGGGTCCTGCCGTCTACGGCGGGGTAGCGCTCGGCTTCATCGTCACCATGGAGAACGGGGTGAGCATTTATCATTCGATGAGCAGCGCCCTGACCATGGACATGCAGTTGTACGGGCGCCTCTACAAGCCGCACGTGGCACTCTTGGGGATCGGATCCGGTATGTATCCCGAAGAGGCGGCAATTGCCACCGAGTTCCTGATGACCGACAACGCGAACCTGCACTCGGTGTTCCCACAGCATCACAACTCGACCTACCCGGCCGAGCGGCAGGGTCCGGCGTTTGTGAAGGCCATCCAGTCCCGCCGCATGCGCCGCGAGGTGGCGCCGTTCGATCCGAAACCGGGGCAGATATTCCTGGTGAACTCCACAAGCACGCGGCCCAAGTAGGCGAGCGCCTGCAGAGTCGCCTCGTTTCCAGGAGGAGCACCCCCGCCGGGAGAATCTCCGTCTCGTGGCCCGTCCCCGTCTCACCCGGGACCTGCGCGCCCGCATCGCCGCCGATCCCTACGCGGAGTCACTCGGGATCGAGACGCTGGCTCTGCGGCCCGGATACAGCCGCATGCGCCTCGTGCCGGAGCCGTCGATGGTGAACTTCCACGGCATGGTCCACGGGGGCGTGATCTTTGCCCTGGCGGACGCCGCGTTTGCCGCCGCGTCAAATGCGCATGGCGATCCCGCGGTGGCCCTGATGATGTCCATCCAGTTCTTTGATGCCGCCCGGGCAGGTCGTGCCCTGGTCGCCGAAGCTCGCGAGGACCGGCTGGGCCGCCGTGCGGGATTCTACGCCATGACGGTGACGGATGAGACGGGCCGGACCATCGCGACGTGTCAGGGAGTCGTGCACCGGCGACCGGCGGAGCGTGGATCGTGATCTGGAACCCGGCAATGGAGACGATGCCGCGCGCCAATCTGGAGCGCCTTCAACTCCAGCGCCTGCGCGATGTCACCTCACGTGTCTATGCGCGCGTACCCCTGTCTCGGCGGCGGTTCGATGAAGCCGGCGTCCGGCCCGGCGATATCCACAGCCTGGGTGATCTCGCCCGACTGCCCTTCACGTTCAAGACCGACTTCCGCGATCAGTATCCCTTCGGGTTGTTCGCGTCGCCCCGCGAGGACGTCGTGCGCATCCACGCCAGTTCCGGGACGACGGGTAAGCCCACCATCGTCGGCTACACCCGGGCCGACATCGCGACGTGGGCCGAAGTGTGCGCGCGGTGTCTGGCCGCCGGCGGCGCCCGGCCGGGCGACGTGTTTCAAAACGCCTATGGCTACGGGCTCTTTACCGGCGGGCTCGGCATGCACTACGGCGGCGAGTTGATGGGGATGACCGTGGTGCCGGTCTCGGGCGGTAACACCGAGCGGCAGATCATGTTGCTGCAAGATCTTGGCGTGCGCGTGATCGCGTGCACGCCGTCATACGCGCTCACGCTGGCGGAAGCGCTGGACGCGCGGGGCATCCGGCCAGGCAGCCTCACGCTGCGGTGCGGGGTGCTCGGCGCGGAACCCTGGACCGCGGCGATGCGCCGGCAGATCGAGGCCCGGCTGGGGATCGACGCGGTGAACATCTACGGCCTTAGCGAAATCATCGGCCCCGGGGTCAGCATCGAGTGCCTCGAGGCCAAGGATGGCAGTCACATTTTCGAGGATCACTTTCTGCCGGAAGTGGTCGACGCGCAGACAGGCGTGCCGCTGCCTCCGGGGCAGGTCGGCGAACTCGTGCTCACGACCCTGACCAAAGAGGCGATCCCGATCATCCGCTACCGGACCGGCGACGTCGCGTCGCTGAACGACCAGCTCTGCCGATGCGGCCGCACGCACGTCCGGATGAGCGCGGTGCTGGGCCGCACCGACGACATGCTGATCATCCGCGGCGTCAACGTCTACCCGGCCCAGGTCGAGGCGGCGCTGCTGGGCATCTCCGACGTCACGCCCCACTACCAGCTCGTCGTCACGCGCCCGCGCACGCTCGACGAATTGGAGGTTCGCATCGAGTTGACCGACGCCCTTGCCCGCGAGATCGGCCCGGGCCTCGACGGCCATCCGCGCACCGCGGCTCTCGCGGAGCAGTGCGCGAATCGCCTGCGGTCGGCACTCGGCCTCACGGCGCAGGTGACGCTGGTTGCCCCAGGCAGCCTGCCGCGCAGCGAGGGCGGCAAGCTGCGCCGCGTGCGCGACGAGCGGACACTCGCCTGACGCTGATGCGTGAGGGGTTGGCGCCGGGCGTCGAATCCGAGGTCGTGATCAGGGTGACCGAGGACATGGTGGCCCGCTTCGAGGACCTGGGTCTCGTGCACCCGGTGTACTCGACCTGGTCAATGGTCCGGCACGTGGAGCTGGCCTCGCGCAAGGTCATCCTGCCCTACCTTGAACCCCACGAGGAGGCAGTGGGCTACAGCGTCAGCGTGACGCACCTGGCGCCCACGCCGGTCGGTGCGATCGTGACCGCCCGCGCGCGGCTGGTGCGCATCGAAGGGAACCAGATTGTCTGCGCAGTGTCGGCACACAACGGCCTGGTGGCTATCGGGGAAGGGACCACTGTGCAGGTGGTCCTCTCTCGCACGGTCCTGCAGGCCCGGTTGGACGAGATTGGCGCTAGGCGGCCGGCGGAGTCATGAACGGCTCGCGCTCCGCACGTACGCCGGATGCCGCCGTCCTGGGCCGCTTCGAGCGCCGGCTTGACCGGGCGCTCTCAGGCCTGCCGAGTCCCGGCCTCAACGCCGCGATCACGCTCGACGATCGCGTCGTGTGGACGTACGCGACCGGATGTGCGGGATATGACCCAGACACCACCCTCACCCCTCGCCACCTGCACCGTATCGGGTCGATCACCAAACTGTTTACGGCCCAGGCGATCTTGCTGTTGCGCGACGAAGGAAAGCTCGACCTGGATGCGCCGGTGCGGACCTACATCCCGGAGTTCACACCATCGGGCGGTGATCGGGTCACGCTGCGCCACGTGCTGTGCCACGGGGCGGGCATCATGAGCAACGGGGGTGAGGATGTCTGGGGATCCGGGAGGTTCCCCGACCGGTCGGCGTTTCGGGAGCAGATCCGCGCCTACCGGCTCGTCGCCCCGCCGATGGTGCACCTCAAGTATTCGAACGCGGCGTACTCGATGTTGGGGCTGGTGATCGAGCACGCGTCGGGCACGCCCTACGAGGCGTTTGTGAACGAGCGCCTGCTGCGACCACTGGACATGCACGACACAGTGTTCGATCTGGGTCCCGAGCACCGTGACCGCTTCGCGCGAGGCCACGCGATGCCACCCTATCAACGGCGGTTCGAAGCGACCGCCCACCAGGATCTCAAGGCGTTCAGCGCCTGCGGCATGCTGGCCTCGACGCCATCAGATGTCCTGCGGCTCGCGCGGCTGCAGTGGTCGAACGAGGCGCTGGTGCCCCGCGCCACGCGGGACGAGATGCACCGGCTCCACCTGATGGATCCAGAGGTGCCGGGGTGGCAGACCGGCTATGGTCTGGGATGGCGTCTGGCCCGGCACGGGAACCGCGTCTACGCGGGTCACGGTGGCGCCTACCTCGGCAACCGGTGCCAGATGGAAATCTCGCTGCCCGACCGCGTCGGGGTCGCCCTCTTCGCCAACCGCGGCGCCGCTGCCGGTGTCATCGTGCTCGCGGCACAGATGCTCACCGAAACGGTCGACGCCGTCGGCCCGGCCGAAGCCCCGCAGGTTGGGGTGGAACCCGCCCCAGAAGCGCATCGAGCGCTCTTAGGGCAGTACAGCATGCACCACTGGTACCAGGTCCGCATCGAGTATCATCCCGACGGTTTGCGCCTGGTCACGGAGTTCGACGGCGGGGTGACCGTGCGTCTCGCGCCGGCCGGGGTCGACCGGTTTATTATCGGTGGTGGGCGCTATGTGGGTGAGGAACTCGCCGTGCACGAGCGCGGTGCCGACGGCACGGTGACGGCGATCCGGCTGGCCGGCTCGCCGATGCCGCGCATCTGACCGATGCCGCGCATCTGACCGATGCGGCGCATCTGATCGCGCGGCTGCCCTCATGAGACGGGCGGTCAGCCGCGGCGGAGGACCTGCCCCGCTCGATCCCCGGTCAGGCGGCCGTGGTCCACAGCGATCTCGCCGTTGACCAGGACCCAGCGGATGCCGGCCGTTGTCGCCCACGGGCGTTCGTAGACCGCGCGATCATCGATCGTCTCCAGGTCGAAGATCACCACATCGGCCCAGGCCCCATCGGCCAGATGGCCCCGGTTGCGCAGACCCATCCGCTCGGCGTTGAGCCCCGTCATCTTCCACACCGCGTCTTCGAGCGTGAGCACGCCGCGGTCGCGCGCGTACTTGGCGATGATCCTTGGGAAGGTACCATAGTTGCGCGGGTGCGGGAGTGCCCAGCCCGGGAGGGCCTGGCGTAGACCCACATGCCCGTCCGATCCAACCCCAACGAACCGCGACCGGACCGCCTCTTCCACGTCGTCCTCGCTCATCACGTGGAAGACGACCGATCCGCGGCCGCGCGCCTCCCAGGCGATGTCCACCATCGCCTGGGCCGGGGAGACGCCGCGGACGCCGGCCAACTCTTCGAAGGTCATACCGATGAACCCGGCGTGCGCGGGGGCTTCGGATCGTGTCAGCACGATCCGTCCCGGGCCGCCGGCGAGGCGAATCCACGTGCGGTCGGTCCCATCGCCGTCGGCCGCGAAGACCGCTGCGAGTTCGTCCGCCGCCCTTGCCCTCGCGTCGTCGGCATCGAGCGCCGCAAAGGCGTCCTCGGGAGACAGCGACGCGAGTGACGGGGGCAGCAGCCCCCTGAGCCGGCTCTGCGTGATGCCTGCGACGGTGTAGGGATAGGCGTCCACCCCGACTGGGATCCCGCGCGTCCACGCCGCCTCGATTGTGCGGAGCGCGTCGCCCAGTTTCCCCCAGTTCCGCACGCCGAGCGCCTTCAAGTGCGCGATCTCCAGGCGCGCGCCCGTGCGGTGCGCGATGCCGATAGCCTCGTCGACGGCGTCGAGCAGCCGGTCGGCCTCGCTGCGGATGTGGGTGTAGTAGTGGCCGCCGTACTCCGCCACGATGCGGCAGAGCGCCTCGATCTCGTCGGTTGAAGCAAACTGCCCCGGCGTGTACACGAGGCCGGTCGACAACGCAAACGCGCCGGCCTCCATCGCCTCGCGCACCAGCGATCCCATCCGCCCGAGCTCATCGGGGGTGGGTGGGCGGTCGTCGAGGCCCATGACCGCCGTCCGGATCGTGTTGTGCCCGACGCCGGGCACCACGTTCACACCTGGGCGCGCCGCCTCGACACGTTCCAGATACGCCCGGTACGAGGGCCAGTCCGCGTCGATCCCGAAGCGCCGCAGCATCTCCCTGGCCCGGTCCAGATGCATGGCGCCGCCGAACCCGCGCGGGATGCCCACATCGTTAGGCACATCCTGCGGCGTCCACCACCACGTCAGCCAGGGATCGCCCAGCGGCGCGGCCGAGTAACCGCACTTGCCCATGACTTCCGTGGTGACCCCCTGGGTGAGCCGCGCCTCGGCCTGCGGGTCGTAGAGGATGCACCAGTCCGAATGGGAGTGCATATCGATAAAGCCGGGAGCCACAATCAGACCGGTGGCGTCCAGCAGATTTCTCGCCGCCACAGGGGTCGCAGGGGGCAGGATCCGGATCCGCCCGCGTTCGATCCCCACGTCGGCCCTGCGGCGGGGCTGCCGCGTGCCGTCCACGACGGTGCCCCCCGTGATCACCAGATCAAACATCGAATCCGTCCTTTCCCCACACCTGCCGGAAGACGCGGAGGAAGTTGCCTCCTAGGACCCCCTCGATCTCCGCGTCGGCATATCCGTGTGCGACGAGGGCATCGGTGAGCCGAGGGAACCCCTCGGGAGTCTCCATCCCCGCCGGATAGTACCAGGGCGGCGGCGGATAGTTCGCCGGCTCCCAGATCCCTGAGTCGAGGAGGTCACGGTACATCGCCTGCGCCTGCGTATTGGTGGCGATCCCGGCCATGCCGAGAAAGTAATCGATCCCCAACCCCACGTGCTGCGGCCCGACCAACCGCGCGACGTAGTCGATGTGCGCAACGAGTTGGTCGATCGTGGGCCGAGGATCTGCCGAAACAAAGGCCGGGTACCCGACGGCACCGATCACGCCACCGGTGCGGGCCACGGCCCGGATCTGCTCGTCGGTGAGGTTGCGGGCGGACGGGTGCACGGCGCGGGCGTTCGCGTGGCTGAACACCACGGGGGCCGAGGACACTTCCATCGCATCCAGCGTCGTCCGCACGCCCGTATGCGAGCCATCTACCAGGATGCCCAGACGGTTCATCTCGCGGACGAGCGCCACGCCGAACTTGCTGAGACCGGCGTCGGTGCGCTCCTCGCAACCGTCGCCCACCCGGTTCTTGCGGTTGTACGTCAACTGGATGATGCGCACACCGAGCCGATGGTAAACCGAGAGCAGATCGATCTGATCCTCGACCGGGTCGGCCCCCTGGAAGTGGAAGATGATTCCCAGCCGGCGCTCGCGCTTCGCGGCGAGGATGTCGTCGGCGCGGGTCACCAGGCGCAGCGCGTCGCCCCGGCGCTCGATCAGGCGCAGCCACCTGCCGATCGTCCGGATCGCCGCGCGGCTGTCGTCGGTCGAGGCCAGCGAGGGGGCGACCGCCGTTACGCCGCCGTCGATCCAGCGCTGCAGGTGTTCCGGGTCTCGTGCCAGAGGGCAGGTGGCATCGATGACGATCGCCCGCGCGTGCAGGGCGTGTGCGCGCTCGAGGTCGGCCGGTTTCAGCATTGGTCCTCCTGGTCGATCGTGGTCGCGAGCCATGCCACTATTGCTCAAATCCGCCGGTCGGAGCGGGGATCCAACGCGTCCCGCAGGCCGTCCCCGATGAAGTTGAAGCTGATGACTATCGGGTCTTCTCGATCGTGTGCACGTCGTATAGGACGCCCATGTTGCTGAAGTCCGCTCCCGATGGGGACGGGAACGTTACCGTGTCACGCGCCGCGACGTATCGCGTGAAGTAGTAGAGGGGAATGAATGCCGCTTCCTTGGCGATCTTCATGGCGATGGTGTCGAGCAGCTGCTTGCGCACATCGAGGCGGACCGCCGCATTGGCCTGGTCGATGAGGCGGTCGAGCCCGGGGTCGTCATAATTGTTCGCGGAGTTCCTCGAATGCCAGTAGAAACCGGGGTCGGGGTCGAAGTTGTAGCCGTTGTACCAGAGGTAGGCATCGAACTCTCTGCCCAGGAACACGGTCCGTTCCAACGAGCGTTTGTCGAGGCGCTCCACCCGCATGTCGACGCCGATGCCCCGAAACGCCAGGATCAGCCCGGCGGCCAGTGCCTCGGAGTCGGCGTCCGTCGGGTTCTCTTCGATCAAAACCGTAAACCGGAACGGCGTGCCGTCTTTCTGGATGACACCGCCGGGCCCCGGGCGAAATCCGGCCTCACGGAGCAGCTGTCTGGCTTTCTCGACGTCCTTCGGGTACCGGGGTACGTTCGGGTTGTACGCCCACGACGTCGGCGGGCCGATCAGCGACCAGGCGACGGGCGCATCGCCGGCCGCGGTTCTCACCAGGGCATCGCGGTCAATCGCATACGACAGGGCCTGGCGGACGCGGACATCGCCGAAGAAGCTCGCTTTGAGGTTCATGTTGAACGCGTAGATCCACCCGGGATTGAAGCCGTACAGCTTGAGGTGGGGAAACCGGCGTGCAATATCGACGGCGAACCGCGAGTCGAGCGGCGCCACGTCGACGTCGCCATTGGCGAGCGCCGCCAGGGCCGCCAGCTGATCATCGAATCCCCTGTCGATCCAGATATCGATCTTGGGCCGGCCGAAGTGAAAAGATGGGTTCGCGGCCAGCCGGATGGACTGGTTCTCGCGCAGTTGGACGAACCGGAACGGTCCCGTCCCGATCGGGCGTGTGTTGAAATCGGTCGAATTGAGATCCACGCCGTCCAGGCGGTGCTTGGGCACGATCACATTCCATTGTGAGAGGTTAAACAAAAACTCGGCCGCCGGCGAGGGCAGGGTGAAACGCACCGTGCCCTCGTCGATCTTCTCCACGCGCACAGATTGCCCGCGCAAGCGGTAGTAGGGTCGCATTTTCGACAGGTTGCGCTCATCGAGGGCAGCCTGGGCCGTAAATACGACGTCGTCGGCGGTGAAGGGCCGGCCATCGTGCCACTTCACGCCCCGGCGCAGGTAGAACGTGTACGTCAGCCCGTCGTCCGAGACGTCCCACCGTTCGGCCAGCTGCCCGCGCGGCCGAAGATCGGCTGTGTAGCTGATGAGGCTTTCAAAGAGGAGCAGGTTCGCGCGCGGGATCGACGGCAGGACGAGCGGATTGATCGGCGGTTGGGGCAGCTGCCCGACGATCGCCCGGACAAAGGTGCGTTGGCCTGGTTGCGCCTCGGTAGACGGCGCGACGGCCGCGGCGGTGAGCGCCGCCATGACGAATACCAACATCATCTGCCGTGCGCCCATCGCATGCTCCCCCCGACGCTGGCATAGCACCGGGAGTGAACTTCTGCAGTTGGACGTGCAATCCCCCCAACCACGGGGTAGCCGAGACGGCAGGAACGGGCCGCCTGCGAGCGCAAGTTGCTTACCCTAGATACGTACCGTTTGGAGCGAGGGAGGAAGCCGTGAACCTGACAGGATCGCTGGTCCCGCTGATCACGCCGTTTCGGGACGGCCGCGTCGATAACCGGACGCTCGCCGATCTGATCGAGTGGCAGATCGACAGCGGCAGCCACGGCATCGGTGTGACCGGCACCACGGGTGAACCTGCCGCCCTGTCGATCGAAGAGCGTGAGCAGGTGATCGAGGTGGCGGTACGCGCCGCACGCGGGCGCGTGCCGGTCCTGGCCGGCTCGGGTTCGGTCAACTTCGAAGACACGCTGCGGCTGACCCGCTTTGCGAAGAGGGCCGGTGCCGACGCCGCCCTGGTGGTGGTGCCGTACTACACCCGGCCGGGGCAGGAAGGCCTCTACCAGTTCTTCCGGGCCGTGGCCGAGGCGGTCGACATGCCCATCATCCTGTACAATATCCCAGGCCGCACCGGCGTTAACCTCGATGTCGAGACGACCGCCCGCCTGGCGCGTGACTGCCGCAACATTGTTGGCATCAAGGAATCCAACAAGGATCTGGAGCACGTGTGCCGCGTCATGCACCGCTGCGGCCGGCAGTTTTTGGTGTATTCGGGGATCGAGTTGCTCTGCTTCCCGATCCTCGCCCTCGGCGGTGCGGGGCACGTCAGCGCCACGGGTAACGTGATGCCCCGCGAGGTGGCCCGGCTCTACGACCTGGCTGCCGCCGGCAAATGGGACGAGGCCCGCGACCTGCACTACCACCTGCTGCCGATGAATGATGCCCTCTTTATCGAAACGAACCCGGTACCGGTCAAGACCGCTTTGGGGCTCATGGGAAAGTGCTCGGCCGACGTCCGGCCGCCGCACACGCCACTGCGGCCCGAGAACGAAGCGAAGCTCCGCGAGGTCATGGCCTCCTACGGGTTGCTGCAAGGTGCGGCGGCGGGCCGATGAGATACGTGCGCTTCATTGCCGACGGCCGCGTGCACCGCGGCCGGCTCGACGGCACGACGCTGATCGACGAGCATGGCCACTCGCACGCCTCCGGCGCCGTGACCTGGCTGCCGCCGGTGGCGCCGACCAAGATCATCGGTTTCGCGCTCACCTACCGGGATCACGCGGCCGAACTCAGTATCGACGCGCCGGCCGATCCCGCGATCTTCTTCAAGCCGCAGAGCAGCCTCATCGGTCATCTGGCCCCGGTTGTCTATCCGACGGGCGTGCAGTACCTTCACTACGAGGCTGAGCTCGCCGTGGTCATCGGTCGCCGGTGCCGGCGGGTGCGGCCCGAGCAGGCGCCCGACGTCGTCCGCGGGTACACGGTGGCCAACGACGTGACCGTGCGCGACTTCGTCAAGAACTTCTACCGGCCGCCGGTCAAGGCCAAGGGGTGGGACACCTTTTGCCCGATCGGCCCCGCGGTCGTGGAGGGAGAGATCGCCGACCCGCACCGGCTCCGGCTCTTCGCCTATGTCAACGGCGAACTGCGTCAGGAAGGCACGACGGCCGACCTCAGCGTGAACGTGTGGGAGCAGATCGCTTTTGCGAGCGAGTTTATGACCCTCGAACCCGACGACGTGATCCTGACCGGGACACCGAAAGGCATTTCGCACGTCCATCCCGGCGACCGCATGCGCGTGGAGGTAGAGGGTGTGGGCGCGCTGGAGAACCCGGTGGTGTCGGACGCATGACGGGTGGTGCTGACTGATGGGAGCGCGAACCGGCACGCAGTACATCGAGGGGCTTCGAGCGCACCCGCCGGAACTGTGGATCGGCGGCGAACGGGTCACGGATCCCGTCGGTCATCCGGCGTTTAGGCACGTCGTCCGCAGCATCGCCGCGCTCTACGACATGCAGCACAGCCCGGCGCTGCGCGATGAGATGACCTACATCTCACCCAGCAGCGGCGAGCGCGTCGGGCTGTCGTTCCAGACCCCGCACAGCCACGAGGATCTCGTGCGAGTGCGCAAGATGATGAAGCGGTGGGCGGATTATTCCGGCGGGATGCTGGGCCGTTCGCCCGACTACCTGAATCGCGCGGTCATGGCGTACGCCGCGGCCGCCGACTACATGGCCGCCAACGATGCGCGCTTTGGGGAGAACATCCGCCGCTACTACGAGCGCGTACGCGAGGGAGACCTCTGCTTGACGCATACGCTGATCAACCCGCAGTCCAATCGGTCGGTCGGGCCGGCCAGGCAGGCGGACCCGTACCTGGCCGCGGGCATCGTGCGGGAAGCCTCCGACGGTTTGATCATCCGCGGCGCCCGCATGCTGGCCACGCTGCCGGTCAGCGACGAGATCATGGTCTTTCCCTCGACCCTACTGCGCGGCGGTGCCGAGGACGCGCCCTACGCGTTTGCGTTTGCCCTGCCGTGCGCGACGCCCGGGCTACGCTTCCTCTGCCGCGAGTCGTTCGACTACGGCCGGACCCCGGCGGATCATCCGCTCGGGTCCCGCTTCGAGGAGATGGACGCCGTCGTGATCTTCGACGACGTACTGGTGCCCTGGGAGCGGGTCTTCCTCCTGCGAGACGTCGAACGGTGCAATCGGGCATTCGCCGAGACGCGGGCGGTCGTGCATATGGCTCATCAGGTCGTCACCAAGAACATCGCCAAGACCGAGTTCGTGCTCGGCGTCATCAGCCTGATCATCGATACCATCGCGATCGAGCAGTTTCAGCATGTCCAGGAGAAGGCCGCTGAGGTCATCCAGTACCTGGAGACCATGCGCGCCTTCCTGCGGGCCGCCGAGGCCGATGCGTCGGTCGACCGGTGGGGGATGATGACGCCCGCCTGGCCGCCGCTCGATGCCGCGCGCAACATGTACACACGCATGTACCCGCGGATGGTGGAGATCATCCACCAACTGGGCGCCAGCGGTCTGATGGCCATCCCCCTGCAGGCGGACGTCGAAGGCCCACAGGGGCCTGTCATTGAGAAGTACTACCAGGCCGCGCGGGCCGGCGCCCGGGATCGCATCCGTGTGTTCCGGCTGGCCTGGGACCTCGCGGCCTCAGCGTTCGGTAGCCGGCAGGCGCTGTACGAGCGGTTCTTCTTTGGCGATCCTGTCCGGATGGCGAGTGCGATGTTCGCCGGGTATGACCGGACACCGTACATGGAGCGCGTGCGGGCGTTCCTCGCGCGCGCTGATGAAGAGGAGGCCGCGGTCGCCGCCGATGCCGGACGGGCCTGATCCCAGGATGGTTCGCCGGACCATGGGGTTGTTCGCCACCGGCGTGACCGTGGTGGCGGTGCACGAGGACGGTGGCGTCGTGGGGATGACCGCGAACTCGGTGACGTCGGTCTCCCTGGATCCGATGCTCGCGCTGGTGTGCGTCGACCACGACGCGCGGATCGCGCCGCACTTGATTGTTGGCCGGCGGTTTGCGGTCAATTTTCTGCGTGACGATCAGGAAGTGCTGTCGCGGTACTTTGCCAGCGGCTGGCGCGACCGCCCACAGCCCGAATTCCGCTTCGAAACCTGGGGCGGCACACCTCGCCTGGTCGGCGCGCTCGCGGCAGTGCGCTGCCAGGTCGACCGTCTCTACGACGGCGGCGATCATCATATCGTCGTTGGACGGATCCTTGAGCTGAGCGAGGGGCCGTCACCGTGGAACCCGCTGCTGTTCTTTGCAGGCCGCTA
Source organism: bacterium (assembly GCA_041487495.1). Taxonomy (GTDB): domain Bacteria; phylum Sysuimicrobiota; class Sysuimicrobiia; order Sysuimicrobiales; family Humicultoraceae; genus JBGPNN01. Next base: position 20,939 of record JBGPNN010000014.1, read on the forward strand.
CCGGCGCCTGGCAGCGCTGGAGACGCCGGCCTCGCCGCCGGAGGAGTGGGGACCCGACGGTGTGTCGATCTATTATGAAGAGTGGAGCGGAGCCGACCGCCCGCGTCGTGAGGCGGCCGACCCCCCCGCCTGAGTAGCATTTGAAACCCGCGATGAGCGCACCGGCGATCTTGCGCGCAGGCCACGTCGTCTTCCGCGTGACCGACCTGAGTCGCGCGCGCGCGTTCTACGTCGATCTCCTTGGCTTCGTCGAGACGGCGTCTGACCGGCAGGCCCTGTATCTGCGGGGCTTGGAAGAGACTGAACACCATAGCCTGATGCTCCGGAAGGCCGCGACACCAGGCGTATCGCACCTGGCGTTCAAGGTGGCCTCAGAGGACGACCTGGGCCGGCTGCACGTGATCGCGCGCGACGCGAGGCTGCCCGTCCGTTGGGTGGAGAAGGGGCAAGAACCCGGCCAGGGCCGCGCGCTCCGAGTCCAGGACCCCGGTGGTCTGCCCGTCGAGTTCTATTGCGAGATGGAACTCACCGAGCGCCTGCTACAGCGGTTCGACCTGTATCGGGGCCCACACGTGATGCGCCTCGATCACTTCAACTGCCAGGTGCCCGACGTGCAGCCCGTCGTCGATTGGTACACGTCGGCCTGGGGCTTTCGGTGCTCCGAATACACTGAGACCGACGACCCCGCCCCACGCCTCTGGGCCGCCTGGTTGCACCGGAAGAACAACGTCCACGACATCGCGCTCATGACCGGCACGGGCCCCCGCATGCATCACGCCGCATTCTGGCTGCCGGAGACGATCAACGTCATACGGGCATGCGACATCCTGGCCGGCGCAGGGACACACGCGGCCATTGAACGCGGCCCCGGGCGGCACGGCATCTCGAACGCTCTTTTCCTCTACCTTCGGGATCCCGATGGGAACCGCATCGAACTGTTCACGGGCGACTACCTGACCGGCGATCCTGACAAGCCGCCGCTGCGCTGGAGCATCAGCGATCCCCGCCGGCAGACGTTCTGGGGGCACGCCGCGCCGAAATCGTGGTTTGACGAGGCCAGCCAGGTGGAATCGGTGGCAAGCGGTGAACTGCTCCCCGTCGTGCAGCCCAGCATGCGGGACCGACCCGAGTTTGTAACGTAGAACCTGGGACCCCACCCAGGGAAAATCGGAGAACCCCACCCGAAAGCAGGTGGGGTTCTCCGAACATATGAAGGGTCGGGGGTGGGAACCGGAACGACGTCCTCCGGCACCGTCGGCCCAGAGGGGACACCCCCGACCCGAACCTGTCTGCTGTCCCGCCAGCTAGATTTCGGGTCGATTGTTCTGGTGGCGGTCGGCCCCTTCCTCTGGAAATCTGCCTGGAATCGCCCGACTTGGGCATATTCAGCAAAGAGAGGGGTAGGGGCTTCACTTGTGCTGAAGTTCCGCGTTCATTTTGGCAGGAACTTCAGTAAACAAGGTCGAACACAGCCCCTAAGCCTCCGAGAAACTCATCCACACCTCCTCGCCCATCTCGGGGCCCAGGCCTTCCTGGTTGGTGTCCGAGAGAGGACCGTTAGAGGACTCGTCTATTGTTCTCGCTCGGGACGGCGACGACGCACGGACACCTTCAAGGAGGGACCGCCATGAGAAGGGCCATTGCCGTATTCGTCACCGCGTTGATTCTCGTGACCGCGACCGGCTGGGACCAGCCGGCACAGTCTCGAGGGGCCGGAGACGGGTCCATCGAGGTCATCGCGGGCGACGGCAATATCGAGATCATCGGCGGGTAGCCGCACCGCCCAGTACTAGGTCCGTTACCCCGACGCCGGGAGGGGGAAGACCGTGACGCTTGGTGAGAAGATCCGCCAAGCCAGGAAGCAGCGCAGCATCACCCAGCGCTCGCTGGCCGGCGGCGACCTCTCCGAGAGTTTTATCAGCATGCTCGAGCACAACAAGGTTAGGCCATCCCTTGATACCCTGCGGGTCCTGGCCGGCCGCCTCCACCTGCCGTTGAGCGACCTCCTCGACACAGACCCGCCGCCGCAGAAACAGGTTGCGGTGAATCTGGGCGTCGGGAGCGCTTTGCTCCACCAGCACCGCTTCACCGAGGCCATCGAGATCTTTCAGGACGCGGAGCGCGCCTCGCCCAATGCCCCACCCGAGACCGCCTTTCGGATCCACATGGGCATGGGACAGGCTCTCACCGGTCTGCAGCAGTTCGACCTGGCTCTCGACCGCCTAGAGCGCGGGCGAGCGCTGGCAGATTCGCTCGGGCGGCCGGATCTGGTTGCGCGTGTGGCGAGCGCCACCGGCTTTCTCCGCCTCCGGCAGCGCGACTTCCCGGCCGCCCGGGAAGCGTTTCACAAGGGTCTGGTCGCCGCCCGGTCGGCTGTGCCGATCGACACGGAGTTCGAGGGCGGGCTGCTCACCAACCTGGGTCGGACCTACACGGAGCTCGGACTCCCGGCGCAGGCGCTCGACTGTTTTCAGGCCGCGCTGGAGCGGCTCGAGCCGGTTGGTGACCTAACCGCGCTCGGCGCCCTGTACTTCAATCTCGGCGTCACCTATGAGCGGCAGCGGTCGTTCGACCTGGCGCGCGCGCATTTGGAGAAGGCCGCCGCGCTCTTCGAGGCCCAGGAGAATCTGAAACTGCTCGGTACCGTGAAACGTAGCGTGGGGATCCTGCTGCTCGATCGTGGTCGCGCCGCGGAGGCCACGGAGGTACTCAGACAAAGCCTCGAGGTCGCGAGCCGAACCGCCGACGATGTCGGTCGGGCGCAGACGCTCACGGAGCTCGCCAGGGCCGCGCTCCTGCAGGGCGATCTCCTGACGGCCCGTCTCGATGCGGAGGAGGCGATCCGGCTGGCGGTGAGACTCCAGGACCCACTCGAAGCGGCGCGGGCAGAGTCCGTCATGGCCGCGATCTCCCAACGGGAAGGCCGCCTCGACGAGGCCGCCCACCGGTACGAGTACGCCCTGGAGCAGTACGAGAAGCTCAAGGCCGCCGCCGAGGTGGCGCGGGTGAGCCGCGACTATGCATTCCTTCTGATGGAGCGTGGAGAGGAGGTCCAGGCCGCCGGGTTTTTTGCCCGCGCCTTCCGGGCGCAGGACGCGGCAGCCGCAGTCCGATGATTCCCGTCGCCTCGTTCGGAGAAGCGCGCACGCCTCGGCACACGCTGAGGCCATTGAGCCCGCTTGAGCAGGCCATCATCGAGTTGGCGGGGGAAGGGATGTCGGCGAGGGAGATTGCGTTCTATCTGTCGCTCGATGCGCGTCTCGTGAAAAAGCGTCTCCACACGATCTTCGGCCCGCCGCGGGCAGAACGTCCGCTCCCAGCGCGGACCACGTAGCCACTCTTCACAACGACAGATCGACGAAACCGCCGTCACCTTCTCTCGCGGCTTCTGCCGCGTCTGCGGCCATCCCGAGATATCGCGCGGCCTGCTCGTGCTCGCCCCGAGTCTGGTGGTGCTCGCCGAGCGTCTTCGCAGCCTCGGCCAATTCCGCGGGGATGCCTGCCACGGCCAGATGGGTGACGGCATCGGCGAGCATCGACACCGCCTCCCCTTGCCGTCCTTGCACAAAAAGCGCTCGACCGCGCAGGGCGCCAATCCGCGCGCGCATTGCTGTGTCCGGGGCGTCGGCCAGCGCCGAGGCCTCGTCGGCGGCACGCATCGCCTGGACGGTATCCCCGATCGCCAGCGACGCGCGCCCCAAGGCCAGGAGGGCGTTCAGCCTTACCCCTCGATCACCGTCCTGTTCAAGCATGCGCGAGGCGGTCAGCAATTGATCAACGGCGTCGACGTAGGCGCCTTCGAGCATGAGAACCCGGCCCAACCGGAAGCGCGCGTGCGCCTGCAGCAGACCAAGTTGCTGGCGCTCGGTGAGCGTGATCGCAGACTGCAGGCGGCGGCGCGCCTGTCGGAGTTCTCCCGCCTGCACGGCCGCCGCCGCGATCCCGAAGAGGGCGCGTGCGGTCAGGTCAGGGTGGCGGGGGTTCTTACGGGCCAGGCCAAGCCCACGTTGAAACGCGGCGGCTGCCGCCCCCGTGTCGCGCCGGCGTAGCATGAGCATTCCCGCAGCGAGTTCCTTGCGGATCTGCATCCATGGACCGGCCGCGGCCGCGAGCGCGCCGGCCTCGTTCAGCAGCCCCTCGGCCCGATCGAAGTTGTCGGATCGGATTTCGAGGTCCGCCAGCAGCAGCGCCGCTTCGGCACGGTGTTCATTCCATCCGGTGAGCGCCGCGATCTCCGATGCGACCTCGAGCACGCGCCGCGCGAGGTTGAGGTTTCCTTCGGAGGCCGTTTCGCGTCCCCACCGGAGCAGGCCTTCCGCACCCGCGAAGCGTTGATCAGCGTCGTCGCCGGCGATCGTCGAGAGCGACATTTGTAGCCGGCGGCTCAGAAATCGGAGGGTATCCAGCGACGGGTCGGCGAACCCGCCCTCTAACTGACTGATGAAACTCTTCGTATACTCCGGTGCTGCCAGGTCGGCCTGCGTCAGTTCCAACTCTCGACGCCGCTGGCGAATGCGAGGACCGATCGGCGCGTCTTCTGGTGATGCGTGACGGCGGGACGGGTGTCGGCCCAAGCGCGGCTCCCCGGCAGTGGCATTTTTCCCTGTTCGGTATTAGACCACACTGCTTCTCAGGAGGGAACGGGTTTGGGAAATGTTAGTGATGATCGACTTTCCAAACGGGCCAAACCTTGACACTCTGCGGGCTCTCTGTTATACGGGGTGCAACGTGAGCGACGATACCGTAGCGGCGAATTCTCAACGCGCCAATGGATGCGGGGTCGGCCTGCTGGGGCTGGGCACGGTCGGCGGCGCAGTCGCCGAATTACTGTTGACGCGCAAAGATGAAATCGCCCAGCGTGCCGGCGGGCCGGTTCGGTTGCGGGGAGTCGTCGTCGCGCATCCGGAGCGACCGCGCACCATCGCGCTGCCCGATGGTGTGCTCGCCGGCGACGCGGCGACACTCATCGATAATCCGAACGTCGACGTCGTGGTCGAGGTTATGGGCGGTATCGAACCCGCCCGGACGTATATCCTGCGCGCGCTGGCGGGCGGCAAGTGTGTCGTCACCGCCAACAAGCAGTTGATGTCGACGCGCGGCGAGGAGCTGTTGACCGCCGCGGCCAAGCGTGGCGTCGACCTGTTCTTCGAAGCCAGCGTGGCGGGCGGGATCCCGATCATCAAGACGATCCGGGAATCCCTGGCTGCCAACCGCATCACGCAGATCATGGGAATCGTCAATGGGACGACGAATTTCATCCTCACCAGGATGACCCAGGACGGAGTTGGTTTCGGGGAGGCACTCGCCGCCGCGCAGCAGCGCGGTTTCGCGGAGGCCGATCCGAGCGATGATGTGGACGGGCACGACGCTGCGGCGAAACTGGCGATCCTGGCGTCGGCGGCTTTCGACTGCCGCGTGGTGAGCGCCGATATCTACCGCGAAGGAATCAACAACATCACGCCGCGTGTGATCGCCTACGCACGCGAGATGGGTTACGTGGTGAAACTGCTGGCCATCGCCCGGAGCGCGGACGGTACGATCGAAGCGCGTGTGCACCCGGCACTGCTGCCCCAGGCGCATCCGCTCGCCGGTGTGGGTGACGAGCTGAACGCGGTCTTGATCGACGCCGACCCGGTCGGGCCCATCGTGCTCGAGGGCCGCGGCGCTGGCGGGGGACCCTCGGCCAGTGCCGTCGTGGGCGACCTGATTGACGTGGCGCGAAACCTCAGGGCGGGCGCCCGCGGCCGTCTACAGAACGTCGGCGCCGTCAAGTATCAGGTGAAGGAGATGTCCGACGTGGTGCTCCCCTACTGCGTGTCGCTCGTCGTCGCGGACCGGCCCGGCGTGTTTGCCCACGTGGCGGCCGCGTTCGGTGAGGAACAGGTGGGTATCGCGTCTATCGTGCAGAAGAGCCGTGGCGTCACGGCGGATGTGGTCCTCGTCACGCACGAGGCGCCTGAAGCCGCCATGCGCCGGACGCTGGCGCGGCTGCACAAGCTCACCGTGGTGGCCGACGTCCACGCAGTGCTGCGCATTGCGGCGTGAGATGCGGACCCGGGCGAGGGAGGATAGGCACACGTGGCATTGATCGTGCAGAAGTACGGCGGGACGTCGGTGGCCAACACCGAGCGGCTCAAGCATGTGGCGTCCCGTGTCGCGCGGGCTCGAGCGGCGGGTGATGATCTGGTGGTCGTGGTCTCGGCACCCGGCGACACCACCGACGACCTGCTCGCGCGGGCGCGCGAGATCAGCGCCCGGCCGCCCGCCCGCGAGCTCGACATGCTCATGGCGGTGGGCGAGCAGATCTCGATCGCCCTCCTGTCCATGGCCATCCACGAGCTGGAGCACGAGGCGATCTCGCTGACCGGCACTCAGGTGCGTATCCTGACCGACGGCGTCCACACGAAGGCACGCATTCTCGAGGTCGACCGTCGCCGGATTGACGAGGAACTGGGGCGCGGGCGCGTGGTGGTGGTCGCCGGCTTCCAGGGCGTGACCCCGGACCAGGAGATCACCACGCTGGGCCGCGGCGGCTCGGACGTCACGGCCGTCGCGCTGGCGTCGGCCCTGGGCGCGGATTCGTGCGAGATCTACACGGACGTGC
>JBGPNN010000015.1:0-27505 GCA_041487495.1 bacterium
GGAAGGAGGCATGAGCATGCTGGGCATACGAAGGTTGCGCATACGAAGGCTGAGCACGGCCCTGGGGCTCGTCCTGTCTGCGCTGTTGATCGTGTCAGTCGGGCCAACCTCAACCGCCGGCCCTGCGAGGAGCACCAAAATCATTGTGGGGATGGACACCGACCCGCCATCCCTCGACGCGCACGCCAATACGGGCCTCTCAAGCGACATCCTTCTCAGTCACCTGTACGACAAGCTCGTGGACTTTGACACGAAGTCGAACATCATCCCCCAACTTGCCACCGACTGGAGCGTGTCCGCCAACGGCCTCACCTGGACCTTCAAGTTGCGGCGGAACCATAAGTTTCACGATGGCACGCCGGTCACCGCGCAAGCCGTGAAGCAAAACTTCGAGCGGCTGTTTGATCCGCGCAACTCATTCGCGCGGCGCGCCGTCTTTGAGGCCATCAAGCGGATTGATGTGGTGGACGAGTATACGGTCGCATTCTCGACCGAGAAGCCATTCGGTGCCATGCTCAACACCCTGGCCAACCCCTCCGCTTCGATTGTCAGCCCGGTTGCGGCGGCCAAGCAGGACCTGAGCGCCTTTGGGCGGTTCCCGGTCGGGTCGGGGCCCTACTACTTCAAGGAGTGGGTGCGCGGCACACGCATCCTTCTGCTCAAGAACCGCAGCCATTGGCTCGCCGATCAGAGCAACATCAGCGAGATCGAGTTCCGGCCGATCCCGGACGACGCGTCCCGAGCGATCGGACTCGAGACAGGTGAACTGGACTTCGTCACCGCGATCTCGCCCCAAGAGGCGAAGCGGCTGGCGGGGAACCCCAACCTGGTCGCGTACAATCTTCCCCGCGCCAGGATCCAGGGGCTCTACCCCAACGTGACCAAGAAGCCGTTCAGCGACGTGCGGGTCCGGCAGGCCATGGCGCACGCGATCGACAAGCGCGCGATCGTCGACACGTTCCTCTCAGGGTTCGCCCGAGTCGCCGATTCACCGCTGCCACCAGGCGTCTTCCCGTACAAGGCGCAGGCACAGCGCTACAACTACGACCCCGAACGGGCGAAGCGGCTGCTGGCTGAAGCGGGGTACCCCAACGGGTTCTCGGCCACCATGTGGGTGCCCATCGGGACCTATGCCTCCGCCCAGCAGATCTCGGAAGCCGTCGCTGAGATGCTCAAGAAGGTCGGGATCAACCTCAAGTTGGAAGTGATGGAGAGTGGCCAGTGGCTGATCCTTGTGAGATCGAAAGGACCACGGGAGTCTGCCCTGGAGATGACGTACTACGGCTGGGGGAGTCAAACGGCGGACGCCGACTACGCCCTGCGGCTGGTTTTCCATTCCGATAACTTCGCGCCCACCTGTTGCAACAGAAACTTCTACTCCAATGCCGAGGTGGACGCGCTGCTGGACAAGGGTTTGACCGCGACCTCGCAGCAGGAGCGGCGGTCGGTATACGAGAAGGCCCAGGAGATCCTGTGGCGGGATCAACCCTGGATCTGGATCTTCACCGTCAACCACTCCGCGGTAGGGAATCGGGCCCTCTCAGGCGTGCAGATCCTCCCAGTGGAGTGGATTCACTTCCGGGAGGCCAACGTCTCCCGATAGGCCGACCAAGGATCCCGTACGAGCCCGCTTGCGCGGGAAGGAGGCATCACCGTGGCCAAAGAGGCACCCAGCCGGCAGATCACCTACAAGCCGGTGATGACCGACGAGATGATCGATGCCGCCGTCTCGGTCCTCAAGGGCGGCAAGTACATCCGCAGCTACCCGCTGGAGGACTCGCACGGCAAGCGATTCGAGGACGACTTCTGCGCCTACATCGGGTCGAAACACGCGGTCAACGTCTCCAGCGGCACGGCCGCGATGCACCTGGCGCTACTGGCCGTGGGCGTGGGTCCCGGTGACGAGGTCATCACCGTCCCCAACACCTTCTCCTCGGTAGCCGACGTGATCATCCTCTGCGGTGCCAGGCCCGTCCTCGTGGACGTGGAGCCCGATACCTACAACATGGATGTCCGGCTCGTTGAGCGGGCGGTCACGCCCCGGACGAAGGCCATCATGCCCGTCCATATGAACGGGCACGCGATCGACATGGATCCGCTCATGGACATCGCGCGACGCCACAAATTGAAGGTCATCGAGGACGTCTGCCACGCAGCCGGTGCCAAATACAAGGGCCGCTTTCTTGGAACGATTGGGGATGCGGGCTGTTTCTCATTTGTCCAGAACAAGTGCATCTCGGTCGGCGGTGAGGGCGGCATGATCGCCACCGACGACCCCGCGGTGTGGGAACAGTGCATGACGCGGGCCAACCACGGCCGCGGGCGCAAGTGGTTCGAAGGTCACAAGGCGCACAAGGTCTACCGGGCCCAGCAGATCGAGGTCGTGGGCTTCAACTACCGGCAGAACGAACTCCTGTCCGCGATCGGCCGGATCCAATTGCGCTACCTGGACGAGTGGAACGCCAAGCGACGCGCCAACGCCGACCTCTACCGCCGGTTGTTGGCCGACGTGCCGCACGACCTCACGCTGCCGATCATGAAACCCTACACGACTCACAGCATGCTGCGGTTCGTGGCGCAGACGCCACAGCGGGACGCGCTGAAAGCGCACATGGAGCGCCATGGGGTCCACATCATGGTGGAGTACGGCACCCCGATCCACCTGGACGGCGCGTACCAGTCGTACTGCGGGGCGCCGGAAGGCACGTTTCCGGTGACCGAGCGACTCGCGCAGACGATCCTGACGTTTCCGTGCTACCAGACGCTTGGCGCGGACGACATCACGTACGTCGCCGATATGATTAAAGCGTTCTACGTCCACTGAGCAGAGACGTGATTACCACGCGCCTGACGGTCATTGACGACGAGATCCGGGAGACGGTGCTGCGCGTGCTCGAGCGCACGCCGTACTACGCCGGAGTGGAGACGGCGGCTTTCGAGGCGGAACTCGCGGCCTACTGCAACGCAGGGCACGGGGTGGCCGCCAACTCCGGGACGTCGTCCCTCTTACTCGCGTTGCTGGCGCGCGGCGTCGGCCCCGGCGATGAAGTGATCGTTCCGACCAACACGTTCGTTTCGGTGCCGGAGTGCGTCTTGTTCGTCGGCGCAACCCTAGTCCTCACCGATATCGAGCCGGATGGGAACGTGAGCCGGTCCATCATCGATCGCCACCTGACGCCACGCACCCGGGCCATCATCCCGGTGCACATGTTCGGGCACCCGGTGGACATGGATCCCATCATGGATCTGGCGCGCGAGCGAAACCTCTTCGTCATCGAGGACGCGGCCCATGCCCTCGGCGCGCGGTACAAGGGGCGCCGCGTCGGATCGCTCGGGGACGTCGGGTTCTTTTCGTTCGCGGGAAAGTCGATCACCGTGTGCGGCCAGGCCGGCATGGCGGTGACCGACGATGCGGGACTCGCCGCGGAGATGGCGTCGCGGCGTGTCCACGGCTGGAGCCAGAAGGTCGGCAACGTCTGGCACGCCGCCGAGCGGCTGGGGCTCAATCTGCGGACGAGCGAGTTATTGTCGGCGATCGGGCGCGTCAATCTACGGAAGCTCGACGGCTGGACGGCAACGCGCGCGGCCAACGCGGCCCGTTACACTGCGCGTTTGTCGGCGGGGCGTGCGCCGGCGCAACTGCCGGCGACCCGGCCGGGCCAGGAGCCCGGGTGGCTGCACTACGTCATCCGTGCGCCGCGGCGCGACGCCCTGCGGACCTTCCTTCATGAGCGGGGTATCGAGACGCAGATCCACTACCCGGTCCCCCTCCACCGTCAGCCGGCCTTTCGCAATCTGGCGCCCGACCCGACGGCCTTCCCGATCGCCGAAGCGATGACCGCCGACATGCTGACCCTCCCCTCACATCCGTGGATGACGCCCGACGAGGTCGATGCGGTCGCGGACGCTGTGATCGAGTTCTGCCGGAGGTGAACTGACGATGGCCATCGCGATGCGCTATCGCACGACCTGGACGCCCTTCGACGCCGAGATGCGCGAGGCGATGCTGCGGCCGACACCGGGGCCGATCTACTATGACGGGCCCGAAGGCGACGCCTTCGAGCGCGAGATGGCGACGTATATCGGCACGGGCCATGGGGTTGCGGTGTCTTCGGGGACGGCGGCATGCTTCCTGGCCATGGTCGCGCTGGGAATCGGCCCCGGTGACGAAGTCATCTCGCCGGCAAACGGCTATCTCACGGTAGCGGAGTGCACTATCAACGTCGGCGCCCGGCCGGTCTATGCGGACGTCCTGGAATCAACAGCCAACATGGACATCACGACAATCGAGCCGTTGCTTTCACCGAGGACCAAGGCCATCGTCATCATCCACACCTACGGCCATCCCGTGGACATGGATCCCATTATGGACATGGCCCGACGCCGCGGGATCTACGTAGTTGAAGACATCGCCCACGCCCTGGGCGGCGAGTACAAAGGACGCCGTCTGGGGTCGATCGGCGATGCGGCGTTCGTCAGCTTCGCCCGGAAGTGCGTCACGGTCGCCGGGCAGGGCGGCATGGTGCTCACCGGCAATCGCGAGTGGGCGCAGCGCATGGTCCAGGCGCGGCGGCACGGCTGGACCCGCGAGGATACGTACCGCAGCCAGGTGGCTATGGTGGGCTTTAACTTCACCTTCAGCGAGTGCCTGGCGGCGGTAGGCCGCGTCTCACTGTCGCGGCTTGACCGGCACAATGCCGTACGCCAGGAGAATGCCCGCCGCTACTCGGAGGGACTGGCGCGGCGGCGCGTGCCGGTTCGCCCGTTCGACGTCCTGCCCTGGGCGAAGCACGGCTGGTTGCATTACGTCGTCCGCGCCCCGCGGCGGGACGACCTTCTCGAGTTCCTCAAAACGCGCGGGATCGAATGCGCGATCCACTACAAGCAACCGGTCTATCGCGCACCCGCCTACATCGCTCGCACGGGCGACGATCCGGGCCCGCGCCCCGTGACCGACCGGCTTGTGGATGACATCCTGACGCTGCCCTCCCACCCCGAGATGGGCGACGGCATCGATGTCGTCATGGATCAGGCGGCGGAGTTCTACGCGGGCTCGCGCCGCGGGTGACAACGCAGCCACTCTGGCAGGATCACAACCTCGATATCGACGGCATCCAGACCCACTATCTCGAGGCGGGCCAGGGCGAAACGCTGCTGCTCATCCACGGCGGCCTCGTCTGGTGCTGCGCGGAACTGACCTACGGCGCCGTGATCGAGCCGCTCAGCCGGCACTTCCGCGTCGTCGCGGTCGACGTCGTCGGGTTCGGCCACACGCCGGGGCGCGGGCCGCAAGACTTCGCCGCGAGCGCTCAGGGGGATTTCCTCGTGCGCTTCTTGCGCCGGTTGGGCACTCCCGCGCATCTGGCGGGGAACTCGCACGGCGGGTGGCTGATCCAGTACATGGCGCACGAGGCACCTGAGATGGTCCGGCGGTTGGTGATCATCAACAGCCTGAACGGCACCTCACCCGTTCCGGCAGACTATCCTTTGCCGCGCGACACCGACACCTCTCCGAACGTGGAGGGCGTCCGCACGTATCTGCTGGACTTCTATCTCGACAAGCACGTGGTCACCGGGGAGCGGGTGCGGCGCACGTATGACATGTCGGTGAAGAACTTCGACTTCGCCAAAACGCGTCGCATGACCCTGGGCCAGACGCCATCGGAATGGAATCGAAATCTACTCTACAAAGGCGCGCACATCTCCGAGCATGCCGGGCGCCTGAAGACGCCGGTGCTGCTGACCTGGAGCCGAGAGAATACGGGCGCCAGTCCTTCCGACGCGGCCGTGTTTTCAAACCGGCTGGCCGATTTCGAACTGCACGTCTTCGCCAACGCCCGCCACCACGTGCAGACGGAGCACCCCCAGCGATGGGCGGACGTTGTCACGAGTTTCTTGCAATCGGCCCGCTGAGGTTCCTCTCAACCGGCTCTACCCACGGTGAGAACCCCTCAGCGCGGTCCGGCGAATGCGCGCACCCCCTGGACGTTCGCGCCGCCGCCGCCGAGTAGCATCCCCGTATCGTTGCCACACGTAAGGAACCGCATCCCCTTCTCCCACCATGGCCGTAGGGCCGCGGGCGTCCCCAACACCGTCCCCACCGCGACGTGGTGTGCGCGCCCGATCTCCGTGATGCGCTCCATGGCCGAGGTCACCTTGGGGTGGTCGAACTGACCCGGGACCCCAAGGTCGATCGACAGATCGAGGGGCCCCACAACCAGCGCGTCGATCCCAGGAACTTGGACGATGCGATCGAGCGCGTCAATCGCCCGCTGAGACTCGACCTGGATGGCGACCAGTGTCTGGGCGTTCAACCAGGGTAGCGCCTCACGCCAGTCCTCGCGATGGAAATCAAGCGTCGCGATCGTGCCGCATCCGCGCACCCCCTGCGGGGGGAATCGGGCGTATGAGACGACGCGCTCCGCCTGCCCGGCGCTCTCGACCCGCGGCACGATGATGCCGTCCGCGCCCGAGTCAAGGGCGTTCGCGATGAGATGGTATTCCGTGTCCTGGACGCGCACGATGGGCGAGACGCCACAAGCGCGCGCCATCTGGACCACGGACATCAATGTCTCCGGCGAGACCAGGGTGTGCTCGACGTCGATAAAGAGGAAATCATAACCGGCGCTGGCCATGACGCGAACGACACTCGGCGTGGCGGCAATCGTCAGGCCCACTCCCACCACCGTTCGGTCTTGCTGCAAGGCTGCCTTGACTGGATTCTGGCGCATGGATCCCCCCGTCTCGTCACTGCGGCGTCACGCCGCGGACAGCATGTCGTCGATCTTCACACTCATTCCTCGCCTGCCGGATTCGATCGCCGCAAGGACCACGGCCAAAGCGATCGTTGCCTCCTCTCCGCCAACCTCTGGCCGTCCTCCCGAGCGGATGCACCGGGCGAATTCCGCCATCTCCTCCGCGACCGGATCGCCCGCGGCCAGCGGGATGGTCTCCTCCACCCCGCGCATCCGAGCGTCGTGCCGCAGGCGCAGCCCCAGCGTCCGATCGTAGCAGGCATTGCCCTTCGTCCCCATGATGCGAATGTCTGCCGCGCGCGCCGTCGCATAGTGCGACGTCAGGTGCCCGATGACGCCGCTCTGGAACTCCAGGAGCGTTACCGTGGCATCGTCAATGGGCGCCGCGATCAGGCGGTGCTTCTGGATGCCGAACACCCGGTCGATCGGCCCGAGCAGATAGCCGAGTGTATCGATGTGGTGAATGCCGATCTGCATCAAGGGACCGCCTGGACACTGCTCCCGGCTCCACCGCCAGGTGCCCGGCGCGACCGAGAACCCCGTGTCGGTGCTGATGTTGGCTTCAACACCGATGACCTCGCCGATCTCTCCGGCATCGATGACAGTCTTGAGACACCTGACGCCGGCCTCGCGGCGGCTCTGATGGCCCACGGCCAGTGCCACACCCGCATGGGCGCAGGCCTGCGTGGCAGCCTGCCCGTCGGTCACGGTGAGGGCAATAGGCTTCTCGACGAAGACGTGCTTGCGATGGCGCGCGGCCAGTTCGATCTCCTGCCGATGCACATCGTTCGGGGTGGCCAGGATCACGCCGTCGACAGCGGGATCGGCGAGTATCGCTTCATAGCCGGACGCGATGCCGCAACCGAAGCGGCCGGCAAACACCTCGCAGTGCGTTCTGGTGGGTGCAAAACATGTGACGATCTCGGCCGACCGCAAGGCCCGAACACCATCGGCCAGCATCGCGCCCCAGTACCCGACGCCAATCGACGCGAGCCGGACCGGACGCTCAGGTGGCGCAAACATGCTGGACCCCCGCGAGGCGATACGCGTCCTCCGCCAGTTCGAGTGCCGTCAGAGCGTCGCGCACGGTGGCGATCGGCGGCAGGCCCGCGCGAAGCCGGCGCAGCGAATCGACGACAAACGTATGGTAGGCGACGTCCGCCGGCATCGCTGGCACCCGTTCGTGCCGATCGTCATCAAGTGTCTGCACGGTCAACCCGTCGGACCGCTGAAGCAGGTACGCGTTGCTGGTGATGAGCCGCCATTCATGATCCCCTCCGCTCATCGCTGCGTAGCAGTAGCCCGACTCGACGGTTCCGACCGTGCCGCCCGGACCCTGCAGGATTGCCAGCGCATAATCCTCGACGGGACCGCCGTGCGCCAGGTAGCCGATCTGCGCAGCGACCACCGACACCGGATCACGCGCGAACTGCCTGAAGGCGTCGAGTCCATGGATCCCGAGATTGATCAGGCTCCCACCACCGGACCGGGTGGGATCCAGCATCCACGCCACCCCGTCCCGGACGTACCGCTGCGGGGAGCCGTTCAGGATTCGGAAGTGCGCATAGCAGAGCTTGCCCAGCCGACCCGCCTCGGCCAACGCCGTGACCTTCGTCCACATCGGGGCATAGCGATTGGTAAAGGCGACGGCCGCGAACCGGCCCTGTCGCTCAATCTGCTCGACAAGCGGCCTGACATCGGCGGAGCGTATCCCCAGTGGCTTCTCGAGAATCAAGGCCGCGGGAGTCTCGAGCATCGCGGCCATCAGTGACGGCATCTCGGTGTGCACGCCCATCCCGACGATGACATCGGGTCGCCCGTGCCGCAGCGTGGCGACGAGGTCCGGCTGCGTGACGGCCCCGGTCGCCGCGGCGGCGCGACTCGCGACGTCAGGGTCGGGATCCCAAACCGCGACGATACATTCCCCCAACACGCGCAGCGACTCCAAGTAGCGGGCCGCATGCCAGTGACCCACCCCGACCACGGCGACGCGAAAGGGAATCTTCATCCCAGGCTGTAAGTCACGTGACCTGTGCGCCGGCCCGCGTGCGCCGTGGATCGATCGCGTCCTGCAGCCCGTCGGCGAAGTAGTTCAGCGCGATCACTACCAGCGTGAGTGCCGCGCCGGGAAAAATGCCGTACGTCGGCGACCGGTACAGGTAGCTCTGCGCCGCCGTCAGCATATTCCCCCAAGACGCTGTAGGCGGCTGACTCCCCAGACCCAGATAGCTCAGCGACGCTTCCACCAGGATGGCCGCCGGCGCGGCAATCGCCATCTGCACCAGCACGAGCGAGAGACAGTTTGGAAAGATGGTCTTGAACATGATGCGGGCGTTCGGCGCGCCGATCGCCCGTGCGGCTTCGACGAAGTCCGTGCCTTTCAACGCGATCGTCGACGCGCGGACCAGGCGTGCAAAGGTTGGGAGATTGATGATCGCGACGGCCAAAACGGCGTTCAAGTAGCCGCGCCCGATGATGGTCACGATGCCGATGGCCAGGAAGATGGCGGGAAACGCCAGCAGGGTATCCCAGGCGCGCGAGATGATCGCATCGATCCACCCGCCCAGGTAGCCTGAGATGAGTCCGGTTGCCACGCCCACAACACCCGCCAGACCCACCGCCAGCACGCCTGCGGCCAGCGACACACGCGCACCGTGGATCACCCGGCTCAAGATATCCCGCCCCAGTTCGTCAGTGCCCCACCAAAATCGCCATGATGGTGGCGCAAGCTGGGCGTCCAGGTGCAGCTCGATTGGGTTGTATGGGGCGACCCGCGGACCGACGATCGCGAGGAGGATGAAGAACAGCATGCAAACCGCGCCCACCGCCCCCTTGCGCTCGCGCATCAACCGCCGCAGGACGGTGGCCGCCGGGCGTCCTGCGGTCTGGCTATCGAGCTTCTTCGAGCTTGACGCGGGGATCAAGGTAGCCATACGTCAGGTCCACAATGAGATTCACGAACAAGAACAGACACACCACCAGCATCAGCGTACCTTGGACCACGGGATAGTCACGGTTCAGGATCGACAGCACGCTCAGCCGCCCGATCCCCGAATACGCAAACACGGCCTCCGTCACCACCGCGCCGCCCAACAGCCGTCCAAACTGAATGCCCAGGATGGTCACCACGGGGATCATGGCGTTCTTCAACGCGTGCCGCACGACGACGGCGCGCGGCCCTAGGCCCTTGGCACGGGCGGTACGGACGTAGTCGGCGGCGAGCGAGTCGATCATCGCCGACCGCACGAAGCGCGCAAACACGGCCAGGTTGGATGCTGCGATCGTGACGACAGGCATCACCAGGTATCGGAGGTTGTACAGAGACCCCTGGTCGGGATCGCCCACGCCGGAGGGCGGCAGCCAGCGCCAGTGCACGCTGAACAGGATAATGAGGAGGATCCCCAGCCAGAAGCTCGGCATGGCCAGACCCACTGAGCTCAGCCCGGTGACGAGCGCGTCAAGCCGGCTGTTTTGTCTCACCGCCGCCAGCATGCCGATCGGAAACCCGATAAGGATCGACAAGACCATCGACGCGAGCGCCAGACGGAGAGTCTGCGGGGCCGCTTCTCCGATCATCTGCGTGACCTGCCGCCGGGCCAGTAGCGAGTAGCCGAGGTTCAGGTGCGTGACGTCCGACAGCCAGACCGCATACCGGATGGGCAGCGGCTTATCCAAACCCAGCCGTGCCCGCTCCGCGGCCAGTTGCTCCGGTGTGGCCTCGGGTCCGGCGGTGATCTGCGCCGGGTCGCCAGGCGCCTTCACGATGATGAAGAAGATCACAATTGAAGCCAGGAAGAGCGTCGGAATAAGTTGCACGATCCTCAGGAGGACATGCCGGATCACGTCACTCCTCTATGACTGCAGGGCGGCATCGACCATGGTGAGATCACCCACCAGGTCCGTGGTCATGCCCTTCACCTTGTTGTTCCACGCCCAGATCCGCGGGTCGTTGGCCACGTGGATCATCGGGACCTCTTCGATAATGATCTCGTTGGCCCGCTGGTAGATCCTGCGCCGCTTCGCCGTGTCGATTTCCGCCGCACCCTCGGCGACAAGTTTTTCGAGTTCTTCGTTGACCCACCCATGCTTGGCCGTCCTGCCGCCCCGATGCGTGATCTGGGTACCAAAAAAGATGGCAGGGTCGCGGGTCGTCCGGCCGACGACCCACGGGATCATATCGAGTCCCCTCAGGGTCCCGTCGTTCCCGGACGCCAGGAACTGCGCCTGCTCGACCTCGGCGACGTTCAGCTTCACGCCGATCTTGGCCAGGTCCGCCTGCCAGATCAACGTAAACAACTTCATCTGCGGCCAGCGCGGCGTGACGATGGTGTTAAACTCGGGGTTCCGCACACCCGCTTCCTCGAACAGCCTCGCCGCGCGATCCAGGTCAAAAGGATAGGCCCGAGCCAGGTCTTCCCGATACCCCAGGCTGGTCGGACTGAAGAACATGCTGTGGATCGGTTGGGACACGCCAAAGAAGGCTTTTTGGGCCATCTCGCTGCGGTTCATGGCATACGAAAGCGCCTGGCGAACCTGTTTCCTGTCGAGCGGCGGCTTCCTCACGTTGAGCATCACCGGAAACATGCTGCCCGGATGAGGGGTGCTGACGACGGTGATGTTCTTGTCGGCCCGCAGTTGCTGCACGTCGGCCGGATTGCTCACGAAGATGCCATGGACGGCCCCGCTTTGCAAATTTGCCACCAGCGTCTCGGGCCGGTCCAACCGGCGGAACATGAAGGTGTCGATGGCAGGTTTCCCCTTCACATAGTAGTCGGGATTCCTGACGAACCGGGCGTATTGGTTTGGGACCCAGTGGACGAACTTGAACGGCCCGCTTCCCACAGGCGGTCTCTTCATGAGGGCCGGGTCAGAGGGATCGTCGATGCGGATGGCCCAGAGGTAGTCGAGGATCTCGGTAAAGTACGGCACCTGACCGTTGAACGTGAACGCCAGCGTGTACTGATCGACGGCCTGGACATCCTTCACCGGCGCCAGCAGGTCCCGCGTCTTGCGGATGCCCAGTTCCCTCTCCAGGAGGGTGCCGTCTTTCGTGTACCCGTACATGTTCACAAAATCCTGAGCGACGATCGGCTTGCCGTCATGCCACTTGGCGCCCTGACGCAGTTTGATCCTGGCCGACGCACCGTCCTTGGCCGGCTCGTAGGCTTCGGCCAGCTGGAGTTGGACTCTCCCACGATCGTCCTTCCAGATCAGGCGGTCGAAGAGCTGGTTGTGCATGTTGGTATTGACGGCTTCAAAACGCCATGGATTGAAGGCGGAGAAGTCACCGGCCTCGGCGTAGTTCAATGTACCGACGGTGGGCGCCGCCGCAGCGCGGCGTGCAGGAGGAAGGGCGAGCGCGGCCGCTGAGAGCGCCGCGACCTGCATGAATTCACGGCGGGACACTTTGTGTCTCATCTCACATCCTCCACTATGTGCGGCGCAGGCAATGCTTGCCGCCGCGAGTAGAAGCTCGTGCGCACCATTCTTCGAATCGGACGAGGCTTCCTCCGTCGCAAAGGATGGCCTGGGGCAAGCCGAGATCGGGGTATACTTCGATTGATGAAGATGCCGCGCGTGCCCGATCTGTTCGCCGCGCCCCGAATCGCCCGCAGCCTGACGTCGCTGCTCTACGCGCCTCAGACGATTGATGGTGCCAAAGCGATGATCCGGGCCCGGCTGGCCACGCGGGACGGGCTCTTTCTCAGGATGGTCAAAGACACGATCTGGCCTTACCCGCGCAGTCCCTACCGACGCCTGCTCGAGTGGAGCCGCTGGTCCTTCGAGCGGCTTGAAGAATCCGTAAGGCACCGCGGGCTCGACGAGACACTCCGCACCTTGATGGGCGATGGCGTCTACTTGAGTCTCGAGGAGCTCAAGGGTCGACGCCCGATCCGTCGGGGCGATCTACTTGTTGAGCACCAGGAGAGCGACTTCAACAACCCCACGATCCTAGCGTCCTATGAAGTGCGGACAGGAGGGACACGCGGCGAAGGCTCGCGCGTCCCCGGATCGCTCGAGTACCTGATCACCCAGCGGGCACCGGCCCGGCTGGTGATGCTGGAAGCCCTAGGCATCGCCGCGCAACCGGTCGTGCTGTGGCAGACACGGGACGCCGGCGTGAACTGGTGGCTGGTGCTGGCGCACGGCGGCCGGCCGCCGGTGCGATGGTTCAGCCTGACGGACCTCTCAGCGTTTAGGGTTCCGCGCGCCCACGCGATGATGTTCGCGTTCGCCCGGTTCATCGGCCTCACGAAAGGCCTGCGGCTGCCCCCACTCGAACACGTCCCGCTCTCGGGCGTCGAGACCGTGTTGCAGGCCGTGCTCGCCATCCGGGCACGGCACGGTGTCTGTGTAGTGGTCACGACACCGAGCGCCGCGGCACGCCTGGCCGCGCTCGCAAGCAACACCGGGCGCGACCTGGCAGGGGTGACCATTTCAGTTGGCTCGGAACCGTTGACCCCCGGTAAATACGCCGACATCGCCGGTGCAAAGGCCGGCGTCGCAGTCCGGTACTCGATGACGGAACTGGGGACGGTCGGCTGCGCCTGCGCCCGGCCGGCTGCGCTTGACGACGTCCATTTCATGGCCGACAGCTTCGGCCTCGTGTGCGACCGTCGGGCACTGCCAGACGGGGAGACGGTAGACGCCCTGTATATGACCACGCTATTGCCGTCCAGCCCGAAGATCCTCATCAACGTCGAGACCGACGACTTCGCGCACGTCACCCACCGCGACTGCGGATGTCCGTGGCAAGAACTCGGATTGACCACCCACTTTGACACTATCCGAAGCTTCTCGAAATTCAAAGGGGAGGGGTCGATGGTCCTAGGGAGCGATTGCCTGCGCATTCTGGAGGAAGTCTTACCTCGCGAGTTTGGCGGCCGCAGCATCGACTACCAACTGCTGGAGGCCGAGGACGACAGCCATCTGACCCGGCTGTACCTTGTGGTCAGTCCGCGGGTAGGGGCGATCGACGAGGAACAGATCCGAAGTCGATTTATCGAGGAGATGCATGGGCCCATCCACACACAGGCCCTCATCCCCCCGGTCTGGCGTCAGGCTAATACGATCACCGTGTTGCGGCGCGAGCCTGTGGCCACCCGCCGTGGGAAGCTTCTCCCGTTCCACACGTTAGCCGCATCAAGAAACCATGGCGTTCCCTCGACGTGAGTATCTACAGACCAACTGTCGATCGCGGCACCGGTAGCGGCAGCGTCTGGAAGTGTCGGATAAAGTCCGTCAGATAGGGCACGACGCGCGCTAGAATCTGCTCACCTTTGTCTCGCGAGGCCTCGACCGCGGGTTTGGACCGGTCCCAATAACCAAGCGGCCAGCGGACCCGGCTGGGCAGCGGGATATCAACGGTCGCGTCGCGGAACGCGATCTCGTACTTGCCCTGACTGTCGAAACCGTGCCCAATGTCGGCGATGATCGAGCCGCCCCGGGCTTCCTTGAGATTCACGTTCGCCTCGTTGTATACCATGGCGAGACACGTCTCCGTGAACCCGCCGTGGTCGGGGCCGAGGTTCCATTCTGGCATCAGCGCGATCGCCAGACGGTACCACAGGGGAAAGGCAAACAACATCCCCAGTTCCTCGCGCAGACGGACAGCCACCTGGGTCATCACGGCCAGGTTGGTGCCGTGCCCCGTCAGCATGACGACACGACGAATGCCCCATTTGTGCAGGCAGCGCACAACGTCTTCCACGACGTGCCGCAGTGTTTCATGCCCGATGGAAATCGTCCCGGGAAAATCCATCATGCCGTGTGCCCAGCCGTAAGGCATGACGGGGGCGAGGATCACCCGCGCCTGCTCCGCGACACGCCGGCTGACTTCCCACGCGGCCATCCAGTCCGTGCCGAGCGGGTTGTGCGGGCCGTGGCTCTCCACCGCACCCAGCGGCAGGATGGCCGTATCCGTCTCCTTGAAGGCGGCTTCGGCCTCTTTCCAGCTCAAGGCGGCAAGCTCGGGCGTGCGCAACCAGGCACCTCCTCTGGATTCCCCGACGAGTGACTACCGGGAACTACGCTGCTGATTGAAGAAGTCCATGACGCCGTCGGCGACTTGCTCCAACATAGCCTGGGTCATATGCGGGCCGACGGGTAGTGACAGGTTCTCACTGCACAGCCGCTCCGCGACGGGGAACTGCCCCGGCCTGGTGCCGTACTGCTCGCGCACGGGCTGCATCAGGTGCAGCGGCATCGGGTAGTGAAGGCTCGTCTCGACGCCGCGCCCGCGCAGATGTGCGCGCAGCGCGTCGCGGTGGGGCGTGTGCACCACGTAGTGCAGGAACGAGGGGTTCGCCCAGGGGCGCGTGGGGGGCAAGCGGAGCGGCAGCCCGGCGTCGCGGAAGCGCTCCGTGTAATACGCCGCGCCGGCCCGGCGCTTCGTCAGAAAGTCGCCCAGCAGGCGCAACTGGATCCGGCCCAGACCGGCGCACATCTCGGTCAGGTGCATGTTGTACCCGACCCATCGCTGGTCGTACCAGGATCCGTCGCGGCGGCGGATGAAACTGATGTCCTCCGCACGCACCCGGCCCTGGTCCCGCAGGCTGGCGATCCCTTCGGCGAGATCATGATCGTCCGTGATGGCGACTCCGCCGGGGCCGAACACCGTGATCATCTTCCCGGAGAAGCTAAAGAACCCGACGAGCCCCAGGCCGCCTGCCCGGCGCCCCCTGTATTCGGCGCCGAGCGCGTGCGCGGCATCTTCGAGTACCGCCAGGCGATGCCGGGCGCACACGTCGTTTATCGGATCCATGTCGCACGGAAAACCATACATATGGATGGGTACGATGGCGCGGGTACGCGCGGTGACCGCTGCGGATATGGCTTCCGGCATGATGTTGGCCGTCTCCGGCTCGGCCTCGACGAAGACCGGGGTCGCGCCGACCTTCACGACCGCCGCCAGGACGCCGACATAGGCGTTGGCCGCCATGATGACTTCGTCGCCCGGTCCCACGCCAAGGGCCTCCAGAGCCAGGAGCATGGCGGAGGTTCCGGAGTTGGTGGTGACCCCGTAGCGCGCGCCGCAGAACTGGGCCAGTTCGATCTCGAACCGCTGGGTGTCCTCTCCGCCGTACGACGTGCCCGTTTCGAGGATGGCCAGAGATTTTTGTCTCATCTCATCGTTCACGATCATAGCGCGGTACGGGATGTGCATCAGGCCCTCGACACTCCGTGCGGATACGTCGACGGCAGGGGGTCGACGGTCGAAACCCGAAATCACGAGTGACATTCTGGCCTCCCGCCATCCTTACCTCCAGTAACCAGCGAAGGGACGCGCGCCATGAGCATCCTCGTGACCGGAGCGTGCGGGCGTATCGGCTCCCACGTCGTTAGGCAGTTGCTCGCCAGGGGAATAGACGTGGTCGGGATCGACAGCGTCGTCCACCCCGGCAATCTCCGTGACCTCACCAGCCGCGTCACCGTACGCACGGTAGACATTCAGGACCTCGCGGGGCTGCTGCGCGCGGTCAACCAGGAGAAGATCGACCGGATCATCCACCTGGCCGCGGCCATCGGCGACCAGTACGACACGCAGCCGTGGGGCTCGTATCAGGTGAATCTCGGGGGCACCCTGAACGTCCTGGAGGTGGCACGATTCTCGGGGGTCCAGCGTGTCGTGGCCGCGAGCACACACAACATCTACCCAAGGGCCTATGGCGTGTATGGGCCGCCCGAGTGGCGTCCCATCACGGAAGATCATCCACCGGATCCGCACCGGCCGTACGCCGTCATGAAGCTGGCCGGTGAGTACATGGGACGCATCTATGCGGAGCGATTCGGCGTGGACTTCGCGGCGGTCCGGTTCGCCAGCTATTACGGCGCCGAGCGCGCCGTCCGTCGGGGCAACAAGTTCCCCGATCTGCTGAACCGATTCATCATCGACGCCATCGACGGCATCCCGACCGTCGTCGAGCGGGGCGGCGATCAGGTTTTCGACCCCGTCTACATCAAGGATTGCGCCTACGGGGTGATTTGCGCCGTGCTCGCTCCGGCGCCACAGGGCGGCCGTGTCTACAATGTCGGCGGCGGCCAACCGGTTTCGCTGCGCGCCGCCGCCGAAATGGTACGGCGGGTGCTCCCATCGGCCCGCATCGACGTGGGCCCCGGCGTGGAAGCGTCCCCCGAGGGTCAGGCGCATCACCCACCGCTGGATATCAGCCGAGCCCGCAAAGAAATCGGCTATGCGCCGCAGTTCACGCTGGAGGCCGGCATCGCCGACTGCGCCCGGGAGTTGATGGTCCTCTTCAAGGACGCGACCCGGTGAAGAATTCCGCGATCTGCTCGACGACGTAGTCCACCTCAGCCTCGCCGACGCCGGGATGACAGGGCAACGACAGGCATTCGCGGCTCGTCGCGTCGGTGAGCGGAAAGTCACCTTGCCGGTGGGCGAGCCGATCACGAAATGCCCTGTGCAGGTACGCCGGGGGGTCGTAATGGACCCGAGCGTCCACTCCACGTGCCGCCAGGTGCCGGCGGAGCGCGTCACGTTCACGCAGCCTGATCACAAAATGAAGATACGAATGATGGGCGTACGGCCGCACCGCCTGCACCCGGACGGGTAGACGGCGTGCCGTGATGCCCTGCTGATACCGCGCGGCGTTGGCGCGGCGGCGCGTGTTCCAGTCTTCGAGCAGCCTCAGCTGGAAGCTCGCCACCGCGGCGACGAACTCTGTAAGTCGAAAGTTGTACCCGAGGGTCCGGGTCTCATAAGACCCCTGACGGCCGTGATAGCGGCGCAGTACGACGTCGGCAGCCAGGCTGGAATCGCGCGTGACCACCGCGCCGCCCACGCCGCAGGCGGAGATCCCCTTGTTGCTGAACGCGAAGATGCCGATGTCCCCGAGACCACCGGCCGGCCGGCCCTTGTAGAGGGCGCCGAGCGCGTGTGCCGCGTCTTCAATGATTCGGAAGCCGTGCCGCCCGGCCAGGTCCACGAGCGGATCCATGTCCACTGAGTGGCCATACGTGTGCTGCACGACCAGGGCGCGGGTGCGCGGTGTCACCGCCGCCTCCACGCGACTCGCATCGATGTTGTATGTGTCGTCTTCGATCTCCACCAGCATGGGCACCCCACCGAGCAGCAAGACCGCCTCGGGCACCGCGGCATACACGTTGGCCGGCATGATGATCTCATCACCGGTCCCAATACCGCACGCGTGCAGGGCCAGGAGGATGCCCGAGCTCCCAGAGCTGACGGCAACCGCATGAGGCACCTCGCAAAGATGCGCGAGCCCAGCTTCTAGCGCCGTTGTGTGCGGGCCGAAGTAGTGGACGCGCCCTTCGATCACATCCCGGACGTCGCGCAGCAACTCCGCGGGCACCGGATACGGAAACATGTAGGAGATCTTCATGCGCTCACCCTTCGCCTCGAAGCCGGGGATCGAGCACATCGCGGAGCCCGTCCCCAAACAGGTTGAGACCCAGTACCAGCGCCATAATGGCGAGGCCGGGCACGAGTGCCACCCAGGGAGCGAGCACAATGAACTTTTGGCCTTCGGCCACCATGCTCCCCCATGACGGCGCCGGCGGACGGATCCCTAGGCCGAGGAAGCTCAGGCTTGCTTCCGAGAGGATCGCGACGGAGACCCGCAGCGACATAAGCACGATCAGGACCGGCCAGACGTTGGGCACCAGGTGCCGCAGGATAATCCTCAGATGTGACGCGCCGAGCCCGCGCGCGGCGCCCACATAGTCGAGTAGCTTGATCCGCAAGACCTCGCCGCGGACGATGCGGCCGAACTGTGGAATGTTAGCGACGCCGATGGCCACGACCAGGTTGCCCAGCCCCCCGCCCAGCACCGCCACAAGCGTGATCGCCAGAAGCAGTGTAGGAAACGCCATCATGATGTCCATGGAACGCATCAGCAGATGATCACACCCCCCGCCGAAATAGCCTGCGGCCAATCCCACGATTGAGCCCACGAGCGCTCCGATGACAATCGCCGCGGCGGCGACGGCCAGCGAGATGCGGCTGCCCCAGATGATGCGGCTCAAGATGTCTCGGCCGAAGTCGTCGGTTCCGAGCAGGTACGCCTGCCCCGGCGGCTTCATGCGCCGGCTCAGGTCCTGATCGATCGGGTCGTACGGCGCGAGGGCCGGCGCGAGCGCGGCCACGACGACCACCCCGATGACGATGGTACCGCCAAAGGCGGCGCTCCGGCGTCGCACGAGTTGCGTGACGGTCCGCCACCAGCCTCCGCGCATGGCTCAGTCCAGCTTAACGCGCGGGTCGATCGCCGCGTACGCCAGGTCGGTCAGGAAATTCACGAAGATGACGCCGGCCGCGAAAAACATGATGCAGCCCTGCACCACCGGGTAGTCGCGATTGAAGATGGCGTCGATCAGCGTCTTCCCCAGACCAGGCCGGGCAAAGACCGTTTCGACAATCACCGTGCCGCCGACCAGGTACGCGAGGTCAAGACCGATGACGGTGACGATCGGCAGCGCGGCGTTGCGCAGCGCGTGCTTGTAGACGACCAGCCGCGTCGAGAGCCCCTTGGCGCGCGCGGTCCTGATGTAGTCCTCGCCGAGCACTTCGAGTGTCGCCGATCGGCTCATCCGGGCCAGTAAGGCGGCCGAGCGCGTCCCGATGGCGATGGACGGCAGGATCAGGTAGTAGAGTTCGGCCGGCAGGTTGCCGGATGGCCCACCCCCAAACATGGGAAATACCGGCACCTTGTAAGCCAACAGGTAGATCAGGAGGATGCTGAACCAAAAGCTGGGCGCGGAGAGCCAGATCACGGCCAGCGTCATCAGCCCGTAATCCACCGAGCTGTTGCGACGTAGAGCGGCTGCCAGGCCTGCGGGCACGCCGATGAGCACGGCGAGGCCCACGCCGCCGGCAGCCAGCATCAGCGTGGGCCGCAGGTGCGGGGCGATCACGCTTGTGACGGGACGGTTGCTCAGCAACGAGAATCCCAGGTCGCCCCGAAAGACCTTGCGCAGGTAGTACAAGTACTGGACGGCGATGGGCCGATCAAGGCCGTACTCGCGCCTGATCGCCTCGATTGCTTGGGCCGGTGTGACATCCCGGAAGTCCCCTAGGATGATGTCGATGGGCGTTCCGGGGGCCAGGCGGATCACGATGAAGACCAGCGTGACCGCGCCGACCAGCGCGGGCGCGAGCAGGAGAAGGCGCCTGAGCACGAAGGCGAGCATTGCCCGCGGCGCCTACTGAGTGATGTCCATCAGCTCCCAATACCAGAGCCAGTAGTGTGTATTGGGTACATCACCCGTCACGCCCTTGCGGAACGCCGTGACGTAGTATGGCCGGTAGACCGGGATGATCGGCAGGTCGCCCGAGATGCGCATCTGAATCTGCCGCAGGATGCTCTTCCGTTTCTCGGGGTCGACTTCGCGGCGCTGCGCGCGGATGAGGCCGTCGATCCGTCCATAGAAGTTTGGCACGGAGTCCGACTGCAACGGGAGCAGAAACTGGTCGGGCGCGATGCGCGTCGGCCCGGTAATCACGAAGTCGAAGTCCCCGGCGACACGCCGCGCTTCGTAGGGTGCGTTGCCCAGCTCATCGAGCGTCACCGGAATGCCGGCCTTGCTCCAATAGCCCCGGACGGCCTGTGCGAACGACCGGTCTGTGGCCCGAAAGACCATGACCAGCGGACGCATCCCGCCGGCGAGCCCGGCTTCAACCAGGAGGGCCCGGGCGCGCTCCGGATTGTACGGGAACGACGGCGCGTCGTCGATGTGGCCGAACACGCCCGGGGGGATCTCACTCCACATCCCGTCGATCGTGCCCATACCCTCTTCGACGGTGTCTATGAGCTCCTTTTGATTGATGGCGTGCGAGAGCGCGCGGCGCAGCCGCGCGTCCGTAAGCGGAGGGCGCTGCGTGTTGACCCACAGGCTGCGGCGGCCCAGGGTCGGCGTCGCGGTGTAGGCAAGCCGGGGATCGCTGCGGATCAGCTTGAACGCCTCCGCCGTGCGGATCGGAGCGTAATCCAGCTCGCCCTTGCTCAGGGCCAGGGCAATCACCGTTTCTTCTGGGATGACCTTGAGGATTACCCGATCGAGATGCAGCCGGCCGCCCGCGCGGCGCGCCCCGGCCCGGAACGTCCCAAAGTAATCGGGATGCGCCGCAAAGACGATTTCCTGACGGGGGGCATAGCGGTCCAGCATGTACGGTCCGGTGCCTATGGCAGCGGTTGCCCCGAATTGCGCCCCGAATTGCTCGACCGCCTTCTGGCTCACGATGTAGCCGGGCCTGAACGCCAGGACGGCCGGCAGGAAGTCCGCATAGGGCTCGGCCAAGTGAAGCTTGACCTGATAATCGTTGACGATCTCGATCTCCCGGATCAACTTCATCAGGGGCGCGTACGGCGAACGCAGCCGTGGGTCCGCCACACGCTCGAATGAGAACTTCACATCACGGGCTGTGAAGTCTCCAAACCCCTTGTGGAATTTGACGCCTTTCCGCAACCAGAAGGTGTACGTGAGCCCGTCTCTGGACACTTCGTAGCGTTCGGCCAGATCGGGCTCCACCTCCAGGCCGTTGGGCTTATACCGGACCAGGCCGTTGTACATGTTCATCGCCAGGGGATAGTCGGGCATCATCGAGATCCTGGGTGGGTCCAGCGTCGTGAAGTCCGCCGTGTAGCCCATCCTCAGGACCTTCTCCCCCGAAGTCTGCGCCAGGGGGGTCCCAACCGGCACCAACACCAGCAACGCGATGACCACGAGGCGCAATCGGAGCCGGAGAGCATTCCACATCGGTCCCGCCTCCTTCTTGCTTACTCCGCGATTCTTGCTCCGCCCGCGACGGCGGCCGTGAAGAACGCGTTCAGGTGTTCCACCACACGATGGATATCGTCCTCAGTGACGTGCGGGGCGACGGGCAAGGAGAGCACCCGCTCGCAGAACCGTTCGGCGACCGGCAGCATCCCGCGCCGAAACCCGAACTTCCGCGCAAAGGCGGCGTGCAAGTGGATCGGCAGCGCGTAGTGGATTTTGGCCTCAATGCCGTTGCTGACGAGATAGTCCCGAAGGCCGTCGCGCGCGCCGGTTCGGATCACGTAGTGCAGGTAGGACGGCCAGGCATAGGGTTTCTCTGGAGGAGTCTCGACGGGCAAGCCGGACGCCGCCAGGAGCCGCGTGTATGTGGCCGCGTTCCTGCGGCGCGTGCCAACCCAGTCGTCCATGATCGACAACTGACTGGCCCCGATGGCCGCCTGGATCTCGTTCAGGTACATCTTGTAGCCAAAGATCTGGGTTTCGTAATAGGCCTGTGGCGTTGACCCCCAGTTGCCGTGATGGCGCATCATGGCCATCTTCCTGGCCAGCGTGTCGTCGTCGGTGACCGCTGCCCCGCCCGTCCCGCACACGGTCAGGTGCTTGTGGCTCATGGCCACCACGCCGGCGTGACCAAACGACCCCACGGGGCGACCCTTGTACCGCGCCAGCAAGGCGTGACAACAGTTCTCGATCACCCACAGGCCACGGTCCGTCGCGAGCTTGAGGAACGGATCGAGATCGGCCGGGTGCCCGTATTGATGCACGACGACCAGAGCCCGGGTGCGGTCGGTCAGGAGGTCTCGCGCGCTGTCGATGGACAGGTTGCCCGTGTCGGCTTCGCAGTCGGCGAATACCGGGGTGGCGCCTGCGTGCACCGCGCACTCCCCAACGGCGGCGTAGGTGGACGCGGGGATGATGACTTCGTCGCCCGGCCCCAGCTCAAGCGCGCGCATGGCCAGGAGCAACGCGGAGCTGCCCGCGTGCGTCGAGACAGCGTGCTTCTTCCCAAACTGCGCGGCGAGTCCAGCTTCGAGCGCCCCAGTGTGCGGCCCAAGGTAATGGATGTTGTCGTCCATCACCTGCAAGACCTGGCGCTTCACGTGTTCGGGAACAGTGTACCGATGGAAATACGGCAAACGCATCGAGCGTCACCTGTCGCACATCGTCACCTGAGCCCGTGCACCGTCGGCATTCCATTCCTGCCGGGTGATTCCTTCATTCTTGCGCGTCGTGAAAGGGGTTCGTGAAGGTGTTTTCGAAACTGTCTATGCCGTGTCTTCCTGGGAAACGCGTCAAGAGCGACTACGCGCGTCGGCGGGGTCCCCGTGGCTCTCCGAGTGGGCCCGGCGCGCGCTCCTGCTCGAGTATGAGGACGACGGTCTCCCGAGCCCCGTCCTGAACTCGCACCGGATGGCCGATCTTGCCGCCGGTCTTGAGGGCGTCGTGAACCTCTCGGCCGGTGGGCAGATCCACCGCCAGCCGCCGGCCTTTGTCGCGGACGCCGTGCATCAGGCCGTGGACGAAGGCCGGTTCCACTACCCCGGCGTGCGGGGTGACGCAGATTTGCGCGTGGCGCTGGCCGAAAAACTGACACGCGACAACGGCATCACGGCGGATCCGCATTCGGAGATTTTGCCGACGATCGGGGCGCAGATGCCCATCGACGGCGCGCTGCGCATTCTCGTGAATCCCGGTGACGATGTCCTCCTGATCGATCCCGAGTACGCTTCCATGGAACCGGTGGTCAGACTGTACGGCGGGAACGTCGTCCCGGTGCCATTACACGATGCATCGTCGGGCTGGGTATTCGATCCCGACGACCTCCGGCGGCGGATCACGCCGCACACCAGACTCTTGTGCTTCTCAAACGGTAACAACCCGACGGGCTACCTCTACACACGCGCCGATCTCGACGCCATCGCAGCCCTGGCACGAGAGTACGACTTCTTCGTGTTCTCCGACGAAGAGTACGAGAAACTCGTCTTCGACGGGCGCCCGCACCACAGTATCGCCGCGCAACCAGGGATGGCCGAGCGCACGGTCTCAGCCTTTTCATTCTCGAAAGCGTACTGCCTATCGGGGATGCGCATCGGCTACATGGTCGGGCCTGCGGCGATCATGGACCATATGTACAACGTGATCCGGTTTAGCATCCAGGCCGTGGGCGCGCTCGGGCAGCGGGCGGCGATGGCCGTGCTTCGCGGACCGTCGGAGTCGTGGCTGCGAGACGCGGTCACCGACCTCCAGGCCGATCGTGACTATGCCGCCGCGCGCTTGAACGCGATGCCCGGCGTGCGGGTGCATCCGCCGTCGGGTTGTTACTTCCTCTATTGTCACGTCGATGCCGGGGGGCTTCCCTCGTGGAGGCTCGCGGAGTACCTGCTCACGGAGGCACGTATCTCGGTGATCAGCGGGCATCAGTTCGGACGATCAGGACGCTCGTACCTTCGGGTGAGCGGGTGTGTTGGACGGCTTCGCCTGCAGGAAGGACTGGACCGGATGGAGCGGGCGCTGGCGCGCCTGGCCGTGAAGACGACGGCAACGTAAGGGAGGCACCGTGGCAGAACAGAGTCGGATACTGGTGGTGAGCGCGCACGCGGCAGATTTCTGCATCAGGGCCGGCGGCACGCTGGCACGGTATGTCGCGCAGGGTATGCCGGTGCGCGTGCTCGTCCTGAGCCCGGGGGCCAGGGGAGAGTCAAACGAGCTGTGGAAGGCGCGCCAGGGGAAAACGACCGAAGCCGAAGTCGCCGCGGTGCGGCAGAAGGAAGCCGAGCAGGCCGCCGCAATCCTGCGTGTTGACATCGCCTTCTTCGGCTACCCGGATCAACCGCTGACGTTTGACCGGGACCGCCTGATGACGTTGGTGCGGGAGATCAGGCAGTTCAGGCCCAGCGTGATCCTGACGCACCCGCGTTCGGAACCATACAACCCCGACCACGCCGCGGTCTGCCTCGCGACCCTCGAAGCCGCGTATTACGCCACCCTGGCCGGGGTCGAGCCGGATCTGCAAGCGGTGACGCCGCTCCAGATCCTGGCCTTCGAGCCGACGCAGCCGATGGCCGAAGTGACCGCGTTCGTGCCCGACACGTTTGTGGACATCACCGATGTCATGGACGTGAAGATGCGTGCGGTGGCCGAGTACAAGACCCAGCCGTACCACGTCGACCGGTATCGGGCGCGGGCGGTCGCCCGGGGAACGCAGGCCGCGTACCTCGCCGGCACCCCGTCGATCCAGCACGCCGAGGCGTTCCAGCGGTACACCCCGTGGGTCGGGAGGATCTTCCCTTGAACATGGCAGATCGCTTCATCCCCGCACGATTGCGGGATTTCAGACCGCGCGACAGCGGGGGCGGCGAGCGCGTCAGGCTGCAGAACATCGCGCGTGGCCTGACGGACGTTATCAACCTCAACTCGGGCGACCCGGACCTGACCGCCGCGCCGGTGGCGGTGGAAGCCGCGGTCGAGGCCCTGCGGGCGGGCAAAACGCACTACGCACACGGCGGCGTCCAGGAACTCCGGGAGGCGATCGCCGGCAAGCTCGCTGCCGAGAACGGGTTCACCGTCGATCCGGAGACGCAGTTGATCATCACCAACGGTAGCGCTGAGGCCGCTTCCGCCGTCTTTCAGACGCTGCTGGAGCCCGATGACGAAGTGCTGACAACCGATCCCTACTATGGCGGCCACGTGTCGGCGGTCACTGCGGCCCGTGGTGTGCCGGTCTTCGTCCCGACGCGCGGTGAAAGTCTGTGGGAACCCGATCCGGCCGAGGTCGAGCGGAGGATCACACCGCGCACGAAAGCGTTCATCTTCGCCAATCCCGGCAATCCTACCGCAGCGGTGTACCGCAGGGAGACGCTACAGGCGTTGATCGATGTGGCGCACCGCAAAAACATCTTGATCATCCCCGACGAGTTGTTCGAGCGGTACGTCTACGATGGCCGGCGCCATGTGAGCGCGGCCTCGCTGCCGGGAGCCGAGGACCGCGTCGTCACGATCAACGGTTTCTCCAAATCGTACTGCATGACCGGCTGGCGCCTGGGGTGGATCGCGGCGCCGAAGTGGCTGGCGGAACCGGTGACCAACATGCGTTACGCGCTCTCGATGGTCGCCGGGACGCCGACCCAGTGGGGCGCCGTCGTGGCGCTGTCGGCGGCGGCGAAGCCGTACTACGATGAGGTTTATCGAACCTACGGCGAGCGCCGCGCGTACTTCTACGGTGCCTTCACGAACATGGGATTGCCACAGCGGCCGACCCCCGGCGCGTTCGTCGGCATGGTCGACGTCCGCGGGGCGGGGCGTCCCGGAGCCGAGGTGGCCGAGACATTCCTGCGCGAAGCCCGGGTGTTCATCTGGCCGGGCACGGCGTTCGGCGCGTGCGGTGAGGGCTACCTGCGCGTGGGGCTGATCAAGCCTCTGGCCACACTCCAGGAGATGATGCGCCGGCTCGAGCCCGTTGTCGGCGGCCTGCTGGCACGTGTCCCCAGCCCCAGGTAGTGGGCCATGCGCGACATCTATCAATACATCGACGACCACCGGGACGAGATCCTGGGTGACTTCTTCACCTTCTTGCGCCAGCCGAGCATCTCCGCCCAGAAGATCGGCCTGGACGAATGCTGCGACCTGTTGATGCGCCTGATGGCGAAAGACGGCCTCCCGGTGCGCAAGATGCCGGTGGACGGCGGCCCGCCCATCGTCTTCTCGGAAATCCTGTCCAAGAACAAGGGCAAGACGCTGCTGTGCTATGCGCACTACGACGTGCAGCCCGTCGAGCCGCTGGACCTCTGGACCTCGCCTCCATTCGAGCCTACGATCCGGGACGGCGTCATCTACGCGCGGGGCGCCACGGACAACAAATCGGGCGTCCTCGCGTTTTGGAAAGCCGCGCAGGCATTTCGCGCCGTGCGGGGCGACGTGCCGTGCCACCTCAAGTTCGTCATCGAGGGCGAAGAGGAGATGGGCAGCCCCCACTTCCTGCCCTGGGTAGAGCAGAACGCGGCGATGCTCGCCTGCGACGCCTCCACGTGCCTGGATGGGCCGGCCGATCATTCAACCAAACTGCCCGCGATCAAACTGGGGATCAAGGCCATCCTCTACGTCGAGTTTCGTCTCGCGACGAACGAGAAGGACGTCTGGTCGGGCTACGCTGGTTGGGTGCCGAGCCCGGTCTGGCGGATGCACAAACTGCTCGGCACGATCCTCGACCCCGACACCGGCCGCATCTTGATCGATGGTTGGTATGATGACCTGCTGCCCATCGAGCCCGCTGATGAGGAGTTGCTGCGGCGCCTGTTCGAGCGCTTCGATGCCACCGAGACCATGCGCGAACTGGGCATTACAGAGTTTGCGTGGGGCATGGACGCGTGGGAGGCGATGAAGCGGCGCCAGTTCGGCGCGACGGCCAACATCTGTGGCATCGTGGCCGGGTACACCGGCGAGGGCGGTAAGACCATCATCCCCAATGAGATCAAGGTGAAAATGGACTTCCGCTGCCCGCCAAACCTGGAGCCCGCCCGCCAGATTGAGAAACTGCGCGCGCACCTGGCCAAGCACGGCTTCAATGACGTTGAACTCACCGTGCACACGGCGCGCGCCAACCCGTACAAGACCTCCCCGCGGGAGCCGATCGCTCAGGCGGTCATCCGGGCGGCGGACAAGGTGTTCGGCGGGATGCCGACGGTCTACGGGGTGTCGACCAACGGCCTGATCAAAGTGCACGTCCCCCACCCCGCCGTGCTGGCGGGGTTTGCCGACCCCGACTGCCGGCTGCACGCCCCCAACGAGAACATGCCGGTCGACCGGCTCTTCAAGGGCATCAAGTTCGCTGCGACAATCATGGAGGAGTATGCGCGAAGTGCGATCTGAGTGAGCCAGGCCGCACGCCCTGAGGTTTCGAGGCAATCGATGAACCAATCTACAGCCGAGGATATTATAGGGGTCGTTGTCGTGCTGGCTCCCCTTGGGTTACTGGTGCCACTGCAACTTTTCGGGCA
>JBGPNN010000016.1:0-27210 GCA_041487495.1 bacterium
ATGCGCCTCGCCCCGGTCGCGGAAGATCTCGAGGATCGGCCGGCCCTCGCGGGAGATGATCTCGGCGTCCGTGTCCAGAAATGCCCATCCCAATCGCTCGGCCAGTGCCCGGCCCGCCTGCGTCTTGCCCGATCCCATCATCCCGGTCAGAAACACAACGCGCATCTCATGCCCACCACGACCGCCGCGCGCGCCGCCACTCGCGCCGCAGCAATCCAAAGGCGATACGATCGTACGTGCGGCGCGGCGTGGCGTAGGCTTCGCGGAACGTCGCCTCCAGGCGGAAGCCCAGGCGGCGGGCGGTCTGGATCATGCGCGCATTCCCCGACCAGGTCCGCAGACCGATTCGCCGGATCGGCATGACGTCGAACAGATGGTCGACCCACAGGGCCAGCGCCTCGGTGCCGTAGCCCCTCCCCCAGTGGCGCGATTCATAGATGCCGATGCCCACGTCCAACCATTCGGTGCGCTCGTCCACCCAGTACCGGGACACTGATCCCACGGGCGCGCCGCGCCGCGTTTCGATCACCAGACGCCTGGGCGGCGACGCCGTCTCCCGGGCCAGGATGGTCAGGCGCGCCGGCACGTCCTTCAGCTCTCGCGGCGTCGGGCGCCCTTCCCACGGTGCATCCCAGCGCCACCAAGTACCTCGGCGCATGGCCGCGATCATCCAATCTCCATCCCGAAGGCGGAACCCACGCAGGTTCACGCGGTCGCCGACAATCGTGAGCAACGGTGCACCACCGTCATAGAATCGCCGTCAGTTGGGGTTTCGCGCGAGACACCC
Organism: bacterium; assembly: GCA_041487495.1. Lineage (GTDB taxonomy): Bacteria > Sysuimicrobiota > Sysuimicrobiia > Sysuimicrobiales > Humicultoraceae > JBGPNN01. Next base: position 788 of record JBGPNN010000016.1, read on the forward strand.
AAACAGCCTTTTCTGTGCCCCCATTGCTTCGGTCTCTGAGCCGCACGGTGTCGCTGTTGGACCAGTTGCGGCGTGCCGTCGCGCTCGACCGTCTCGCCTACGATCCCGCCGGCCTCCGCCGTCATCAGAGCACGCAACTGGCGCGGCTGGTCCACCATGCGGCCTCGCGCGTGCCATTTTATCGCGAACGCTACCGCGCCGCTGACATCGACCCAGACGCGATTCGCACCGTCGACGACCTGGCCCGGCTGCCGCTGGTTTCTCGCGCCGACCTCCGCGCGGCCTTCCCCGCCGGCTTGATCGCCGAGAACTCGTCAGCCGATCGGTTCCTGGTCGAGACCACCGGTTCTACTGGAGAACCGATCCGTCTCTACAAGGATTGGCCGGCGCTATGTGCGTTCGCGGCCTGGAGTTCGCCATTCATGGTGCGGCGGTGGTGGGGGATCTGGGGTCTGCGGCTGATGACGCTGCTGGTGCGTCATGAGCGCTCTATGGAGGCCGCCATCGTGGCGGCGCTGCCGCGGTTTCTTCTGCGTGTCCACGCGGCCGATGCGCTCGCGCCACCGGACGCGCAACTCGACGCGATCCGCGGCGCCCGCCCTGATATCCTGGCCACGTACCCATCCGTGCTCAGGGCCCTGGCCACGCGGCTGCTCGATACAGGAGAACGCATCCCACAGCCCAGGCTGCTGGTCACGTCGGCGGAAGTCCTGGATCCTCATACGCGGCACCTGATCGGTCAGGCCTTTACCGGGCACCTGGTCAACCTGTATGCGAGCACCGAAGCCGGATTCATCGCTGTCGAGTGCCTGGCGGGGGGCGGGCTGCACGTCAACAGTCCTCGCGTCATCGTCGAAGTGCTCAAGGACGGCCGGCCCACGGCTCCTGGAGAACCCGGGACCGTCGTGGTCACCGACCTGACAAACTTCGGCTGCCCGATCATCCGCTATGAGGGGCTGCGGGACGTCGCGCGCTGGAGCGGGCAGGCCTGCTCGTGCGGCCGCCAGCTCCCGACGCTGGAAGTCGTCGAAGGCCGCCGCGTGGACGCCTTTGTCCTGGGCGACGGCCGCGTCGTACACCCCTACACGCTGACACTCGCCATGGAACACATCAACAGCGTGAAGCGGTTCCAGATCATCCAGGAAACACCGGATCGAGTGCGCGTGCTCGTCGTCCCCAACGGGCAGGCGGGGCCGGACCTCGCGCCGCTCGTGGCGAACGAATTCGCCCGGACGCTGGGCCGGGGCGTGCGAATCGAAATCGAAGCTGTCGCGGACATCCCGGCGCCACCCGGCGCGCACTGGCCGCCAACGGTCCGTTCGCTCGTTTCCCCCCAGCAGCGCGACTGACCGATGCCCGCCGCGTATGCGGAACCAGATCTCGAGTGCGCGCCGCCCGGAAAGTTGAGGGCACGGCACGATGAGATCCTGGCTGGGGGTCTCATCTCCAGGGCCATGCGCTCGGCCTTGTACCGCCAGGCGTGGGCGGACGCGGGCGTCACTCCTGACGGCGTCAGGCGTGTCGAAGATTTGCGGCGGGTCCCCTACATCACCGGGAGCACGTTGCGCCAAGTCTGGGCGTCGCATCGCGCGGACGAGATCCTCTGTTCCTCCGCCGTGCGCGTCTGGTTCGCGACGTCTGGCACGACCGGCGCGCCGAAGTGGACGCCGTATGCCCGCGCCGAACTCGACCTGCTGCAGCGCACGGCGCTGCGTGACTTCTTCATGTGCGTGGGAAACGTTGAGGGTCTACGCTGCCTGGTTTTCGCCACGCCCGCGCCCTTTATCAGCGACGGCGCCGGGTACTTTAACCTGTTCGGCCAGATCAAGCGTGGGATCCGCATCGAATACTTGCTCACGTCCTATGCGCAGGAGCAGGCGCGCGCGTCACTCGCGCTGGCGGCGTCACGACGGCCGTACGGGATCATCGCGTTTCCCAGCCTCGCGATGCGGCTCTCAGAAATCCTCGCGCAGGACGCGCCCGCCTCGGCGCGGGCCGCGTTCCAGGAGGACCGCACGCTCCGGAACTTCGCCCTCATGCTGGCCACACGCCTGATGCGCGTCACGGCCCGCCACGTCCTGGGACCGCGCGTCGGCGTCTTCACGGGCGAGTCCCTCGCCCCGTTCCGGGAGCCGTTGCGTCGCGCTTTTGGGCTTGAGCCGTTCGAACTTTATGCGATGACCGAGTTCCCCTGCTTCCACCTCGATTGCCCGGAACACGCGGGCATGCACCTGTGGACCGACCTCTGCATCCCCGAGGTCATCCCCGACGCCGAACTGGCCAGGGAGGAACACGACGGCGCGACCCCAGGCGCCATGCCCCTGCTGGACGCACCAGCGGGTACGACCGGCGAACTGGTGCTGACCACGTGGACCGAGACGCTCCCGCTCATCCGGTACCGGACCTCGGACTTGGTCGAGGTCGTGGGCACCGAACGGTGCGGGTGCGGCCGCACGCACCCCCGCGTGCGTATCAACGGGCGCCGCGATGACCTGGTCAACTTCGGCCTGATCCGATTCAGCACGGTCGAACTCGAGAGTCGCCTGCAGACCCTCTCGGGGCCTTCTGCCGTGTCGGCCTGGCAGCTCCACGTCGTGCGGGAAGACTACCGGCCACGACCGGTACTCCTGATTGTCCCGGCGGCCGGTGCGGACCCCCGACGTGCCGCGGCCGACGCGCGGACCAAACTCCTGGACATCGTGGCGCTTCGGCTGGGCGTCGATAATGGCCTCATCCTCGATCCGGAGATCAAGACCGTCGACCGCCTCGAAGAAGAGCGCACATGGAGCGGAAAGCCAAAGCGCATCATCGAACGCGCGCCGTCGAAGACGACGTGACGCACCGCATCACCGAAACACTCGCACTGGCCTGGGGATCGCCATTCTACCGCCGCCGCTGGCGTCGCCGGCCGGGCGTCGCCGGCCAGACCGAACTCTCGTCGCTGCCCCTCACGGATCTCGCCGAATGGCGGCGGGCCGTGCGCCGGGATCCCGAAAGCGTGGTGTCGGACCTGCCGGCCCTCTGGACGCGGTCACGGCACCAGGGACACGACGTGTGGTTCCCGGTCAGTCACCGCGATCTCCCTGCGGTGGCAGTCAACGCCGCCTCCGGGCTGCGTCGCGCGGGCGTCAGGGATGGCGATCGAATCCTGGCGGTGTTGCCGCCCGCGCCGTCGGTATGGAACAGTCTGCCTTACCTGATCCTGGAATCGGATCTTTCGGTCGAGTTTTTTCCGCTGTCGATTGACACCCTTGCGTACAAGCCGTCGCTGGCCGCGTTCCCGATCGCCAGACAACCTGACGTCTTCCTGGCCTCACGCGCCCTGGCGGCAGATCTGGCTCGTCTCGCCGGTCCACTTCCCGCGTGGCCGCGCACGGTGTTTTTCGGCGACGGCGGGCACGGCGAGCGGCTCATGACCCTTCCCGGATACCCGGCACCCGTTGGACGATGCGAGGCGGGAGCGTGGCACCTGCCCGAAGATGCGGGGCTGGCAGAGATACAGCCGGTGGATATCACAGCCGGCGCTCAACCAGGCCTGCGCCGTGTGTCCGATGCGCACGACGGAGAATGCGGCGTGTTGGTCCTGACCACCTTTACACGCGCAGCCCCGCTTGTTCGTATGGCCACCGGGATACGCGTCCGCGCGGCGGGGCCGGCGCCCTGCCCCTGCGGAGACCCTGCGCCACGATTCCTGACCGACGACCCTACGTCGCTCGCCTGACCTCAACCATGAACTGTTCGTACGCCGGCCGAATGTGCGCCATGGCGTCCCCGCCAAACTTCTCGAGAAACGCGTCCGCCAGCACGTAGGCCACCATGGCCTCGCCGATCACCCCGGCCGCCGGCACGGCGCACACATCGCTGCGCACGACGACCGCCTGGACGATCTCCTTGGTGCGGAGGTCCACCGACTGCAGTGGTGTCCGCAGCGTCGACAGCGGCTTCATCGCGACGCGGGCGATGAGCGGATCGCCACTGGTCGTCCCGCCTTCGAGGCCCCCGGAGCGGTTCGTCTTGCGGTAGAATCCGCGCGCCGCATCGTAGAAGATCTCGTCATGGGCCCGGCTGCCGGGCGTGCGCGCGACGTCGAAACCCAGTCCGAACTCCACGCCCTTGATGGCGTTGATCGACATCAACGCCGCCGCGAGACGCGCGTCCAGTTTGCGGTCCCAGTGCACGTAACTCCCCAGCCCGGGGGGCAGCCCAAGCACCACCACTTCGAACACGCCCCCAAGCGTGTCGCCCCGCTCACCGGCCGCGTCGATCGCTGCCGTCATCCGTGTCTCGGCCTCCGCATCGACGCAGTGCACCACCGACGCTTCGGCCACTGCCGGGATATCTTCCCAGCGTCCGGGACGGGTGCGAATGGCCTCGCCACCGATCTCGGTGACGTGACTGAATAGTGTCACCCCGAACTCCTCGAGCAGCCGGCGGCAGATTGTCCCGACGGCGACCCGGGTCGCGGTTTCGCGTGCGCTCGACCGCTCGAGCACGCGGCGGACTTCGTCGAACCCATACTTCAACGCCCCTACCAGGTCGGTGTGTCCGGGCCGCGGCCGCGTGATGTCGGGTTCATCTTTGCGCCAGTCGCGGTTCATGATCCACAACGCAACCGGCGATCCGATCGTCTCGCCTCGGATGACTCCCGAGGCGATCTCGGCGCGGTCTTGCTCGATCTGCATCCGGCCACCGCGACCGTACCCGAACTGCCGGCGCGCCAGCTGCGTATTGATGTATTCTTCATCGACCGGCAGGCCGGCGGGCAATCCCTCAATGATGGCCACCATCGCGCGGCCGTGTGACTCCCCTGCGGTAAGATACCGAAGCATAATATCAGAGGAATACGACGGGCATGCCCCCGCCCCTGTGGCACCTGGGCACGAATCTCGCGCCCATCACACGTCGGGACCTAGGTGGAACGTATCGTTCAAGACCATGATCCTGGCTTCGGCGCCGTCCATCTCGATCACGTTGATGCACGCGTTGCCCTGTCGGATCCGCCAGTGATGGTCGAGCGGCGCGCCCAATACCGTCAGCAGGATCGTCTTGTTGACGCCGCCGTGCGCCACCACGGCCAGGGTCTGACCCGCGTGCCGCGCCGCGACGTCATGAAGAGCGCCAACCGCGCGGCGGGCGACTTCGGCCAGGGTCTCACCGCCTGGGAGCCGCGTCTCGGCGGGCGAGTCGCGCCAGACCGTGAGGCTCTCGCCGTATTCCGCGGCGACCTCCTCGACCAGCCGCCCCTCCCATTCGCCCTGGTTCATCTCTCGGAAGGCGTCCACTGGCCGCGCGACGAGACCGTGAGCCGCGGCCACGGTCCGCGCCGTCCCGTGCGCGCGTTCCAGCGGGCTGGAGTAGACGGCGGACAGCGGGATGCGTCTGAGCATCTCGACGAGGCGATGCGCCTGCCCTCGTCCTCGGTCGCTGAGCGGCGCATCAAGGGTCCCCTGTAGACGGCCCTCAGCGTTCCAGACCGTCTCGGCGTGGCGGATGAGATAGATGCGGGTCGGCATCATGCGATAGGCGTTATTGTGTCATTCGTCTACCCGGCCCGGCCATTCCTTTGGCGTCGCGTGCCCAGGGGAGGCGGTAGGGGCTAGAACCGGCTGCGCCGTATCGTTTGTGGACAGTATGGGCGCGTATCTGCTCCGCCGCCTGTTGCTCACGCTGCCCACCGTGCTGGGCGTGGTGACGGCTGTCTTCTTGCTGATCCGTCTCGTACCGGGCGACGTGGTCACGCAAATGATCGGCCTGGAAGGCAGCCTGCCGCGCGGCCGTGTCGAGGAATTGAAGGAACTGTTCGGGATCAACCGTCCGCTGCACATACAGTACGCCGACTATCTGAACAAGGTGGCTCACGGCAACCTGGGCAAGTCGCTGCGGACGGGACGGCCGGTCGGTGGGGAAATCGGGCGCCGGTTTGCGGTCACCATCGAACTGGCCGTCATGGGCCTGCTGGTGGCCCTCGCCATCGGCGTGCCCATCGGCATCCTGGCCGCGCTGAAACGCGGTAGGGTCGCCGACTATCTCGCCACGGCCTTCGTCCTGCTGGGTCTCTCCGTGCCGTCGTTCTGGCTCGCCGTCCTCCTCATCCTCTTGTTCGCGCTGCGTCTGGGCTGGCTTCCGCCGACCGGGTACATTGGTCTCGACGAGAGTCTGGCGGAGAACGTGCAGCGCATGCTCCTGCCGTCCCTGTCGCTTGGCCTGATCCTGGCCGCGGCCAGCACCCGGATCGTCCGCAGCAGTCTACTGGAAGTGCTGAGCCGCCACTACATTCGCACCGCCCGTGCGAAAGGCTTGGCCGAGTCGGCGGTCGTCCTGCGACACGCGTTGCGCAACGCGCTCATCCCCGTGGTGACGGTGATCGGCCTCCAGTTCGGCACCCTGCTCGGCGGCACGGTCATCATCGAGCAGATCTTCAGCCTGCCGGGCATCGGCCGGTACGCGTTGGAGGGTATCAACCTGCGCGACTACCCCGTCGTGCAGGGCGCCGTGCTTGCCATCGCACTCGCGTTCACGCTGGTCAATCTCTTCGTGGATCTCTGTTATGGCTTCATCGACCCCCGCATCCGCTACGAGTAGCTGGGTCCCGGCACGCGGGCGGCCGGGGCTCGGTCTCCGGTTGTACCGCCATCCGAGCGCGCGGATCGGCGGCCTGCTGCTATTGATCGTGCTTGTGGGTGCGGTCTTCGCCGCGTTCTTGACGCCGCACGATCCTATCAAGATCGCGCCGGTGGAGCGCCTCCAGGGCCCCAGCCGCGTGCATCCACTCGGCAGCGATCTCTACGGCCGAGACACATTTTCCCGGGTGCTCTACGGCGGGCGTATTTCGTTGGCGGTAGGGGCGCTGTCCGTCGGCCTCTCCTTGATGGTCGGCGGCAGTCTCGGCGTCGCCTCAGGCTATCTCGGGGGATGGTTCGACGCCGTCCTGATGCGGTCGACCGACATCGTGCTCGCCTTCCCGGCGATCCTACTGGCCATCGGGTTGCTCGCGTTCCTGGGCGGGGGCTTCTGGAATGTTGTGCTCGCCATCGCCATCATTTACACGGCGCCCATGGCGCGCGTCGGTCGCGCCGCCGTGCTCTCGGTCCGCCATGAAGAGTACGTCGATGCGGCCAAAGCCGTCGGCGCGGGAGATGTCCGGACGCTCCGCAAGCACATCCTGCCGAACGCCGTCGCGCCGCTGATCGTGGAGAGCACGCTCCGCCTGGCTCTGGCCATCCTGGCGGAAGCCGCGCTTTCGTTCCTGGGCCTGGGGACCCAGCCGCCGGCTCCGACCTGGGGCCAGATGATCGCGGAGGGCCGCACGGTGATGACGTTCAGTTCGTGGCCGGCCATCGGCCCGGGGTTGGCCATCACGACCACGGTACTGGGGTTCAATTTGCTGGGTGACGGCATCCGGGACGCGCTCGACCCACACGTCCGCGAGTCGTAGTCCGCCGCCTACTTCCTCAAGCGCAGCGCGAAATAGTTCGTGTCTCCGACGCGTTGCCAGCCCATTCCGGCATAATCCACGTTGTGGTCTTGGGGCTCCGCTCGGAAATTTGGTTGCGTCACCACGATCGTCGCTCCCGCCTGCGCGAACCGCTCCAGGATCGTTCGTCTCGCGTGCTCGTCTCCCGTCCAGAAATCATTCGAACCCCATGCCGGAACTTCAGCGATGATCCGCACGCGCGCCAGCCAGGCCCAGTAGGCGGCGCGCAGACCCGGACCGATGATGGCGACCTGATCACCCGGTTCCACGCCCATCTGCCGGAGGGCGCTGGCCACACGCCAGGATACGTCGACCGGAGGAGCGTCGCCGCGAGCGAGCGCGTCTCGTCTGATGCTGTCCCCGTGCTGGACCGTCGTACCGATCACGACCGCGGCGTGGAACATAAGTGCCACGGCCAGCACCACGGCGGCGCTCTTGAGCCTCTCCCTTTGCGTTGGGAGTCTCACCGCGGTCGTCAGGCCTAGCCATAGGAGCGTCATGAAGGGCGCCACGTATCGGGACTCGAGATGCAGGCTGCCAAACGCCGCGAACGCCGCAAGACCCGGGACCCACACGATCGCGTACTGGCCAAGCATCTCACGACTCACCCACCGCTGGGCCAGGAGGAACCCGACCGCGAGGAGGCCCACGGCAGCGCTCGGCATCCAATGGTGGAGGGCGTCGTCGGCATCATACAGCTTAAGGCTCCAGCGGAGCGTGGTCAGGTGTCCCTTCGGGTCAAAGTGGGGACGGAGGCCCGCATACCAGTAGGCCGGATCAAACCACGGAGGATAGGTCGCTTCGACGGGTCCCGCAAACTCGTACGCCGCGGGTTTGTCAAAAATCCTTCGGGTAGGATGAAGCGGTGTCCCGAAGCGCCCAAATTCCCCTTGATAGTGGAGGATGGGCAGCCGATTGACGTGCCAGAGATAGTTCAGCCAGGCGCTGTCCCCAAGCGTCAACCGCCCCTTTGTCTCGTAGAAGGCGACGACCAGCGTACCGGCGATGCACAGGAAGACCACGAGCGTCACGGCAGCGCGGAGCACCGCGGCTTTCACGGAGAGACCCCGTGGGATCGGCACGACCGTCAGGGCGAGAAAGACGAAACCGAGAGGGAACATCGGCGCCTTGGCCAGGTACCCCAACCCCAGGACGAGCCCCAGCACGGCGAAGGACGCCCACCGCTGCGGATCCAACCGGCAGCGCAGCAGCCACCCGGCCGCCAGATACACGCAGGTCGCGACCGCAAAGTCGGGCGCGACGAACGCCAGCCCGATCAGATTCAGCGACGACCAGACAAAGATCACGTAGCCGACGGCGACGACAACCCAGTCGGGCACTGGAGCATGCCCCCGCCCCGCGGCCGCACGTGTGCGGGTCCCGCGATAGATGAGCAACTGGCGCAGAAAGAAGTCGAAGCACGCAAGTGTCGCGAGAAAGAGCGCCAAGTTCACGGCGTGAACGGTGGGAAACGCCCACCGTGGGCCCGGGTTGACGATGCGCAGCACCAACGCCAGTAGCCACGGATAGAGCGGGCTCCAGTGCCCGTTGATGGCCCTGGCCCAATCGTGGCGGAGGACCGCCCGGCTCATGTCGAGGTACGAAATCCCATCGTGGGTCATTTCGTACCGGCCCGCCCAGGCAGCGATGGCCGCCAAGACCACCGCGAGCACAATACCGGCGCGTCGGATACGGTGTACGCGGACGTCTTCGATGGTCGTGGTCAACGGCTGCCTCATGTGCAGGGAGGAAACATGGCGGATCGTACCACACCCTGCTTCTGTGGAATACCTTCCCAAAAAGCCGCGCCGCCCGGAGGGGTAGGAGAACGCTTCGGAGGAAGGGAATCCTCTCCCGGATTGTGATGTCCACATGTTATGAAACGGGGGACGGGGGGAATCGCGATGCGCACGCTTCTGGTGCTTCTCGTCATTGGGGGACTGCTGGTCCTTGCGGCGGGCCCGCCGCAATCGGTGGCCCAGACCTCAGGGCCGAGGTACGGCGGCACGCTCCGCATCGGGATGCAGACCGACCCGGTCGGGCTCGACCCGCACCTCTCCAACGCCACAGCGACACGGAATATGATGGAGCATATCTACGACACGCTGGTGTTCTACAGCGCTGAGGGTCGGTTCAGGCCGGGGCTCGCCGAGTCGTGGACCACGTCGCCGGATGGGCTGACGTGGACGTTCCACCTGCGACGCAACGCCAAGTTCCACAACGGACGACCGTTCGTCGCCGAGGACGTCGTCTACACGATCAACCGTATCAAGGATCCAAAGACCCGCTCGCCGCGCGCGGGTGATTTCGCCGACGTGGACTCGGTGACGGCAGCCGATCCGTCCACCGCGGTGTTCAAGCTCAAGAAGCCGTTCGCGCCGCTGATCGCCAAGCTCTCGAACTCCCTGAACGCGGCCATCGTGCCCAAGGAAGTCGTGGAAAGGGACGGTGATATGAACACCACTCCGACGGGCACCGGACCGTTCCGGTTTGTCGGCTACACCCCGCAGCAGCGACTGGTGCTTGTGCGAAGCGGGGACTACTGGGAGACCGACGCGAGTGGTCGTCGGTTGCCCTACCTGGATCGGCTCGAGTTTGTGTTCTTCCCCGATGCCGTGGCACGCGCGACGGCCCTGCGCACCGGCACCGTGGATTTCATTGAGTATGTGCCGTCCTCCGAAGTCCGCAGCCTCCGGTCCGACCCGAATGTCGATGTCCTGGGCGGCCCGTCTGCGAACTTCCGCGCCATCTACATCAACAACGCCGTGGCCCCCTTCAACAACGCCAAAGTTCGGCAGGCAATGGCCTGGGCGATCAACCGTAAGGAGATCATCGACACCGCGCTGTTCGGCGTCGGCGGCATCGACGCGACGGGGTCGGTAATCCCGCCCGGGAACTACTTTGGGCTTACCCGGGTCGTCTATGACAAGGTTGACATCGATCGCGCCAAGCGGCTGCTGGCCGAGGCCGGGCACCCGAACGGCTTTGAGGCCGACTTCTACGTCACGAGTACCTACGACTTCCTCAGGACACCAGCCGAGATTATCCAGGCGCAACTGGCCAAAGCCGGCATCCGTCTGCGTATTCAAGCCGCTGACTGGAGTGTCTACCTCCCGACGGTCATTGCGAAACGGTACGTGCTCACGCTGCTGGGCACCTCGGGGCAGGTCGACCCCGACGACTATCTCTACAACAACTTCAAGACCGGCGACGCACGGAACTTTGTCAACTACTCCGACGCTCAATTCGACAAACTCGTCGAGGAAGGTCAGACCGTGGCCGGCGAAGCGCAGCGCAAGCGCCTCTACGACCAGGCGCAGATGCGGCTGATGGAAACCGTCCCGATGGCGATGCTGTTCCATTCGACCACGTTCGAAGCCGCGCGAAAGAACGTGCAGGGGTTCGAGCACTGGTCAAACCAATCGTACTACGGTCTGCGCCGGACCTGGATCGTCCCGCGGTAAGACCTCGCAGGGCTGCAAACCCACCGGGGGCGGGGACACCTCCCGCCCCCCGGGTGTTTCCCCGTCGCGTCTACGGCGTCCCCTGGATCGGCACAAACGTCTCCGCGAACCCGGGGGACGAAAACCGCACGGATCGGCCGCCCACCGTACCAGTCACACTGTACCGGCCCCGGATTTGCAGGAAGACCGCCCGGGCGCTCCGTGTGTCCGCGGCTTCCCTGGCAGCGGCGCCGCTCGCGCCCACGTCCAGGGGCGTGGCCACGATGCTGTCGGCGACGATCTCTACGTCCAGTCGATCCCCGGCATCGTTCGCGGCCCGGTAGCGTAGGCGCCCGGGAACGCGCAGCCGGATCGTCCCCACACGCGGACCCGGCTTCCAATCACTCGCGACCGGCGCGCTCCCCCGCAGAACGCCGAGGACGCCGGCCCGCCCGCCCGCATGCCCATAGACCGTCACGAGCATCTCCTGCTCTCGCACCGTGGCATGGCGCACAAGCCCCGTGAGCAGCGCATAGTCGGGCGAACTCGTCGTCCCCCACTCCCACGTCACGTCCTGCCAGACGCCCCAATTGTGGTCATGATATCCGATGCCGTCGATCCGGTGTGCCTGGCGGCCGAGCACGATCGTCCCGGTCACCGCGGCACGCAGCGCCGGGACGACGTATCCCGACCGGAAGGTCCCTGACTGCTGCTCGAACGGCGGGAGGAACCACCCCGGTGTGGGTGCGACGAGCAGATCGGCGGTGAAGAGATCGGGCGTCGGACCCATCGGCGCGATCCGCACGCGATACACGCCGTCCCGAAGTTCGATCCGGTGCGGCCCCGCGGCGATCACTGGACCGGCAAACGGCAGGATGGTTCCGGTGTGCGTCTCGCCGAACCGCAGCACCCGGCCGTCAGGACCGTGTACCGTGACGCTGACATGTACCCGCCGCTCGCGGTCCGCGATCAACGAGACATAACCATAGAGTCCATCCGGCCCGGCGAAATTGAAGTACCACCACTCGGCCCAGGTCCGCCCATCCGGACCGCTTGGCGGTTCGTGGAACCGGTCGATGCCGGCCAGCAGGTCTTGCGGCGCCGGTTCGAGCCAGGCGCGGTCGTCCTCTCGGTCTTGCCACCCAGGATCCGCGATCGCCAGCGCACTATGCACCGCCCTGGCGGCGGAGGGCAGGGTTCCGCTCGCCCGCGCCGCGTGCACCTCGCCGCGGATACGGACGTAGGCGAGCTTGTCGATCATCTCAGGAGACGCCGCCGCGACCGCCTCCGCGTAGCGGGGCCCCAGGAGGAGCTGCCGGACGAGGAAACGGGCGTTGGGAATAGCGAGAAACATCGCCGTCACCGCACCGGTCTTCAACACTTCGGGATCAAGACCGGCGGGTACGAGCACCAGATCGCCGCCGGCCACGACGTCGCGGTCCTGCGCCTGGAGAAGCAGCGCATCGCCGACCGCGAGCAACGCAATCATCACGGCCACACCCAGGCCGTAGCCCAGGAGCAGGACGAGCGTACGCCTGGGCCGCGTCTGCAGCGTCCGAGCGGCCAGCAGGAACGCGGTCGCGCGCATCACGCCAGCCTCCCGTCGCGGAGCACCACCGTCCGGTCCGCCAGTGCCGCGATCTCCGGATTATGCGTGACCACGATCACGGCAACACCCTGCGCGCGGATCTGTTGAAGCAACCGCCCGATCTCCCGGCCCGTGTCCTGGTCGAGCTCGCCCGTCGGCTCGTCAGCCAACAGCAGCGCGGGGTGGTTGGCCAGCGCGCGCGCCACCGCGACCCGTTGCAGCTCCCCGCCGCTCAGTTGCCCGGGCAGGTGACGCCGCCGGTGGGTCAGCCCAACGTACTCCAGCACGTCCGCCACGCGGCTTGCGCGCTCAGCCGGCGGCACGCCGGCCTCCAGCATCGGCAGGGTGATGTTCTCCTCAGCGGTCAGCATCGGCAGCAGAAAGAAGCGCTGGAAGACGAATCCCACCCGCCGCAGCCGCAGGGCGGCCAGGGCTGCGTCAGTCAGGTGGTGGGTCGGCCGGCCGAACAAGCGCACCTCGCCCGCGGTCGGCAGATCAACGCCGCCCACAAGATGCAAGAGCGTCGACTTCCCACTGCCCGATGGCCCGACGACCGCAAGGAACTCACCGGCCTGCACCTGCAAGGTCACGCCGCGAAGCGCGGTCACCGCAGCGCCATCGAACTGGTAGGTGCGCGCCGCGTCGCGGACGTCGACCACGGCCTCCGCCATGGGTCACTGAACCTCCTGGTGCAGGGTCGCCGCGATGTTGAGCCGCCCCGCGACCCACGCCGGATACGTCGCACCGAGCGTGCCTGTGATCATCAACAGCACGACGGTCCGCACCACGGCCTCCGCGCTGAACACGAAGAAGTGCAGGTCCTGGGGCATCCCGGGCGTCGCACGCAGAATCCCGTCAAGGGGACGGCTGATGGCCGCGCCGAGTGCCAGCGCCAGGGGCGCGCTCACCACCGACAGGAACGCACCCTCCAGCAGGATGAGCAGGACCGTGCGCGCGCGCGACAGCCCTACAGCCCGGAGGGCCGCCAGTTCTCCAAGGCGCTCGCCGACCGCCAGCGTCAGCACCGCGCCAATCAGCAGGAATGCGACCACCATGCTGATCCCCGTGAGAATCACCGAGAAGTGGTCGAAGTATGTCAGCTGCCGCCGAACCTGGCCCAGCAGCCCGGCGATCGAGAACGCATCGAGGGCCGGAAAGGCGTCTTTGATCCAGCGCGTCACCTCCTCCGGGTCCACTCCGTCCCGCACTTTCACGACCACAAACGACGCCTCGTCACGGCCGATCCCCAGGAGGTGTTGAAGATCGTCGAGCGGCATGGCGATTGTACGCTGTGCCTTGAGATCAAAGACGAAATCGCCCATCGCCTGCACGCGAGCTTCGATGGTCCGCCCGGGGCGGCCGGTCTGTGGATCGATGCGCGTGGCCAGGCGCACGATCTCTCCCGGCGCGGCTCCGATGCGCGTGGCCAGCTCTTTGTTCATGACCAGACCGTCGACCGTGTCGCGTCCGGATTCCAACCGGATGAGCCCCTGGACCTCGGGGCGGAGCCCAAGCGTTACGGCGGTCGCGCGGCCTCGCGGCCCTTCGACGTACAGGTTCGTGCCAAGCACGGGGCTGGCCAGCAACACGTCTGGGCGAGCAGCGATACGGTTCGCCACGACCTGCGCCTCGGACATCAGCGCCTCGGTCGACAGCGGCAGTGTGCCTCGGAGCACCACGCGGATCTCATAACCGAGTCGCCCAAGCGCCGCGCCAAAACTACGCTCGAGACCACCGCTCAGCATCGACATGTCAAAGAGCAGGGCACCGGCTGTCGCCACGCCGGCGATCAACAGTACCGTGCGAGAAGCGGCGCGACGAAGATTCTTGCGCGCCAAAAACCAGACCACTACCGGCCGACCTGTTCCAACGGGGGCTGCCGCAAGACCCGCACGGCGACGGCTGCTCCGGCCGCCAGGCTGAGCAGCATCGCCAGACCGCCCGCAAAGGTGAGCGTCCCTATCTCGAGCACGGCGAATCGCAGTGTTGTTCCAAACAGCGGTTGATAGTAGGCGTTGATGGCCCAGATCATTGCCGCACCCAGTCCGATGCCGACGAGGCATCCGGCGACCGCGACCGCCCCCGCTACCAGCATGACGGTCGCACCGATCGTCGCGCGGCTCACCCCGATCAGGCGTAGTGCCCCGATCTCCCGTCGCATCTCGCTCAGCCTCAGGGCCATGATCGTCACCAGGAAAATGCCGCTGGCCAGGATAGTGATCAATCCGATCGCCCGGTGAAATCGAGAGATGACGACGAAGGTTTGCGAGGTGTGTTCGACCAACTCCCGGGCGGTATACACGTCAAAGCCGGCGCCCAGCGCGCGCAGATCATCGCGAATCTTCGTTGCGGTATCTTCGCTGGTCCCCTCCCGCAGGCGGACGACGACGCGGTCCGCGGTCTCGCGGCGCCCCAGCAGTCCCTCCAGTGCCGGCAGGTGGAACCGTATCTGCGGATCGCCCCGGGCGACGTCGGCAGGGTGCTCGCGCGATGTCCAGATCGCCGCGACCCTGAAACGACGGGCCCCAGCCATCGACGGATCTGCCCCGATCTCGAGAACATCGCCGACCCGCAGGCCCCACCGCTGCGCCGTGCGGAGGGACACGGCGACGTTGTCCGTCGCCGGTGCCGCCGTGATTGTCACGATGAGTGCCAGCAAGATTACCAGAATCTTCACTCCTTCAGTGTGCCACGCGGAGTGGCAAAACGCGATATTGACAAATAGAAAGTGCTATATTAGATTTATTGATGTAATACACACATCTGATAGTCAAAGAGTGATTCTCATGAATAAAGTACCGCAATCATGCTCGGTCTGCGGCGGGGAACTCGAGACGGTGCGCCTCCAGTGTCGATCGTGCGGCACAGCCCTTGAAGGCCATTTTGATGTGTCCACGTTCGCCCGGCTGACCCCTGAGCAGCACCAGTTCCTGCTCCTGTTCCTCCAGTCTCGAGGCAACATCAAGGAGGTTGAGCGCGCCCTCGGGCTTTCCTACCCGACCGTTCGAAGTCGCCTCGATGTTGTGCTTCAGGCTCTGGGCCTCGCAGGAAGCGGCGAGGCACAGACACCCGTGAGGCGGCGGATCGATATCCTCAACGACCTGGAAACCGGACGCATTTCGGTGGCCGAGGCACTCGAACAGCTCAAGGCGATCGATTCACCGGAGGGGCATCGATGAACGAACACCCGACCACGGAAGAACACAGCGAAGAACGCATGAAGATCCTGCGGCTGTTGCGAGCCGGCAGAATCACCGCGGAGGACGCCTCACAGTTGCTCGATGCAATCGGGGAGGGCCATCGCGAACCATCCGCCGGCGCGGCGCCGTCCCCCGATCCGGACCCAGTATCTCCCGGCCCGAGCATGCCGGCGGGCGCGACACCGTCTGCCGCGGGGCTCGTTGACGAGATCAAGCGCGTGGTCGACGACGTTGTCCGGAACATTCCCAAGGGGTCCCTCGACGAGGTTGGCGATGCGATCCGCGAGTCGGTCCGCGAGGCCCTGCGCGAAGGCCGAACGGCCGCGCGCGAGTTCCGACACTGGCGGCACGCTGGTTGGGGCCGGCACCTTGGAGCACTGTTCGGGAGCGAGCCCGAGGCGGTTGCGCCGTTCGAAGATGTCCGCGCCATGACTGCCGCACGCCTGGTCATCCGTAACACCCGCGGCGATATCCGGTTCTCCCATTCACCAGACGGTCAACTCCACGTCCATGCGCGCAGGCGTGTTCGCTCGTCGGACTCGCACGAGGCCGCGCGCCTCGCCGAACGGCTTCCTATTAGTGTGCAGGAACGAGACGATGCCGTCGTCATCGAAGGCCCCGGCGCGAGGCCCTTTCACGAACGCATCCGCGTCGATTTCGACATCGCCGTGCCCGATGGGCTGAACATCGACGCCGCTGTCGTGCGCGGCGATATCTCGAGCGAAAACCCCGCGGGTGACGTCACCGTCTCGGTCGTCAAGGGAGACATCGCCATCGAGGAGTGCGCGCGTGCGACGGTGCAGGCCACCAGCGGCGACATCACCCTACGGAGGTGTCGCGGAGACACCACCGTTGACGTCAAACGGGGCGACGTAGCCGTCGGGCAAGCTGCCGGCGATCTTGCCGTCTCAACCAAGCGCGGCGATATCGTCATCAGCGCCGATCTCGTCGGGCGGCTGCAGGCGCGGACGATGCACGGCGATGTGTCGCTGCGGGTTCGGGATCTCAGATCCGGCGGGTCAAGCGTCATTAGCACCATGAGTGGGGATGTGACGTTCTCCCTCAACCCCGCGGCCCGGTGCCGTATCGACGCTTCAACCCTTGCCGGAGACATACATTCACGGCTCCCGTTGGGCGATATGGCGTGGGATCGCCGCCGGCTGTCCGGGGTGCTGAACGCGCCCGACGCCGCGGTCCAGATCAGCACGAGCCACGGCGATATCACGCTCCAGCCGCTGGACGCCGCCGTGGCTCAGCCCTGAGCGAGCTTCGCCAGATACCGCAACTGACCGAGATGGTACGCCAGGTGGCGCACAGCGTGCAGGAGGGCAAAGGCTTTTGTTTCCTTACTGGTCCCGCGAGCGGTCTGCACGTCGACTTCGGTGAGCAGGTCGGCTGCACGCAGGCGGGCCAGCACCTCGCGGGTCACCGCGGCCGCCCGGTCGAGTTCGGCCAATAGAACCGTCTTCTCCAGCCGGTCATCGCCGAACTCGGCATCGCGGTTGCGACCGGCGGGGACTCCCCCCACGACCTCGCCGATCCAGTAGCGCTCGGACCCGGCCATGTGCCGCAGCAGAATGCCCACGGTGTTCTGCAGACCGGGCGTGCGGCGATTGATGTGCTCGTCGCTCAGCGGTGCCAAGGTCGTCATGCCCGCGTGGCGGAGTTCGTCCAGAATTCAGGTGCAGCGCGATCATAGGGTCCATGTCTCAGTCCTCCGGCCGCGATTCCTCGAGATCGGTGCCTTGGGCCGTCTCTCCCACGCTTGGCAGGCTCAACTGGCGCGGCGTCTGGTCAATGGCGTCGAGCACAGGGATCTCATCGCCCGTCGCGGCGCCGAGCTCCTTGAATCGGCGGGCCGCGGGGAACACACGCATCTCCAAGGAGCCCACGGCCTTGTTGTAGGCCTCCGTGGCCTTTCCCAGGTTCTTCCCGACGTCAGCCAGATACTCGCCCAGGATCTTGAAGCGGTCGTAGAGCTGCTTTCCCAGATCGCTGATGCGCCGGGCATTCTCGGCAATCTGCTCTTGCCGCCAGCCATAGGACACGGTCCACAACGTCGTGAGCAGCGTCGTGGGTGTCGCCAGCACCACGCGGTTGGCCATGCCATCCTCGATCAACGCAGGATCGACTTCCACGGCCGCTGAGACGAAGGCTTCGCCGGGAATGAACATCACGACCAGGTCGGGGACCCCAGGCAGTCGTTCCCAATAGGACTTAGCGACGAGCGCATTGAGATGTTGGCGTACTTGATGAGCGTGCCGCCGCAGCGCGGCGTTTCGTTCTTCCTCGCCGGATGCGGCAACCGCGTCGAGGTACGCGTCCAGGGGTGTCTTGGCATCCACAATAATCGCGCGGCCGCCGGGCGTGTGCACAATCAGGTCTGGTCGCAACCGAGTTTCCCCATCGAGCGTCGCCTGCTCGACGTAGTCGATGTGCTCCGTCATCCCCGCGAGTTCAACGACACGCAGCAGCGTCGCTTCACCCCAGCGTCCTCTGACCCGCGGGACGCGGAGCGCGTTGACCAGGTTGCCTGTCTCGCGCTGCAGTTGTTGGTGTGTGCCGTTCAATGCGCGTAGCTGTTCTTCCAGGCTGCCGTAGGCTCTTTGGCGCCCCTGTTCGAGCGCGCCCACCTGCTCTTCATACCGGTGCAGTGTGTCCTGCAGGGGTCTGATCAGGGCATCGATCGCTTCCTGGCGCTTCCCGATATCGCCCTGTGCTTCGCTCACCACCGCATCAAGGGTCTGCTGCGCCAGTTCCAGGAAAGATTGGTTGCTGCTCTTCAGGGCGTCCGCGCTCAAGGCTTTGAATGTATCGGTGAGCTTCATCGTGGCGTCGTCGAGGAGTTGCCGCTGGGCCTGCAGATTCTGGTACGCGGCCTCTAAGCGTGTCTGGGCCGCGACCCTGGCCTCCCGTTCTTCATCCAACGCCGCCCGGACGCCGGCAAGATCCTTCTCGCGGGCCTCGGCCTGCTCGCGCACCTCGTCACGGACGCCCTCGGCTGCGCGCGCCCGCGCCTCGAGCTCCGTGACCCAGGCCGTGCGGGACGCGTGTGCGCGCGCCGTCGCCCACAACCACGCGACGATCCCCCCCAGCAGCACCCCAAGGGCGATCAGGAATCCTTCGTTCACGCTCAATGCCTCTGCCGCGTTGGCGCGGGCGAAGACGTCGGTGCTCCACCCAAGAGTTTCTCAACGATCACCAGGCCGTCCGGGCACCAGGGGTGCGGCGCAAATCCCGCGTGGAGACCCGGCGGCGGCTCCCGCTCCGGAGTGAACAGTGCGATCCGGGTCGCACCGGTGGCCCTGGCGCGTTCAGCGACGGCGCCGAAGAGCGCCTGGTGGTGCGCACGCGGTCCCTCCAGAAACGTAATGACCCCGGCGGTGCTGTTGATCGCAAACGCGGCGGCGCCCTCAACACGCTCGCCGCTGCGCACGATGCGCCCGTCGTTGATCAATCCTTTGAGCAGCTCGGGCTGCAATGTACGAAAGCGCCACCCCAGAGGCACCAGCCCCCGCCAGGCGCCCAGTCTCGGCGACTCGTTGATCAATCGGACGATCGCGGGCACATCACGCAGGCTGGCCGGTTCAACCTGCGCATCATAGGCGATATTGATGGGACCCAGATCGATTGTCGCCATCAGGACCACGGCCTCGCTGTGCCTGATGAATCCCGCGTGCTCAGCGACGGCCAGCGCCGCATAGTCTCGGGCGGGCACGGCCGTCCGCACGGCTGTCACGCCGTGCCCACGAAGCAGTTCCTCGGCCTCCTGCACCAGCCGCCGGCCGACCCCACGCCCGCGCGCGGATGGTTGCACCCACAGACCTTCCAACCACCCTTCAGTGCGGCCGACCACGGTGACATGCAGGGTGCCCAACACACGACCTTCTTCCGAGATCGTGACTGCATGCCCCGGTTCCTCGGCCCACACTGCCCATTCTGCGGGGAGCGCCGCGGGATCCGGTGGGGTTGTCTCGGCCAGCGGTGCGATCGTGGTTTTCACCAACGTGCCGCCTATGGCGCGCTCGCCCGCCTGAGTCGGAGGACGTCAGCCAGGAGTACACGGACGGCGAACCAGAGAAAGAACCCCGCGGTGATCTGCCGGAACGCGGTCACGATCGGCTTCCTTGCCCCGGCGGCTTCCAGATGCGCGGCGGCCAGGTGGCCTCCATCGAGAGGTAGCAACGGCAGCAGGTTTGTCAGCCCGACGCTGAGGTTGATGTCGCCGGCGGTCCGCAGCAGCACCCGCGGCCCCGCAGCCGCGGCACGTGTCAGCATAGACAATGCGGACAGCACGCCGCCGACTTCAACCCGGCGGGTCTGACCCGGCAACAACACCGGGGCCTGGGGCGCGGCGACACGCCGCAACAGCAACCCCGCTATGATGTTCGCGACCGGCCCGGCAAGCAACACCGGGAGGCGCCGTGCCGGAGGGAGTTGCTCAACATCGATCGCGGCAAACCCCCCCAAGGGGATGGGCCGCAGCGTGACGGTGACACCACCCACGCGCCCGCGCGCTATCGGCGGGCCAAAACCGATCCCGACCTCTTTGACCTCGCCCCCTACGCGCCGGGCGACCACCGCGTGGGCCACTTCGTGAAGCAGCACGGTGCCCCCAATCACACCGACCGCTTGGGCCCAACACCTCCACTCGACCGGCACGGACGGTTACTCCTTTGCGGCGACGCGGGCCACGGCGGCAAGCCGATCGCCTTCTTCGAGCCGCTTGATCGACACACCCTGGGCCCCGCGGCCATGGACGGCGATTTCCTTCACCGGGATGCGGTTCACGATCCCGGTGGCAGAGATCACGAGAACTTCATCATCCTCGTCGACGGCTCGCACAGCCACGACGGGACCGTTGCGCTTGGTGATCTTCATGTTGATCACACCCATCCCACCGCGTCGCTTCAAGGGATACTGCGCGAACGCTGTGCGCTTGCCGAACCCAAATTCCGTCACCGACAGCAAGAACCGCCCTTCGGTGCTATCGGCAATGCCGACGACGGCATCGTCGCCCCGCAGTCGAATGCCCCTAACCCCCCTGGCGGTTCGACCCATCTCGCGGACCTGCGCGGCTTTGAACCGCATGGCCCGGCCCAGTCGCGTCGCCAGCGATATCTCCGCATCCTTCTGGACATGCCGGACGCCGATCAGTTCGTCATCACCCTCTAGTGTGATGGCGAAGATCCCCGCCCGCTTGGCATTGACGAACTCCATGAGCCCGGTCTTCTTGACCATGCCGCGCCGGGTGGCCATGAACAGCGACCCGGCTTCTTCAAACGATCGCAGATGGATGATGGCTGTCACGCGCTCGCCCTGCGTCACGGTGATCAGGTTGACGACCGGCAGCCCGCGCGCCGTCCGGCTCGCCTCCGGCACGTCATGGGCTTTGATCCGGTACACCTTCCCGCGGTTCGTAAAGAACAGGAGGAACGCGTGGTTGGTCGTGACCGCGATGTGCTCGACGACATCTTCTTCGCGCGTTGTGAGCCCGGCCATGCCTCGGCCCCCCCGGCGCTGTACCCGGTACGTCTCGAGGGGTTGCCGCTTGATATACGTATTGCGCGTCAGTGTGATCACCACGTCTGAATCCGGGATGAGGTCCTCGGCCTCGAACTCCTCGGCTTCCTTCCCCGTGATCCTCGTCCGCCGCGCGTCGGCATACTTGGCCTTCATCGCCACCAGGTCGCCGTTGATCACGGTCATGATCAGCCGCGGCCGCGGCGAGGTCGCGTCGGCCAGCATGTCCTTGTAGTGGGCGATGTCCTTGAGCAGCGCCTTGTACTCTTCTTCGATTTTGTCGCGTTCTAACGCGGTCAACCGCTGCAACCGCATCTCCAAAATAGCGTTGGCCTGGATCTCGCTTAACTGAAAGGTCTTCATCAGGCCCGTCCTCGCCGCCGGGACATCCTTGGCCTTGCGGATCAGCGCGATGACGTCGTCCAGGTTCTTGAGCGCAATCTTGAGCCCCTCGAGCAGGTGCGCGCGTTCCTCCGCCCGCCCCAATTCGTACCGGGTGCGCCGGATCACCACGTCGCGCCGGTGTGCCAGATAGTGCACCAGCATTTCTTTCAGCGTCAATTGCTTGGGCGCGCCGTCAACCAGCGACAGCATGATTGCGCCGAACGTCGTCTGCAGTTGCGTGTGCTTGAAGAGTTGGTTGCGCACGATTTGCGGGTTTGCATCGCGCCGCAGTTCGATCACCACGCGCATCCCGCGGCGGTCGGACTCGTCGCGCAGGTCGGAGATGCCCTGGAGCTTCTTGCTGCGAACCAGTTCAGCGATGCGCTGGACCATCGCGGCTTTGCTTACCATATACGGGATCTCGGTCACCACGATCGCCACGCGCCCGCCCCGCAATTCCTCGAACGCCGTCTTCGCCTGCACGCTAATACTTCCCCGCCCGCTTGTGTACGCGGCCTGGATCCCTTCGCGCCCCAGGATCACGCCGCCGGTGGGAAAGTCGGGTCCCTTCACAATCTTGCTCAACTCGTCCAGATCGATCTTGGGGTTCTCGATAAGCGCCACCAGCGCGTCGATGATCTCACCCAGGTTGTGCGGGGGGATATTGGTGGCCATGCCAACGGCGATGCCGCTCGATCCGTTCATCAGTAAATTCGGGAGCCGCGCCGGCAGGACCAGCGGTTCCTGCAAGCTCTCGTCGAAGTTGGGACCGAACGCCACCGTCTCTTTGTCGAGATCGGCCAGCAACTCGGCGGCGATCGGCGACAGGCGCGCTTCCGTATACCGCATGGCGCCGGCCGGATCACCGTCGATGCTGCCGAAGTTCCCCTGCCCATCGACGAGTGGATAGCGAAACGACCACCCCTGCGCCATCCGCACCAGCGAATCGTAGATCGGGACCTCGCCGTGCGGGTGGAACTTGCCCATCACCTCGCCGATGATGCGCGCGCTCTTGCGGTACGGCGTATCAGGGCGGACGCCCAGTTCGGCCATCCCGAAGAGGACACGCCGCTGGACCGGTTTCAGCCCGTCCCGCACGTCGGGGAGTGCCCGGCTGACAATAACCGACATCGCGTAGTCGAGGTAAGAGGTTTTCATCTCTTCCTCGATCGCGCGTGGGATGATCTTCAGGTCTTCGGTTGCCATGGGCCCGTCGGGGGTCTACACGTCCAGGTGGCGCACGTCGCGGGCGTACTGGATGATGAATTGCCGGCGGGGCTCGACGTCTTCGCCCATCAGCGCGCGGAACACGCGTTCCGTTTCCTCTACGTCCTCTAGCTCGACACGCAGCAAGGTGCGCGTCGCGGGGTTCATCGTCGTCTCCCACAGTTGCTCGGGGTTCATTTCAGACAGACCTTTGAAGCGCTGAACCTCGACGTTGTGGCTCTTACGCCCAAACTCCTGCAAGATCGCCTGTCGTTCCTCTTCGGACACGGCGTAGCGCCGCTCCTTGCCATTCTTGACCAGATACAGGGGGGGGCGCGCGATATACACCTTCCCGTGGTCGACAAGCTTGCGCATGTACCGGTAGAAGAATGTCAGCAGCAGGGTGCGAATATGGTTTCCGTCCACGTCGGCGTCACACATGATGATGATCCGGTCATACCGCCGCTTGTCCAGCGAGAACTCCTCGCCGACACCCGTCCCCAGCGCGGTAATGAGCGCGCGAATTTCCTCGTGCGCGATCATTTTGTCCTCGCGTGCCTTTTCGACGTTCAAAATCTTGCCCTGGATCGGCAGGATCGCCTGATACTGCCGGTCGCGCCCTTGTTTGGCGCTGCCCCCAGCCGATTCGCCCTCGACGATGAAGAGTTCGCACAGGTTCGGGTCGCGTTCGACGCAGTCGGCCAGCTTACCGGGCAGTGTGCCGATCTCAAGTGCACTCTTGCGCCGTACGAGCTCCCGCGCCTGGCGGGCCGCTTCTCGCGCGCGCGCGGCGGTGAGGATTTTGTTCACGATCCGCTTGGCGTCGGGTGGGTGCGTGATGAGGAATTCTTCGAGGGCGTCGGCAACCACGGACTCAACGATGCCCTTCACTTCGGTGTTGCCCAGCTTGGTCTTCGTCTGTCCCTCGAACTGGGGCTCGGCCAGCTTGATGCTGAGCACCGCCGTCAAACCCTCGCGCATATCTTCGCCGGTGAGTGCGAGGTCGTTCTCCTTCACCAGCCCGGC
Organism: bacterium; assembly: GCA_041487495.1. Classification (GTDB taxonomy): domain Bacteria; phylum Sysuimicrobiota; class Sysuimicrobiia; order Sysuimicrobiales; family Humicultoraceae; genus JBGPNN01. The sequence continues at coordinate 24,632 of JBGPNN010000016.1, forward strand.
TCGCTTGGCGTAGTCGTTAACCGACCGGGTCAGCGCCGACCGGAACCCTCCGAGGTGCGTGCCTCCCTCTGGTGTCGGAATCGTGTTGACGTATGTGAGTACGTGCTCAACGTATGAGTCGTTGTACTGAATCGCAAACTCTACACCAACGGCGTCGCGGTCGCTTCGTTTGTGGATAATATCCGAAAGCTTCGTCTTCGTCCGGTCGAGCGCCGCGACCAACTCTTTGATCCCACCATCGTGCTTGATGATCGCGGTCCGGTTGGTGCGCTCATCGATCAACCGGATCTCTAGCCCGGCGTTGAGATACGCAATGTCCTCCAACCGCTTGCTGACCACGTCTGACGAGAACTCAGACGCCGTCATGATGTCCGGGTCAGGCTTAAACGTCACCTGCGTGCCGCTCGGTTGGGGGCTCCCGTCTTCGTTCCGTAGGGGACCTGTCGGCTTGCCGCGGACGAACCGCTGCCGGTAGGTCTTGCCGTCCCGATACACGGTAACCTCGAGCCACTCGGAGAGCGCATTCACCACGGACACGCCGACCCCATGGAGGCCGCCGGAGATCTTGTAGCCGCCGCCCCCGAATTTCCCGCCGGCATGGAGTGTGGTCAGGACGACTTCAACGGCCGGTTTTCTGATTTTGGGTACGTTGTCGACCGGGATGCCCCGTCCGTTGTCCAGAACAGTTGCGCTCCCGTCACCGTGTAGGGTCACGTCGATCCGGGTACAGGCTCCGGCGAGGGCTTCATCAACAGAATTATCGACCACTTCGTAGAGCAGGTGGTGTAGTCCGTCCGGGCCGGTGCTGCCGATGTACATCGCCGGCCGGCGGCGGACACCGTCCAGTCCTTCGAGTACTTGGATTTCCTGCGCGGTGTATGCGGGGACGTCGGGCATCGGCTCACGCTCCGATCAAACAAACGAGCACACGCGGGACCGCGCGTGCCCACACACTATTTTATCACCCCAAAAAGAAACGTGTCAACGGCGAAAACCCGCGTCCTGTCTACGTCTCCGCCTTTTGGACGTTGCGGGTCTTCGACGCGCGTCGTATACGTCTGGCGACGGTCGCCGGCGTGCTCGGTGTCACGATCAGACCCCGCGTTGTCACCACGATCGTCCTCACCGCCGCAGTTTCCCTCCCGGAGAGCCCCGCGCTCGCCCGGGCCAAGAGCGCCCTCGCGGTCGCCGCACGCCCCAGCCGTCGTGCATCAAGGATCGCCACGACCTCACGTATGTAGACCACTTTCTCCCCGCCAAGGTAGACAAACACCCTTCACTTCACCCGGCGAGACGTTGGGTTCTTCGTTGTCTCGCGTCTGTCCGTCGCCAGGGTGCCTCCCCGGAGTCCCGGAAGACGCCGTCGAGCCACCACTAGCACTTTCGTCAGCTCCCCCTCCCCGATCTCCCGCGCCAGTGCCGCGAGGATCCGCGCCTGCCGCAACCGGATCTCCTGCCCGGCCACTGGGTGCGTCACCCCTATCAGCAGCGCTTTGCCGCGCACTGTCACTGGGGCGCTCAGTTTGGCCAGCTCGGGGCCGACCACTTCTGGCCACATTTGCCGCGCCCATGCCAGGTGCGCCGCGGGCTGTAGCCCCCAGGCCCTGGCCGTGCGCTTCAGGATTTCCCGGATCGAGGTGACCACTCGCGCTCCTCTACAGCCCCGTTCTCCACGACGAAGCCCCGGACCTCGGACACCTCAGCCGGTAGGGCTGTCGCTGTCAAAAGCATTTGCCCTTCTCCTCCCAGCCCGATCAGCCGGCGCTGGCGCGTGTGATCGAGCTCGGCAAGCGCATCGTCGAGCAGCAAGACCGGGGGGTCCCCCAACTCGGCAGTCATGACCGTCCGCTCCGCTAGCCGGATCGCGAGCATCGCGGTCCGCCATTGGCCTTGGGATCCAAAGCTCCGTATCGCTCTCCCGTCGAGCAACATCTCCAGATCGTCCCGATGCGGCCCGGTGAGTGTCACCCCTCGCTTTACTTCATCGGCTCGGCGGCGGACAAGTTGCACCCGGGCCTCGGCTGTAATGTCTTCTTCTGTCGCGCCCACCCACGCGGCTTGATACTCAATCGCCAGGCGTCCCGTACCCCCCAGGAGCCCGAACCACTCCGCGGCCGGTGCTGCGAGGCGGGCGACGTACCCGCGCCGATGAATGGCTATCCGCGCGCCCAGCGCGACCATTTGTGCGTCCCACGGTTCCAATCCCATCACGCGGCCCTGTCGCAACACCGCATTTCGCTGTGTCACCACCCGATGGTATCGGTGTAACGCAAAATAGTACGCCGGGCTGACCTGCGCGAGCGCCGCATCGAGCAGCCTGCGCCTCCCAGCGGCTGTCCCCCGTACCACTTCCAGATCCCACGGCGCTGCCATCACAACCGGTAACCGCCCTAACACGCCGCTGCGCGGTGTTGTCGCACCGTTCACCCGTATGTGTACCTGTGCGCGCCCCTCCACGAGGGACACGGTCGTGTCGATCTCCTCTTCTCGGCCCCGTCGTGCGACGAGCACGCGCACTCGCGCCGCCGCTTCTCCCAGTTGGATCATGTCTGCTTCTTGCGTTGTGCGATGTGACCGCC
>JBGPNN010000017.1:0-26712 GCA_041487495.1 bacterium
CCGCCGGTCCGCCACGCCTTCAGCAGCTCGTCATCATCTTCGGCGAACGACAGCGGCGCGGGGGCCGTGACCCAGAACGACACGAAGGCCAGCTCGCCGCCGTGCGCACCTCGGACCACCACGCGATCGCCCTGGTGGTACAGGCGGTCGATCGTCGCACCCACCGCGGGCCATGGGGTGAGGCGGTACCAGTGTGTCGCGACCATCCAGTAGGCGCACGCGTATGAGAGCAACGCGCCGACCGCGAGGACGGCTACCGCCGACCGGCTTCGGCCGGCCAGCGTGATCGCGCCGAAGACAGCCACGGCGAGAAACAGCACGACAACGGTGGGCACGATCAACGCCACATACACGCGAGACTCTGGGTACTCGGTGTGGAGGCGCCAGACGGCCACAATCGACAGCGGTAGACCGATCAGCAGAGAGATCGCGGCAGCACTGCGCATCCGCCGCGCGTCGTCGATCACGCCGATCAGGAACCGCGCCGCGAACACCGCCAGGATCGGGTAGCAGGGTTGGAGATACCGGTAGACCTTGTCCCCCGCCGAGAGCGAAAGGAAAAGAAACAGCAGGCCTGCCCACAGCGCGCCTATCCGAAGTGTTGGTTCGGCGCCCCGCAGCCCGCGCCATAGTTCACGCACCGTGCCCGGCAGGAGACCAGTCCAGGGCAGCATGCCTCCCGCGACCATCGGGATGTAGGCCAGGGCGCCCATCCAGTACGGCACTGGGGGCCGCAGCGTTGGGTGGAAGAACCGCCAGATCCCCAGATTGCCCTGCAGGAAGAACGTGTCAATAAAAGGCTGTCCATACCGGATCGTCCCGACCACGAACCAGGGCGCCGCGACCAGGAGGAAGACTGCCGCGCCGCCCGCCGCCTGACCCCACCGCCAGTGGCCGCCGTGGTCGGACCGCCTCGAGGTGACGGCCAGGTCGACCACCACGACCAGACAGAAGATCGCCAGTGCGACAATGCCCTTGGTCAGCACCGCCATGGCCACCCAGACGCTTGCCAGCACCGCGGGGGCGGTGGCGCCGCTGCGGCGGTATGCCATGTACGCGAGGAACGCGAGCGTCAAGAAGAACGTCAGCGGCACATCCTGCTGCGGCAGCCCGCTGAGCATGAACACTTGAACAAAGGTGAGGACGAGTAGCGCGGCGAGCAGCCCCTCTTCCCGGGTGCCGCGCGCCAGACGCGACAGACGGTAGGTCAGCGGTACGAGCGCCACCGTCATCAGGATCTGCCAGAGCCGCAGCGAGACGTCGTTCAGACCGCCGACTCGCAACGACAGCGCAATGAGCCAGATCGTCAGCGGCGGCTTGTCCGAGATCACACCGGGCTGGAAGGGATGGTTCATGGTCAGCCAGTTGCCGCTGGCGAGGATGTTCCTGGCGATCCGACCGTAGAAGGCGGCGTCGCTTTCGATCTGCGGTAGCGGGGCGCCCGCAAGAAGCAGCAGGCAGCCGGCGATGATCAACCCGAGCCAGATGCGTTCCCGGTGGGTCATCCCTTTTGGGCGATATCCGCGCGGTGGTCGCGGCCCCAGGGTCCGGTGTCGCCCCGGACGATGCGGACGGCATGGGGGAGCACGGGTGTGAGCACCTCCAGCCATTCGCGCACGCCGCTGGGGCTGCCCGGGAGGTTGACGATCAACGTGCGTCCCCGCACGCCGGCGATGGCACGCGAGAGCATCGCCAGGGGCGTCTTCGCCATGGTCTGCGCGCGCGCGGCTTCGACCAACCCCGGCGCCAGGCGGTCGACGACCGCGAGCGTGGCTTCGGGTGTGACGTCGCGGGGTGCCAGACCGCTGCCGCCGGTCGTGAGGACAAGCGCGGCACCATCACGGTCGGCGTATTCGACCAGGCGCGCGCTGATGGCGTCCTGCTCGTCGGTCAACACATCGCGGCGGATGATCGTCGCGCCCAAGCCCACCATGGTGTCAGTGATCAGGTCGCCGCTGCTGTCGGTCCCCTGCCCGCGCGCGACCGTATCCGACAGTGTGAGGATCGCCACCGGGACGCCCTCGAGCGGACGCTTGCCGCCACCGGTTACGGTGCCACCGCTCACGGTGTCTCTCCGGGCCGCTGATAGATGCCGCTGCGCCCGCCGCGTTTGTGGATCAGCCGGATGCGTTCAATCGTGATCCCGCGATCGGCGGCCTTGCACATGTCATACACTGTGAGGGCCGCGGCAGTGGCCGCGACCAGGGCCTCCATCTCGACGCCCGTGCGGGCGGTCGTCCGTGCGGTGGCTTCGATGTGTACGATTCCACCGCTGGGCGCCGGTTCCACTCGCACCTGCAGGTCGTCGAGCGGCAGCGGATGGCACAAGGGGATCAACTCGGCCGTCTTCTTCGCGGCCATCACCCCCGCGAGCTGCGCGACCGCGAGCACGTCGCCCTTGGCAACCTGGTTCGCCCGGATCAGCGCGAGCGTGCGCGATTGCATGTGCACTTCGGCTCGTGCCACCGCGACGCGGACGGTTTCCGGTTTCTCCGAGACGTCCACCATGCGCGCCCGGCCGCGGGGATCAACATGGGTAAGCCTGGCTTTCTTCACAAGAGGCGCACCTCAATCTCGCCGCCGGCCTGGAATCCCTCTGGGCCCGCCGGGACGACCACGATTCCATCGGCCCGCACGAGTGACGTCAGGATCTGCGAGCCCGCGGGCAGCGGGACGGCCCACAGGCCGTCGGGTCGGATTTCCAGCTTGACCCGCCGGTGGTCCTCGCGCTCGCCGGCGGACGGCAGCGCGGTTGTCAGGCGCGCGCGCAGCAGATTCCAGCGCCGCGAGAGAGGATCCATTGCCAGCATTTGCTCCAGGATCGGACGGGCGAACACATCAAAGATCACCAACGCCGATACGGGATTGCCGGGTAGACCGATCACCGGTACCGACCCCGCGACCGCCAGGACCGTCGGCTTACCCGGCCGGACAGAAATACCGTGCACGATGATGCCGGGGGGATCCAGCCTGGCGATGGCGTCCGTGACCACGTCGCGATCACCCACCGATGATCCGCCGGACACCAGCACCATGTCGTGCCCACCCACGGCGCGTCGCAGGGCGGCCTCGACGATCGGCAGTTCATCAGGCACCACGCCGAGCACCTCAGGCACGCCGCCCGCGTCGATCACCGCTCCCGCCAGCGCCGCGCCATTCATGTCACGGACTTTGCCGGGCCGCAGCGGCGCGTCGGGCGGCATGACCTCGTCCCCGGTCGAAAGGATGGCGACCCGCGGGTGCAACGTGACCTCCACTTGCACCTGTCCGATACCGGCCAAGATGCCGAGATCGGGTGCGCGGAGCCGCCGACCGCGTGCCAGCACGACCTGTCCGGCCCGCACGTCGTCGCCCGCGCGCACCACGTTCTCACCGGCCTTCACTGGGCGCGAAACCAGGATCGTCTGGCCGCCGGCGTCCACGTGCTCCTGCATCACGACGGCGTCGGCCCCTTGGGGCAGCATGCCGCCGGTGGGGATCCGGACACCCTGGCCCGGGCCTACCGCCACGCCGGCCGCGGCGGCCATCCGGATCTCACCCGCCCGCTGAAGCCCGACCGGCGCGGGAGGGCTGGCGGTTGCGATATCGATCGCGCGTACCGCCCACCCGTCGACCAGAGACCGGTCGAAAGGCGGCAGATCGTTCGACGACGCCACATCTGACGCGAGCACGCGACCGAGGGAGGCCATCAGCGGCACGAGTTCCGTCCCGCGCGGTCTGACGCGCAGCGCCGCCGCATACGCGGCCCGGGCTTCTGCCGGCGTGTGCAGCCGGCCAAACGCTTTTGCAGGGGCGGCCAGGCTAGATCACTCCCAGCGCTTTGCCCGTTCGTTCGAACGCCCCGAGCGCCTGTTCGAGGTGCTCGGTCGTGTGCGCGGCGGTCACGATCGTGCGCACGCGCGCCCGGCCGCGCGGCACCGTGGGGAAGACGATGCCGACCACGAAGACGCCTTCGTCGAACAGCCGGTCGGAAAACTGCATGGCGCGCGCCTCGTCCCCGATCATGACGGGGGTGATGGGTGTCTCGCTGCGCCCGGTGTCGAAGCCCAGCCGGCGCAGGCCGTCCTTCAAGAAGCGGGTGTTGTCCCACAGACGGCGGATCACCCCGGGTTCGCGCTGCACCAGCCGCACCGCGGCGAGCGCGGAGGCCGCGACCGACGGAGGATGTGAGGTCGAGAACAGCAGCGGCCGGGCGCGATGCATCAACCACTCGACAAGCGCCCGCGATCCAGCCACGTAACCGCCGAGCCCGGCGAAGGCTTTGGACAACGTCCCCACCTGAATGTGCACCCGGCCGTGCATCGCATGGTGGTCGACCGTCCCGCGACCGTCCTTCCCCAACACACCGCTGGCGTGCGCGTCGTCGATCATCATGATGGCGCCGTACTCTTCGGCGGCCTCAACCAGATCGGGGAGCGGCGCGATGTCGCCGTCCATGCTAAAGACCCCGTCGGTGATCAGCAGCACCCGGCGGGCCCCCCGGGACTCTGCGAGCAGTCTGCGCGCGGCCTCGACGTCCTTGTGCGGGAAGATCTTCTTCTCGGCGCCAGAGAGCCGGCAGCCGTCGATGAGACTGGCGTGGTTCAACTCGTCGCTGACCACGACGTCGTCCTTCTCGAGGATCGCGGCCACTGTGCCGGCGTTGGCCGCGAAACCGGACTGGTACAGCAGCGTGGCCTCGGTGTGCTTGTACGCCGCCAGCTCCGTCTCGAGTTCCTCGTGGATGGCCATGTTGCCGGCAATCGTCCGCACCGCGCCCGAGCCCACACCCAGGGTCGCCACCGCCTCAAGCGCCGCCGCCTTGAGCGCCGGGTGGTTCGCGAGCCCAAGATAGTTGTTCGAACAGAGATTGATGACCTCACGGCCGTTGTACCGCGATACCGGTTCCTGCGGGCCCTCCAGCCGCCGCGGCCACCGCCACACGCCGCGTGCCTTGACATCGCGGAGCAGGTCATCGACAAAGGCCAGAGGATCGGCGTGTTCAACTCTCAAGGGTCAAGATCACCTTCCCCGCATCACCAGATTCGAGGAGCGCAAACGCCTCGGCGAAGCGCTCCAGCGGGATGCGATGTGTGATCACCGGAGTAATGTCGAGACCCCGGCGCAGCAACCGGCTCATCTGCTCCCATGTCTCCCAGATGCGCCGGCCGAAGACACCCTGGATGCGGACGGCTTTGAAGATCACCTCGTTGGCCAGGTCGAGTTCAACCGGCGATCCGGGCAGGCCGAGCAGGCTCACCCAGCCGCCGTTGCGCACGGCCTGGAGCGCGTCACGCACACCCCTGGGGTGTCCCGACATCTCCAGCGCGACGTCGGCCCCCTGAGCATCGGTCGCCTCGCGCACGCGCGCCGGGACATCCCCCACGCGGGAGTCGAGCACCAGGTCGGCGCCCATCCCGCGCGCCAGCGCCAGCCGCGCGGGGTTGACGTCAGAGACGGCGACCAGCGCGGCCCCCGCCATCCGGCAGATCGGAATGGCCATCAATCCGATGGGGCCGCACCCGGTGATCAGCACGGTCCTCGCGGTCAGATCCGTGGATAGCGCCGCGTGGACGGCGTTGCCCAAGGGATCCATCACCGCGGCGACGTCGGACGCGATGTCGTCATGCAGGACCCAGGCGTTGCGGGCCGGCATCGTCACGTAGTCCGCAAAGGCGCCATCGCGATCGATCCCGATGATTTCCAGGCGTTCGCAGATGTGCAACTCGCCGCGCCGGCAGTTGTGGCACGTGCGGCACGCGACGTGGCACTCGCCGGCGATCCGGTCCCCCACCGCCACCTCGGTGACCCCCTCGCCGAGCGCGACGACGGTTCCCGTGAACTCGTGCCCGATCACCCGCGGCGGCCGCACGTGCGACCGCGCCCAGGGATCCCACCGGAAGATGTGAAGATCGGTCCCACAGATCCCGGCGGCGGCTACACGAACGAGCACGTCACCACGGCTCGGAGATGGAACAGCGACCTCGGTAATCTCGCATCCGGGACCGGCCGACGCTTTGCTCAGTGCGCGCATACGCCGGGGAAGCGCGGTCACCGCGCCGCTGGTGGTGGTGGCCGATTGGGCTCCGTGTGGGGTCACGCAAGACGCTTCGACGATATGGCAGGAGCATCCTGGGTGAAGCACCGAAGCAGGACACATGTAGGACGTTACAGGGAGCGTAATGCCGCAGCGGATCCTTGTCGTAGACGATGAACCTCACATCGTGGAGCTGGTCCGCTACAACCTCCAGCAGGAGGGGTACGACGTCGTTGCGGCCGGCGATGGTGCGACCGCGGTCACCAGGACGGCGAGCGATCGGCCCGATCTGATCATCCTTGATTTGATGCTGCCCGGGGTGGACGGGCTCGAAGTCTGCCGGCGCCTGCGTCGTGAATCCACGGTGCCGATCATCATGTTGACGGCAAAGAGCGGCGAGCTGGAACGGGTGGCGGGACTAGAGCTCGGCGCCGACGACTACGTGACGAAGCCGTTCAGCCCGCGTGAACTGGTGGCGCGTGTGCGGGCTGTACTGCGACGGCGATCCCGCGAGGTCACGGCCACCACCGTGGCACCGCTGCAGATCGGCCCGCTCCGGCTCACGCCGACCACGCACGAGGTCACGCTTGCGGGGCGGCCCGTGGATCTCACCGCGCGTGAATTCGAGCTACTGCGCCTGTTCATGCGCCATCCCAACCGGGTCTCCACCCGGGACTTCCTCCTCGAACATCTCTGGGGGCACGACTTCTACGGCAGCACCAGGACCGTCGATATGCACGTCAGCCGGCTCCGTGAGAAAATCGAAGATGACCCGGCCGAGCCGCGGTTCATTGTCACCGTTCGCGGTGTCGGCTACAAACTGCGCGCCGTCGAAGAGGCGCGCAAGAAGGTGCGCGCATGAGACCAAGGTCGATCCGCGCTCGCCTGACCGTGTCCTACATCTTGCTGGCCTCCGTCTGCCTGGTGCTGGCCGCGACGTACGTCACCTGGCGGCTGCAGGCACAATACACGAATACCTATCGCCGTGTGATCCTCACGCAGTCGATCCTGATCGGCCGGATGCTGGACTGGTACGCACACGAGGGGCTGTCGACCGACCGTCTCGAACGCCTGGCCCAGGAGTTTCGCTGGCGGCCCGACGCCATTATCCGGGTCGTGCCCTTCGCGGGTCTGGCGGAGTCACCCGCGCCGGAGTTGCGGGCCGTGGCCGACTGTATCACCGACACCGTGCGGCAGGGCCGCGCCGACCGCGAAAGCCTGTTGAAGTGCCCTAGCCAGTCGCTCCGCACCGATGAGGTGACCGGCAAGCCTCGCGTCTTCGCCGCGGCACCCGTCATGAAGGACCTCGTCCCGGTCGCGGCGGTCCACATCTCGGTCCCTACCGGTTGGGTGTGGGTGCAGTTGCAGGGGATGCTCCCGCAGCTCGGCCTGGCGCTGGCGCTCGGGTTGCTCGTGGCGGTGATCCTTGGGACACGGTTCGCCCGCGGTCTGGTCGAGCCCATCGCGGAACTCACGCAGGTCGCCTCGCGGATGAGCGCCGGGGATCTCAGCCGCGCGGTGCGGCCGTGGGGCACCGACGAGATCGGCCGGTTGGGTGAGATGTTCAACCGCATGGCCGAGCAGCTGCAGGGAACGATTGCCACGCTCACCGCCGAGCGCACGAAGCTGGCCGCGATTGTCTCTGGGATGGTTGACGGCGTGGTCGCCGCCGACCGCCAGGGGGTCGTCCTGCTGGCGAACCGTGCGGCGTCGGAGATGCTGCGACAGGCGGGGTCGACCGGAAACGGCGAGGGCGTCCAACCCGCCCCTGGCCCGCGGCTGCGGGCGCTGCTCGCCGACGCGGCATCCTATGGACGGATCAGCGCCGAAGAACTCCCCCCGTCCGAGGTAGGTGACCGGCTGGTCGAAGTCCACTGCGCGCCGATCGCCGGCGATGGTGGCGCGCCCATCGGCGCCGTCGCCGTGCTCCGCGATGTGACCGAACTGCGACGGCTGGAGCGGGCGCGCCGGGAGTTGACCGCCAACGTCTCTCATGAACTCCGGACGCCGCTCACGTCGATCAAGGGGTTCGCCGAAACCTTGCTGGCCGGCGCCGTGCGTGACGAGACGACGGCGCGCCATTTCCTGGACATCATCGACAAGGAAGCCGACCGCCTCGTGAAGCTTGTGGATGACCTGCTCGATCTCTCGCGGCTCGAAAGCAAGCGCCTCAGTCTCGAACTGGGCCAGGTCGACGTCGGGACGCTGGTCGCTGAGACGGTGGCCCGGTTACGGCCGCTGGCCGGGGCGCGCGACTTCCAAGTCGGGCCCGCCCCCCAGGACGTCGTCGCGATCGCCGACCGAGACCGCCTGGCGCAGGTGCTGACGAACCTGCTGGACAATGCGATCAAGTTCACGCCGGAAGGCGGCCGGATCGCCGTGGGCTGGCGCGCCGCCAACGGTGAGGTGGAGATCTCGGTGGCGGACACGGGGCCCGGCATCGCCGAGGTCGATCTCCCCCACGTCTTCGAGCGATTCTACAAAGCCGACCGTGCCCGTCCGGCGACGCCCGGCGGCAGTGGGCTGGGACTGGCGATTACCAAGCACATTGTCGAGGCGCACGGGGGTCGGATCCGCGTGAACAGCGCGCCGGGCCGGGGCACGACCTTCACCTTTACGGTGCCCCGCGATGGCGACTGATACCATCTTGCCATGGTTTTGCGGAGGTCGGTAGTAATGCGAGCGCGACGGACCACTCTAGACCAGCTCGCTACCATGGTGGCTCACGGCTTCCAGTCGCTCCAGGACGAAACGCGAGCAGGATTTCGCGCCGTCAACCAACGTCTCGACGACCATGCTACTCGCCTGGACGACCATGCCACTCGTCTGAACCGCATTGAACGCAAACTCGACAATACGATTGAGCGCGTAGATGTCCACGGTGCTCGTCTGGATCGGCTTGAACGACAATCCGGGTCGACAGACTGATGGCGCGACACGCGTCGCAGACTCGTGAAAGCTCATCGTCATCTGCGTGAGCATCCATTCCATCGATGTTAAACGCGCGTGAAGCGAACCCAGATTCTTCGATCACCCGCCTAGGTAGGCTTTCTTGACCTCGGGGTTCTCGCGGAGTTCCGCGGCCGGCCCCTGCAAGATGATCTCACCCGTCTGCAGCACGTACGCCCGGTGCGCGATGCTCAACGCCATGTAGGCGTTCTGCTCGACCAGCAGGACCGTCCCGCCCTGTGCATTGATGTTCTGGATCGTCTGGAAGATCGATTCCACGAGGACGGGCGCCAGCCCCATCGATGGTTCGTCCAGCAGCAGGATACGCGGGCGCGTCATCATGGCGCGGCCAATGGCCAGCATCTGCTGCTCGCCCCCAGACAGCGTCCCCGCGATCTGCGCGATGCGCTCGCGCAGCCTCGGAAACAGCGTCAGCACGCGCTCCATGTCGTCGCGGATGCCGGTCTGATCGTTTCGCCGGAACGCGCCCATCTCGAGGTTTTCCAGCACAGTCAATCGGCCGAAGATCCGACGGCCTTCCGGAGAGTGCCCGATGCCGAGCGCGACGATCTCATGAGGCGGCATGTGGTCAATGCGCTGCCCGCCCAAGCGGATCTGGCCCTGCCGGCCCCGGAGCAACCCGGAGATCGTGCGCAGCGTGCTCGTCTTCCCGGCGCCGTTGCTGCCCAGCATTGCGACGATCTCGCCGTCCTCCACCGCCAGGGAGACGCCGCGCAGGGCATGGATGTGTCCGTAGTAGACGTGGAGGCTTTCAATCTCGAGCAGCGCCATGGGTCTAGTGCACCTCTGCCATGCCTTTGCTGCTCCCGAGATACGCTTCAATAACTTTGGGGTCGTTCTGGACGACGGCCGGTGTGCCCTCGGCGATCCTCGTCCCATAGTCGAGCACGGTCACCCGGTCGGAGATGCCCATCACGACGCGCATGTTATGCTCGATCAGCAGGATCGTCAGCCCCAGGTCGGCCCGCAGCTTTTTCAAGAAGGCCATCAGGTTCACCGCCTCGGTCGGCGACATGCCGGCCGTCGGCTCGTCGAGCAGCAGCAGCTTGGGTTGGCTGGCGAGCGCGCGGGCGATTTCCAACCGTCGCTGGTCCCCGTACGGCAGGTTCTTGGCCAGTTCGTTGCCGCGGCCGGTAAGACCCACCAGATCCAACAACTGCGATGCACGGCGCAGGGCGTCGGCTTCGACCCGCGTGAACTTCGGTGTTCGAAGCAACGCGTCCCAGGCCGACAATGGTAAGCGGGTGTGCATGCCCACCAGGATGTTCTCGATCACAGACATGTTCCCGAAGAGCCGGATGTTCTGGAACGTCCTGCACATGCCCAGCGCGGTGATCTGGTCCGGCCGCTGACCCACGAGCTCGCGGCCGTTGAACTTCACCGAGCCTTCCTCCGGTGAGTAGATCCCGGTAAACACGTTGAAGAGCGTGGTCTTACCGGCGCCGTTGGGTCCGATGATGCTGGCGATCACGCCCTCGTCGAGTGCGAAGTCGACGCGGTTGACCGCCACCAGCCCGCCGAACCGCTTCGTGACGCCGGTGGCCTCAAAGAGCGCCATCTACAGGGTCCCCCCTCCGCCGGGCCCTTGTACGGCGGGCTCCTGATCTTCGAGTTCGATTCGCCGCCGCGCCGAGGGCACAATCCCCTGCGACCGATAGATCATCATGAGGATCAGGATGATGCCGAACACCATCCGCTCGTACTTTGCGGGCTCGAGTTGCGTGGGCAGACTCGCCAGGGGATAGCCGAAGATGGTCACCCCGGCTGCCTTCCACGCGTTCAGGGTCAGCGAGAATTGCTTGAGGACCTGCAGGTTGAGGATCGTCACCAGGCTCGCGCCCAGGATCGTGCCGGGAATGCTGCCGACGCCGCCCAGAATGATCATCGACAGCACGCCGATTGACTCCAAGAACGTGAAGCTCTCGGGGTTGATGAACACCTGCTTGCTGGCGAACAGGACACCCATCGCGCCGGCGAACGACGCGCCCGTGGCAAATGCCAGGAGCTTGCTGCGGACCAGCGGGATGCCCATGGCGATGGCGGCGGACTCATCCTCGCGGATCGCCTCCCACGCCCGGCCGATGTGGGAGTCCTTAAAGCGCTGGGTGACGACGATGACCGCGCCCACGACGAGCAGCACCAGGAAGTAGAAGTACAGCGGGTAGAGGGCCGCCGGGGTCGCCGCCAGGCCGAGCCGTTCGACGAAGGGCGCGAAGAACAGCGGCGGGCGGCCGACCGGCGTGATCCCGATGGGACCGTTCGTGAAGTTGATCGGCTTGTCCAGGTTGTTCGCTAGGACGCGGACGACTTCCCCGAAGCCCAGGGTCACGATCGCGAGATAGTCGCCCCGGACGCGCAGTACCGGTAACCCCAGCAGCATGCCGGTGACGGCGGCCGTGACCACCGCCAGCAGGAGGAAGACAAAGAACCACCAGCCACCCAGCGGAAAGATGTTGGTGGCACCCGGGAAGATGCGCAGCACCTGGGGCGACCCCACGATGGCCCACGTGTAGGCGCCGACCGCGTAAAACGCGACGTAGCCCAGATCGAGCAGTCCCGCGATGCCGACGACGATGTTCAGCCCGAGCGCGAGCGCCACGAAGATCCCGATCTGCGTCGCCACCTCGAGGTAGAACGTATTGCGCGTGCCTAGGAACGGCATGAGGAGCACCAGCAGCACCACGACGCCGGCGGTCCGCGCCCGCGCAGGCACCTTCACGTAGTACAGCAGCGGCAACGAGGCCACGAAGAGCAGGAAGGCCGGCAGGGACCGCGGCACATGGGTCACCAGGTACGCGGTGCCGAGGATGTACAGGGCGAGGAACAGGGGGCTAAATCTTTTCACGGACAACCTCCCCCAGCAGCCCCCGCGGGCGGAACATCAGGATCAAGATCAGCACCATGAAGGCAAAAATGTCCTTGTACTCGGCCCCGAACGCCCCGCCGGTCAGCAGCGACATGTACGAGGCGGCAAACGTTTCCAGCATCCCGAGCACCAGCCCGCCCAGCATCGCGCCGGGGATGTTCCCGATGCCGCCGAGCACCGCGGCCGTGAACGCCTTGATGCCGGGGATGAACCCCGTATACGGGTTGATCGTCCCGAACTGCACGCCGAACAGCGCCCCGGCCGCGCCGCCCATCGCCCCGCCGATCAGGAACGTCAGCGAGATCATCTGGTTGACGTTGATCCCCATCAACCCCGCGGTCCCCTGGTCTTCGGCAACGGCCCGGATCGCCTTGCCGAGTTTGGTCCGGTTGACGAACAGGGTGAGCGCGATCAGCATCAGGATCGCGGCGATCATCACCAGGATCGACTTCATCGAGATGTCGGTCTCGCCAAACAGCGTGAGGCGGACGTCGAAAAACGCGATGGTCGGATACGTCAGGAAGAACGCGTTGCGCCAGAAACTCTCAAACAGCCGGATCGCGTCCTGCAAGAAGAACGAGACCCCGATGGCCGAGATCAGCGGCACGAGCCGCGGGGAGTTGCGCAGCGGTCTGTACGCCACGCGTTCCACGGTCACGGCCAGCAGCCCGCTGACGATCATCGCCGCGGCGATGATCATGACAAGCAGCACCAGCGGGTGATAGGCGGCCAGCGTGCCCCTGGCCTGGAGGATCAAGAGGACCTCGGCGCCGACGAACGCCCCGACCACGAAGATCTCGCTGTGCGCGAAGTTGATCATCTGCAGGACGCCGTACACCATCGTGTAGCCGAGCGCGATCAACGCGTAGACGAAGCCCAGGACGATGCCGTCCAGGACGACCGTCGGGAAGATGTTGATGAGGATGTCCCATTCCATCTCGGCTCCGACTATTCACCGTGCCGACGGGGAAGCCCTCCGCCGTGCCCCGTGAATCCCGGCCACCACACAAAGAAGGGAGGGGTTAATCTTGACCCCTCCCTTCCCTTCGTGCAGGCTCTGATTCCGGCCGCTATTTGCCAGATGGCGGCGCGATGTTCAGCGTCTTGATCAGCTTGTTATCGTTCCACTTCATCGGATCCCCGCTCAGGATCCGAATGACGAAGTACGCCGCGGGCACGACATCGCCCTTGGAATCGAAGTTGAACGTGCCGGTCAGGCCGGGGAAGTTCCTAATCTTGTGCACCTGTTCGGTGACCTGGTCGCGGGTGGGCTTCTTGTTGCCCGCCGCCTTGACCGCGTTCTCAATCGCCCTCAACCCGATCGCCGCGGCGTCGTACGCCTGGGCCGCGAACGGCTCGGGGTCTTTGCCGAACTTGGCCTTGTAGTCCTTGGCGAACTTGGCCGCCTTGGGGTAGACCGAGACCGGTCCCGCGACCGTCGTGTAGTGCATGCCGATGATCGAGTCGCCGCCGATCTTGGCCAATTCGCTGGAGTCCATCCCGTCGGGGCCGAGGAACTTGGCCTTCGATCCCTTGGAGCGCGCCTGCTTGAAGAAGACGCCGGCCTGGTCGTAGATGCCACCAAAGTAGACCAGATCGGGCTTCTTGGCGATCATCGGGGTGATCAGCGGGTCGAAGTTGGCTTTCTCTTCCGTCCCCTCGAAGCCGACGACCTTGATGCCGACCGTGGGGGCGTGGTTCTGGAAGAATTGGGCGACTCCCTGGCCATACGCCGTCTTGTCGTGCAGGATGTACGCGCTCTTGACACCCAGGGTCTTCGCGAACTCAGCGCCCACCACACCCTGGACGTCATCGCGGCCGACGACCCGGAAGACGTTCTTGTACTTGCGGTCGGTGATCTGCGGGTTCGTGTTGGCCGGTGAGACCATCGACAGATTGCTGTCCTTGTAGACTTCGGACGACGGGATGGCCACGCCGGAGTTCAGGTGCCCGACGACCAGCAGGATGTCTGGATCCGTCACCAAGTTCTTGGCGTTGGCGACGCCGACATCGGGCTTGGCCTGATCGTCAAACGGCACCACTTCAACGTCGAACCCCATCTTCTTGAGCGGGCCACCGAGCTGCTCGGCGGCGAGCTGGGCGCCGTTCTTGATCCCTTCGCCCAACGCGGCCTGGCCACCAGACAGCGGGCTCTGCGTGGCGATCTTGATCTTGCCCATCATGGCCGCCCGGACCGGCGCCTGCGTGGGTACCAGGAGCGACACGATCGCCAGGACGGCGAGCAGAAACATTGGCACAGTCAATCGCTTCATACGAACGTCTCCTCCCACAATCTGATAGGGATTTACATGCTACAACGATCTTGCGGGTCCAACAGTTCCGCACCATCGGGTCTGCTCGATGGCGCCCACCTCCTCAACATCCCAATCCCGATAGGCAAACTAAGCAGAATGTTACTTCGCCAACCACGACGAACTTCCCTCTTATTTGCCGCAATCCGGCACCCTGTCAGTCAGCGGCCCCATCGAGGCTGACGCGCTGCCCGCGGCCGGTTTCCACGGCACGTTGGACCGCCAGGGCCCCCACCGCCAGATCCTGGACGGCATTGCCGACCGACTTAAAGAGCGTGATCTCGTCCGCGCCCAGGCGGCCGGGCTTCCCGGCGGCAACCTCCCCCAGTTCGGCCCAGGTGTCGGGACCCGAAATGCGACCCTCCCGGAGGGGTATGACCAGGTCGCCGGCCTCGGCGAGCGCGGCTTCGCGGCTGTCGACCACGATCCTCGATCGCGCCACGAGATCCGAATCGATCTCCCGGGTGTGGGCCTGGAACGCGCCGACGGCGTTGATATGCGCCCCCGGCGCTGCCGCGCCCCCGGGGAGGACCGGCGTTGGGCTCGTCGTGGCCGTGACGATCACGTCGGCCCCGCGGGCGGCCGGCTCGGGATCGGACGCGACGATGACGGTCGCGGCCCCGCTCCATGGCTGCACGCGCGCCCACCGGGCGAACCCCTCTGCATGGTCGCGCGTACGCGCCACGACGCGGATCTGGGTGACCGCTCGGACCGCGCACAGGGCCTCCAGCTGTGTCCGGGCCTGTGCCCCGGCGCCGAAGATTGCCACGATCCCGGCGTCACGGCGCGCGAGCAGATCGGCGGCCAGGCCTCCGGCGGCCCCGGTCCGCAAGGCCGTGAGGCTGGTGCCCTCAATCAGGGCCTGCGCGGTGCCGGTTGCGGGGTCAATGAGCGCGACCACCGCCTGCACTACGGGGCGGTCGGTGTTCTGCGGGAACACCGTGACGAGCTTCGCGCCCAGCGACGGGACGCCCGGGAGGGACCCGGGCATCGTCAGAAACAGGGCCGCGCGACCCGGTACCGAGATGGCGGTGCGGGCCGGTACGGCGGCCTGCCCACCCGACAGCGCGATGAACGCCTCTCGCACCGCGGCAATGGCCAGGCGCATGGGGACCAGTGCGCGCACATCGTCTGCGGACAAGACCAGCATGGTCTACCCGCCGCGGAGCGTGGACCGGGCCGCCCGAGGCCGCGATAGCCGGCGTCCTACGGGTAGATCCCCCGGATGTAGAGGGCGTTGGCCACGCGATCGACGGCGCGTATCAGCGCCGCGGTGCGCAGATCGACCTTGCGTTCGGCGGCCACCTGCACGACCTGCCCGAAGCTGCGCACCATGATGCGCTCCAGGTTCTCGTTGACTTCTTCTTCGGTCCAGAAAAACTGTTGGAGTCCCTGCACCCACTCGAAGTAGGAGACGATCACCCCGCCGGCGTTGGCTAAGATGTCGGGGATCACGGTGATCTTGCGCTCGCGCAACACATCATCGCCCGCCGGCGTCACCGGGCCATTCGCGCCCTCGACGATCAAGCGCGCGCCCACCCGCGACGCGTTGTCCTCTGTGATCTGCCCCTCCAGGGCGCTGGGCACCAGGATGTCACAGGGGAGTTCGAGCAGGTCGGTGTTGCTGATGATCTGCGCCCCGGGGAACCCGACAACCGATCCGGTCCGCTCCTTGTGCGCGACGAGTTTGTCGGCGTCGATCCCCTTCGTGTTCACCACGCCGCCTTTGGTATCGCTGGCCGCGATGATCTTGCACCCCACGTTGGACAACAGGACCGAGGCGACGGATCCTACGTTTCCAAAGCCCTGGATCACAACGGTGGAATCCTTCAAGCTAAGCCCGAGCAGCCGCGCCGCCTCGCGGGCGACGATGGTCACGCCGCGCCCCGTCGCTTCCACGCGCCCTTGCGACCCGCCGATGGCGACGGGTTTGCCGGTGACCACTGACGGCGTGGAGTAGCCGCGGTGCATGCTGTAGGTATCCATAATCCACGCCATGACCTGCGGGTTGGTGCCGACGTCGGGTGCCGGGATGTCGCCCTCGGGGCTCATCATGATCGAGATCTCGGTGGCATACCGGCGGGTCAGGTGTTCGAGCTCGTTCTGTGACAGTTCCTTCGGATTGACGACCACGCCGCCCTTGGCGCCCCCGTAGGGGAGCCCAACCACCGCACATTTCCAGGACATCAGCATGGCGAGCGCCCGGATCTCGTTCAGCGTCACATCCTGGTGATAGCGGATGCCGCCTTTGGTCGGGCCGAGCACCGTGCTGTGGTGGATGCGGTATCCGGTGAAGATGCGCACCGACTCATCGTCCATCTTCACCGGGAAGTGCACGGTGAGCTCCCGCTTCGGGTACGCCAGGAATTCGCGGATCCCGCGCTTGAGCGGCAGGTAATCGGCCGCGCGATCGAACTGTTTGAGCGCGGACTCCCAGGGATCTTCTTTTGGCGCCACCAACATGGCCTGTGCGCTCATGAAGCCCCTCCCCCTATTTCACTAACGTCGAGACCGGGACCAGGGTCACGCCCGCCCGGTCAAACTCCGGCAGCATCGCCGCGACGACGCTCGACGTCAACCGCTGCGCGTGGCCGATCGCGATCGCGCTACCGCGCCCCTTCGCCACCGTGATCAGCCGTTGCAGTTGCTGCCGGATCGCGCCCTCTTCGTTCTCGTTGTCAAGGAACACCGCGCGCGCGGCGGTACGGACGCCGACTTCTTCGGACACCGACGGGACAACCGAGTGCGGGGTCGTCACGCTGTCAAGGAAGAACAGGCCGGAATCCCTCACGATCTCGAGGATGATCCGGACGACGCGGCGGTCGGCGGTGCCCTTCGACCCCATGTGGTTGTTGATGCCGATCGCGCCCGGCACCGTCTCGAGATCGGCGCGGACCACGGCGCGGATCTCACCATCGCTCATGGCCACTGTCACTCCCCCGGGCC
The DNA here is from genome assembly GCA_041487495.1 of bacterium. Lineage (GTDB taxonomy): Bacteria > Sysuimicrobiota > Sysuimicrobiia > Sysuimicrobiales > Humicultoraceae > JBGPNN01. The sequence continues at coordinate 17,111 of JBGPNN010000017.1, forward strand.
CCATGGCTTTGGTCGCATCTTCAGGCTCGACCGGCAGGTGGAGCAGCACCTCGAGCCCTGCATCCCGCGCGCGTCGCGCCACACCGGCGGAATGGGTCAGGTGCGGCAGCACGGCGACGGCGACTGGTCGCCCGATCGCAATGATGTGTTCCACGTCGCTCAGACTTCCGCCTGCATCATCAAAGATAATCGCCACGCGGGGCCCCGACTCGATCGCAGGGCTGGCTGCGGGCACGGGTGTCGGGGTGGACCCTGGCGCGGGCGTTTGAGAGCCGGTCGTCGGCGGCGTCTGGGCCGCGCGCGGGGTCGAGACCGTCCGGGGTTGGCGGGTCGCCGGCCGCGAGGGGCTTCTCGGCGCGCCGACGCGGTTCCAACCGGCCAGCCACCAGCCCGCCGCAAACGCCACCACGGCCACCAGCACGAACGCGGCGACAGTACGTCCCGGGCGAGACGCACGGCGACCGGAAGAGCGGCGGCTCACGCGAGACTTCGAGCTCAGCGTCGGCCTACCGTCGTCCCGCGATGCGCTGCTTGAGTGCCTCGATGGCCTTTGTCAGCTGCTGCGCCTCGATCTTCCTGATGTTGGCCTCGGTTTTCCCTTCCAGCTTGTCGCCTGCCAGGATGTCCGGCGTGATGCCCTTCCCGTGGATGTCATGATCCGCCGGCGTCAAATACTTCTGGGTCGTGATGGCGGCGCCGCCGCCACCGGGCAACGAGTACACGGACTGGATCACGCCCTTGCCGAAGGTCTTCTGGCCCACGACCGTCGCGCCCGCCGAATCCTTCAGCGCGCCGGTGAGGATCTCGGACGCGCTGGCGCTAAACTCGTTGACCACCACCACGATGGGTACCGCGACTTTGGCACCCCCCTTGGCCCGCTCGGTCGCGCGGCTTCCGTCCCTGGCCACGATGTGCAGGATCGGTTTCCCCGATTCGATAAACCGGTCGGCGACCTGAATACAGATGTCAAGCAGCCCGCCGCCGTTGCTGCGCAGGTCAATGATGATCCCCCGGACGCCCGTTTTGGTCAGGCGGTCGACTTCCGCAAGGGTTTCTCGCGCGGTCTGCTCGTTGAATGTCAGGATGCGCACGTATCCCATCTGCTCGGCGGTCAACTGCTTCCGGACCGCCTCGTCGAGCACACCGGCCCCCTGGACGGTCGTGACCTGGATCCTCGCTCGCGTGATCTCGAGGTCAAACGACTGATCCGGCCGGGTCACCTTGAGCGTGACCTTGGTACCGGCGGGCCCACGGATGCGCGTTACGGCTTCTTGTAGGGACATGCCGTCGGTCGGTACGGCGTTGATCGATCGAATGCGATCCCCGGCCCGCAGCCCGGCCTTGTGGGCCGGCGTCCCTTCGATGATCTGGGCAACGATCAGGTGCTCGTCGCGAATATCGATGTAGATCCCGATCCCGAAGAAGAAGCCCTGGGTGTTCGCCGCGAACTCCTTGTAGACGCCGGGCGCCATGTAGCGCGTGTAGGGGTCGCCAACGGCCTCCAGCAGGCCTTTCGCGGCGCCGTCAAACAGCTTTTGTGACTCCGGCGCAGGGTTCAGGTAATCCCTGCGGACGTGGACCAGCAGTTGCCGCAACAGGTCGAACCCCTGGTCATCCGCGGGCCCCGCCACCGCGCTCCGCTGGCCGGCCCCATACCCCGCGAAGAAGACACCCGCCCCGAGGACGCCGACCAACAGCAGTGTGGCCAACCGGTTACGCATCACTCCGAATCGCCTCCCACGGGGCAATAGACCGCCCTGCAGTAGATTACTACCAAGCCCTTACGGTGTCACGGCTGGGGGTTGATCGGTTTCCCGTTGTGCCGAATCTCGAAATGGAGGTGCGGACCGGTACTGTACCCCGTGCTGCCGACGCGGCCGACGACCTGGCCCCGGGTCACCTGCTGGCCGACGGTGACGTCAATGCCTGAGAGGTGCCCGTACAGCGTGCTGTAGCCGTCGCCATGCGCGACCACGACCAGCTTGCCGTACCCACCGAACCACCCGGTGAACAGCACCAGCCCCCCGAAGGCGACACGCACGGGGCTGCCCATCGGCGCGGAGATATCGACGCCCTGGTGAAACTGACGCAGGCGGAAGATTGGATGCCGGCGGACCCCGAAGCGCGAGGTGATAGGCCCGCGGAGAGGCCAAGTGATCGCGGACATCGACCACGGCGCGGTGGGTCCCGTCCCGCCCTGCAGCCGCTGGATGAGCGCTTCGAGCGCGTTGGAGTCCTCTTCGAGATCTTTGACCGCCTGTTCGGCGTCCGCGCGCTCCCGCACGATCGCGTCGAGGATATCGCGCTTGGCGGTCACCTGCTCCGCGAGCTGCTTCCGCCGCTCCTCGTTTTCACGAACCAACGCCTGCAGACGGCGCTGCTCGGTTTGAAGATCTTCACGCAGCGCCGCGACACGGTCGCGATCCTCCGTGTACGACTGGATGAGCCGCGCGTCGGATCGCACCACTGCGCTCACCAGTCGCGCGCTGGTGATGAATTCCGGGAATGACGACGCACCGAGCACGACATCGAGATATCCCGCCCGGCCGTAACGGTTCACATCGCGGAGCCGGCCGGCCAACAACGTCCGCCTGCCGGCCAGGGCCATCTCCGCGCGGGCCAGGGCGCTGGCCGCGGCTTCGGCACGCTGGCGGGTCCGCTGCACGTCGATGGAAAGCCGCCCCAGGCGCGCCTCTGTGGTCTCGAGTTGCCGGTCGAGCCGCTGGACTTCATCCGACACGCGCCGTTCTCTATGCCGCGTCCGGTTGAGACGCTGCCGCTCGGCATCGAGCCTGCGCTGGATTTGCGTGAGTTCTTCCTGCTTGGCGGGGAGCGACGGACCGCCGGACGGTGGCGGGGTTGCGGGCGCGGACCCGTGTGGAGTGACTCCGCCCATTGCCACGCCGGATGCGGCCATGATCACCAACGCGGCGAGCAGCACCTTGCGGATCATGCCCGCAAATAGCGGCGGAGACCGATCTCGCTGCCGCCGACCCCGACCGCGATGCCAAGCACCCATACCACCGCGACCACGGCCGGAATGATGCCGGCCACCGGGAGCAGTGGCAGGAACGGCAGCGACGACGATACCCGCGCCACCAGTGCCGCGTAGGCGGCGCCGAGCACGACCGTCGTCACCAATGCTGCCAGCGCCCCCTGCAGCGCGCCCTCGACGAGAAACGGTCCACGGATGAAACTCGGCGTGGCGCCCACAAGGGTCATGATCTCGATCTCCTGGCGGCGGGCCGAGACGGTCAGACGGATCGTGTTCACAATAATCAACAGCGCGGCCCCGGCCAACAACGCCGCCGCCGAGGCCCCGGCGAGCCGGACGGCCCGGGTGACGGCCACAAGCCGGTCGACAACCGGCGTGCCGAAGACAACCTCCTCGATGCCGGGGGTCTGTTGAATGGCCGACGCGACCGCGCGGATGCGCGCAGCGTCGACGACCCGCACTTCAATCGAATCGGGAAGCGGATTCGAAGGGAGCAGGTCCGCGATCGATGCGGAGGCACCAAAGGTGCGTTGCAACCGCCGCAGCGCGGCCGAGCGCCCCACGATTTGCGCCGACCGCACGTCAGGCAAGGTCGAGAGCCTGGCGAGCACATCGTGCTGCTGCGTGGCGGAGAGGCCGTCGCGCAGGAAGCCGACAACCTCGACCTGACTCTCGAGGATCGCCGCCAGGTGGATCAGGTTCGCCGAGACGAGGACACCGGCCCCGGCGACAATCAGGGAAATCACGACGGTCGATGTGGCGGCAGCCGCCATCAGCGTGTTTCTGCGTAGTCCGCCGACCGCGTCGCGGAAGATCGCCCGCCACTCCTCGCGGAGGACGCGCGCCTCCTGACCCACCGGTGGGGCCGCGACGTCAGCGCGCGGCGGTCGTGTAGAGGCCTCGAGACTCATCTCGGATGACCCGTCCCGCCTCCAGTGCAATCACCCGCTGGCGCAGGACGTCGACGATCGTCGGATTGTGCGTCGTCACGAGCACAGTGGTGCCGCGACCATTGATCGAACTCAGCAAATGCATGATGTCCCATGCGGCAGCCGGATCCAGGTTCCCCGTGGGTTCGTCCGCGAGCAGCACGACCGGCCGGTTCACGATCGCGCGCGCGATGGCGACACGCTGCTGCTCCCCACCCGAGAGCGTCGCCGGCAGATCACGACACCGGTCGGCCAGGCCGACCACATCCAGCGCCCACTGGACCCGCGGCGTGATCTCCACGGGGTCGGTGCCGATGACGCGCAGCGCAAATGCCACATTCTCAAACACCGTGCGATCGGAGAGCAGCTTGAATTCCTGAAAGACCACGCCAAGCCGCCGGCGCAAGTGCGGCACCTGCGCGGCGGGCAGCGCCATGAGGTCGGAACCGTCGACGACGACGCGACCACCAGTTGGGGTCTCTATCCGCTGGATGAGCTTGAGGATGGTAGACTTGCCGCTCCCCGTCGGACCGACTAGGAAGACGAACTCACCGGGGTCGATGCGGAGAGACACGTCATGAAGGGCTGTGACGCCAAGCGCATATTGCTTTCTGACGCGGTCGAAAAGGATCATCGTTGCTCCGACGAAAGGTGCGACAGTTGGTACGACGCCGCAGAGTGGGTTCTCCGCGGGGCGCGGATTTCCTGCCCGAGCGGGGAGCTTACGGGAGTGCCAGTTCCCAGGTCGTCACATCGTGCATCAGCCGATCGTCCGTCATATTCAGGTGGACCGGCGTGACCGAAATGAACCCGTTGGCGACGGCCCAACCATCGGTCCCCTCGGCGTCGCTCACCGGCTCGCGCTGGCCGGTCAGCCAATAGTAGAATCGACCGCGCGGGTCGGTTCGCTTCTCCAGCCTGGACAGGTACCGTCGATGGCTCTGCCGCGTGACGCGCACGCCCTTCACCCGCTCCGCCGGCAAGTTGGGCACGTTCACGTTGAGCAGCGAGTCGTCCGGGAGGTGGCGGTCCACCGCCACCCGCGCCACCCGCTCGGCGAAGACTGCCGCCAGGTCGAAACGCACGTCGACAAACGATGCCACCGAGACCGCGACGCTGGGGATGCCGAGGATCGCTCCCTCCATTGCGCCCGACACGGTGCCCGAGTAGGTCAGGTCGAGTCCCAGATTGGGTCCCATGTTGATGCCGGCGACGATGACGTCCGGCCGCCACGGTAACAGGTCGCCGACCCCGAGCACCACGCAGTCGGCCGGCGTCCCGTTCGTCGCCCAGGCCTGGACGCCACGCACATACCCGGTCACGGACCGCGCGCGCAGCGGTTTGTGCAGTGTGATGGCGTGACCCGTGGCACTGCGCTCGTGCTCGGGAGCCACCACCATGGTCTCGTGGGCAGCCGCGAATACGTCGGCCAGGGCCTGCAGCCCCGGCGAGGCGATGCCGTCGTCGTTGGTGAGTAGCACTCTCAAGATGGGGTCAGTCTTGCTCGCGCCACCAGTCCGGGGACAGGTCCCGTTCGGAGCGGACTTTCCGGACGCTCGGCCGGCCGCCAGCGCGCTCCTTGGCCACCCGCGCGCGCAACTGTTCGAACTCGCGCAGATCGGTCAAGACTTTCAGTGTGTTCCAGACCGCCTCTTCGACCTGCTCGCCGCCCTCCTTTTGCACGAGGGCCACCAGTGGGTCGATGACGCGCTTGTCCCGGAGCTTGCCCAGGATCTTGATCGCCAGCCGTTTGACCTCGACGTCTTCGTCATCCAGCGAGGCAATCAATTGATCGGCCGCGCCGTCGGCGAACAGCGCGTACAGCACGCGCAGCGCGAACCGCCGGACCTTGGGCATCGGGTTCTCGAGCGCCGCCCGGAGTTGCTCGATGACCTCACCGCGCGGCCGGCCGGAAAACGCCTCCACGACCATCTTCGACGGCATGATCTCCCGGTCGACGTGGGCCCCTTCACTGCCGTCGACGACGCCCCGCTCCTCCAGCCGGGCGAGCGTGGCGACCACAGCCTCCTCCATCCGCGGATCACGCAGGAAGAAGTCGACCAGCGGGCGCACGATCCGTTGGTCGCCGACGCGGCCGAGCACGGAGATGGCCGTCACCTGGATGACCTGGCTGTCTTGCTGCAGGGCGGCCAGCAGGGCATCCATAGCCCGCGGTCCGATCTCCACCAGGATCTTCATGACCTGGGTGCCGATCTTGCGCCGCAGGGCTTTGTCTTCGAAGACCGCCATCAACTGCGGAACCGCCTCTGGGCCTATCCTGACCAGGGCTTCGGTGGCCGACAGCTGGAGGGACCGTTCGCGGCGCGCCAGGACGCGGATCAGCGGCTCCACGGCCCCCTTGTCGCGAATATCCCGCAGGCCGTTGACGGCCTGGAGGACGACCTGCTCGCTCCGGTCGGACAAGGCCTGCCGTAGCGCCTCGCCGGCGGGCGTCCCGCTGATGCGCCGCAGGGCCATGACCGCGCTCTTGCGGACGTACTCGTCCGGGTCCTGGAGGGCGCGCGCAAGCCCCGCAACGGCCGCCTCATCACCCAACTTTCCGAGGGCGTGGGCCGCGTCGCTACGGACCGTCACGTCATGGCTCTCAAGCTGCTTCAAATACCGCTGCAGCTCGTCGGCCTTGGCGGCCTCCGGCATTCGCCAGTCCTCCTAGAGTCCTGCCGGCCCCGCCGGCTCTTGGCCCCCATTATGCCACGAACCCGCCGCCAGCGCCGAGAACGTCACGAACGCACCGCCAATGTCTATGATCGCGGCGCCACGGGTATGAACCAGACACAACGGTTGCCCGCCGGCGATAACCGGAACCGACAACACTTTCAGGTGAGTCATGTGGCCCAGTAACGGACTCAACGCGGTCTGGGACTCGATCTGCGCCATGTCCTTCGTCGAAAAGGCGGTGACGGCTGCCGTCGCGCTGGCGATCCTGGTCCTGGCCCTCGGGGGCAGCGTCCACGAAGCACAAACCGCTCTCCAGACCTCGGCCATGGTGTCGGTCGTGATCGCCGCGATGAGAGGCGAGCCTTAGACGCTTGCATCTCCGCGTCTGGTGTCCTTATACTCGCGGTAATGAACGACGAACCGGGCGTGCGCTTCGCCCACGAGAGCGAGGCGGAGTTTGCGCGGATCCTGGGCTTCTACGGCATCCGCTGGGAGTATGAGCCCCGGTCGTTTCCTCTAGAATGGGACGAAGGCGGCCGGGTGATCGAGAGCTTCAGCCCGGATTTCTATCTGCCGGACTTCGACCTCTACCTCGAACTGACCACCCTGAAGCAGAGCCTGGTGACCCGAAAAAACCGCAAACTGCGCCGCATGCGCGAGCTCTACCCCGGGGTGCGGGTGAAGATCCTCTACGGTCGCGACGTCCGGAGCCTGTTCGCCAAGTACGACCTGCAGCCAGTCTCCACGCGCTGATGCCGGCCGACCCGATCCCGCACGTGCTCCTGACCGAAGAACAGATCCGCGTGCGCGTGCAGGACCTTGCGGCAGAGATTAGCCGTGATTACGCGGCCCGCGACCTGCTGGCGGTCACGGTGCTCAAGGGCGGTTTGTATTTCCTGGCAGACTTGACGCGCGCAATGAGCATCCCCGCCGCCATCGACTTCATGGCGATCAGCTCCTACAGGGGCGGGAAGGGGCAATCGGGGGCCGTCCGTCTCATTAAGGACCTCGACGAGGATCTTACCGGCCGGCACGTCCTGGTGGTTGAGGATATCATCGACACCGGTTTGACCATGTCCTATCTGCTCCGGACGCTGCGCACCCGCGACCCGGCCGACCTGGCGATCTGCACACTGCTCGACAAGACCACGCGTCGCATTGTCGAGGACCTGCCCATCCGCTACCGTGGGTTCGAAGTCCCCGACGCGTTCCTCGTGGGGTATGGGCTGGACTTCCGGGAATCGTACCGGAACCTGCCTTACATCGGCATCCTGGAGACCAGCCTGCCGCAGGCGCCCGCGCGAGCGTAAGCGCGCTGGGCAGGGGGCCGCGACGGCCCAGCGAATGGGTGACGCGTCGCGTATGACAACCGCCCAGCCCCCGCCCACCCCCGATGATCTGCTGGTCCTGCGCAACATTAGCAAGACGTTTCCGGGCGTGGTGGCGAACGATCGCGTGACGCTGACGGTCCGCGCGGGTGAGGTCCACGCGCTCCTGGGCGAAAACGGCGCGGGTAAGACCACGCTCATGAGCATTCTCTACGGGATCTATCAGCCCGATGCCGGCGAGATCTGGGTGCGCGGGCAGCTGGTCCACATCCGCTCGCCACGTGACGCCCTGGCCCTGGGTATCGGCTTGGTCCCCCAGCACTTTCTCCTCGTCCGCCGGCACACCGTGGCCGAGAACATCGTCCTGGGATTGCCCCGCGAGGGTTTCCTGTTCCCCGCCCGCCGGGTCGCGCAGCACATCCGCGACGTCGCCGGCCGGTACGGTTTGGCCGTTGATCCACGGGCCCGCATCTGGGAACTCTCCCCCAGCGAGCAACAGCGCGTTGAGATCCTCAAAGCCCTGATCCGCGGCGCGCAGATCCTGGTCCTGGATGAGCCGACGAGCGTCCTCACCCCGCAGGAAACGGCCGGGTTGTTCGACGTCGTTCGGCGCATGCGGCAGGAGGGATGCGCGGTCATCTTCATCTCACACAAGCTGGACGAAGTCACCGCGATCGCCGACCGGGTGACGGTGCTGCGCAAAGGTCGGGTCATCGTTACGCTTTCCATTGCGGAGACCGACAAGCGGACCCTGGCGCGCACAATGGTCGGGCGTGACGTGGAGTTCCGGCTGCGTCGTGAACCGCGGGCCCCGGAAGGCGACGCGCTCGTGGTGGAGCGCTTGGACGCGGTCACGGACCGCGGGCTGCCGGCGCTTCGAGAGGTCTCATTCTCGGTCAGGCGGGGCGAGATCGTGGGGGTTGCCGGTGTGGCCGGCAACGGTCAGAGCGAACTGGTCGAGGTGCTCAGCGGGCTGCGACGCGCCGGCGGCGGCCACGTCCGCGTCCTGGACCAGGACATCACGAATCGTTCAGCCCGCACGGTTCACGAAGCCGGAGTGGCGCATATCCCCGAGGATCGGATACGCATGGGGATTGTGCCGTCGATGTCCGTCGCCGAGAACCTGGTGCTCAAGCGTTTCCGCTACCCGCCGTTCGCGCGCGGGCCCGTGATCAATCAGGCGGCCATCACGCGGTTCGCGGAGCGCATGATTGTCGAGTATGACATTGTGACGCCGGGCCCGGCGACCCCGGCGCGTCTGCTGTCGGGCGGGAACATCCAGAAGCTCATTCTCAGCCGGGAACTCTCGCATCATCCCAGTGTCATCATTGCCGCGCACCCGACCTCGGGGCTCGATGTCAGCGCCACCGAGCAGATTCACTCCTTGCTGCTGCGGCGGAGACTCGAGGGCGCGGCGATCCTGCTGGTCTCCGAAGATCTGGACGAAGTGCTGGCCCTGTCCGATCGGGTCGCGGTGTTCTTCTCCGGCCAGATCATCGGCGTCGTCCCCTCGGCCGACGCGCAGCGCGAGCGCATCGGGTTGATGATGATGGGCCACCGCGGATGAAATGCATCCGCGGATGAGACGGATCGGACCCTTCGAGATCGAACCCAACCCGGCACCCGGGGGCGGGTGGGTGCTGCTCGTGTCCGTCTGCGCGATCCTGGCCG
>JBGPNN010000018.1:0-25389 GCA_041487495.1 bacterium
CTGCTGCTCGGCGCGTTTGTCGTGTTGCTGGCCGCTGGGATCGCCGTCGGGGTGACGGTCGCCCTAGGCCGTCAGGTCCACGACGTTTCCCGGTTGTATGCTCCGCCCAGTCAGGCTAGCCGCATCTACGCTCAGAGCGGCGAGCTGATCGCCTCGTTGTTCCGCGAGAACCGGCAGATCGTGCCGCTCACCGAGATCCCGCCGATCCTACGGCAGGCGGTGATCGCCATCGAGGACGAACGGTTCTTCAGCCACCGGGGCGTCGATCCGCGTGGCATCATCCGGGCGTTGTGGCGGAACGTCCGCGAGGGTGAGTTGGTCGAAGGTGGGAGTACCATCACCCAGCAGCTGGCGCGTAACCTGTTCCTCACGCAGCAGCGGACGGCCACCCGCAAGCTCGCGGAGATCCTGCTCGCCCTGGAAATCGAGCGGCGGCTGACCAAGGAAGAGATCCTCGAACGCTACCTCAATCAGGTCTACTTTGGCCAGGGCGCGTACGGCGTGGAGATGGCCGCGCGCGTCTACTTCGGCAAGCCCGCGAAGGCCATGACACTCCCCGAAGCCGCGCTGGTGGCGGGATTGATCCGGGCGCCGTCGATCTATTCGCCTTACCGCAACTTTGCGCTGGCCAAGACCCGGCAGGAAACGGTGCTCGCGCGGATGGCGGCGCTGGGGTACATCAGCGGCGAGGAAGCGGCCCGAGCGCGCGGGGCGAAGATCACCCTTGCTCCGGCCAACAACGTGGGCCTCGCCGGGATTCGCGCGCCGTATTTCGTGTCGTACATCCTGACCCGCCTGCTCGAAACCTATGGCGAGGACCTTGTCTACAAGGGCGGCCTGCAGGTCTACACCACGCTCGATATCCGCATGCAGGCACTGGCGGATCGATCGATCCGCGCGGCCATCGAGAGCGCGAAGCGCCGGAAGCTGAAAGCGTCGCAGGGCGCGCTCGTGGCCCTCGATCCGACCACCGGGGGCATCCGCGCAATGATCGGCGGCGTCGATTTCGCCTCCAGCCAGTTCAACCGGGCGTGGCAGGCGCGCCGGCAGCCGGGCTCGGCTTTTAAAGTCTTCGTGTACACGACCGCCATTGCGCGCGGCATCCCGCCGACGCGCATCCTGGACGACTCGCCCGTGACCTTCAAGATTGTCGGCGCGAAGGACTGGACGCCGAAGAACTACGATGGCACCTTCTCCGGCCCGTTGACCCTGCGCCGCGCGCTCGAGAGGTCAATCAACGTGCCCGCGGCCAAGATGATCCACGAGCTTGGGCCGCAGCTGGTCGTCGAGACGGCGAAGAAGATGGGGATCGAGAGTCCCCTAAAGCCGCATCTCTCCCTTGCGCTGGGCTCAGCCGACGTGACGCCGCTGGAGATGGCGCGCGCGTTTGCAACGCTCGCCAACGGCGGGCTGCGGGTTGAGCCGCTCTCGATCCTGAAGGTCACCGATGCGAAGGGGAAGGTGCTCGAAGAACACCGCTCGCGCCGTGAAGTGGGTCTGCCGCCGGAAGTCGCCTACGTGATGACGGACCTGCTCAAGGGCGTTATTCAAAACGGCACCGGCCGCGCCGCCGACATCGGCCGGCCCGCGGCCGGAAAGACGGGCACAACGGACGACTATCGCAATGCCTGGTTCATCGGCTATACGCCGTATCTGGCGACGGCCGTGTGGGTCGGGAACGACGACAACAGTCCGATGAACAGGGTCGTCGGGGGCATGATCCCCGCGGAGACCTGGGCCGCGTTCATGAAGCCCGCGACCGGGCCGCTCCCGGCCGACGACTGGAACCCTCCCGAAGGTGCGGTCGTCACCACCGTCTGCGCGGGGACCTGGAAGCTGGCCACGCCCGACTGCCAGGACCCGCGCCGCGAGGTGTTCACCCGCGAGTCGGCTCCGACCGTGGGTGACTCCGGCGCGGCACCCGACCATCCGGGGAGCACACCCGGGCCGACGGTGCGACTCACAATCAGCCGGCCCTCGAACGGTGCGACCGTGGCGCCGCCGTTTCTCGTTGAAGGGATCAGCGCGCCCGGCGCGATCGTGTCCATCGTGATCGCCACCGAGCGGGGGAGCGGCGGCGCGCAGGCCGCGGAGGTCGCGATGCAAACGAGCGCCGCCGGAGGATTCTCGTATGAGTTCCGACCCCCGCGCCGCAACCCCGGGACGCGCTATGTCATTACCGTGACCTCCATGGGCCTCGACGGCGGCAGGGCGTCCCGGGTGGTCACCGTAACCGATCCTGGTGAACCGCCCGGCCGGTAGTGTGGATGTTAGTGTAGAATAGGATTGTCCAGCACCCGAAAACTTCCAGGAGCGACCGGCTATGTCGGGCCATTCCAAGTGGCACAACATCAAGGTCAAGAAGCAAAAGGTGGATCAGGTCCGGGGCAAGCTGTTCAGTAAGGTCTCCCGGGAGGTCATGGCCGCCGCCAAAGACGGGGGCGGCAATCCCGATGCCAACTCGCGCCTGCGGGCCGCGATCGAACGCGCCCGCGAGGCCGGAATGCCCAACGATAACATTCAGCGGGCGATCCAGCGCGCGAGCGGTGAGGGCTCCGGGGCCCAGTACGAGTCGGTTGTCTATGAGGGCTTCGCGCCGGGCGGCGTGGCCGTGTTGGTTGAGGCGTTGACCGACAACCGCAACCGCACCGCTAGTGACGTGCGCGCCGTCTTTACGAAGAACGGCGGCAACCTCGGCAATTCTGTCGCCTGGATGTTTGAGCGGCGGGGCGTGGTGGTTGTCGACCGGAGCAAACCCGAGGATGACGTGCTGGTGGCCGCCTTGGAAGCGGGCGGCGAAGACGTGCAGGCGACGGACGAAGGCTTCGAGATCCTCACGCGGCCCGAGGAAACGTTGAAGGTCAAGCAGGGCATGATCGACCGCGGTTTCACGGTCCTGCGCGCCGAGAACCTCATGGTGCCGAAGAACACGGTGCGGGTCGAAGGCAAGGACGCGCGGCACGTGCTGCGGCTCCTGGAAGCGCTCGAAGACCTCGACGACGTCCAGGCGGTGCACGCCAACTTCGATATCCCGGACGAGATCCTGCAGCAGGTGGGATAACTGCGGAACAGGACCAACCGGCGCAGTCGCGCCGTCATGCTATAATCGAACGCAGGTTCGGTGATGCCGACGGTTCCCCGTACTCTACCTACCTCTCAGCCCACCGTCCACGGCCCGTGGCGGCGGGCGAAAGCACCGCTCATCGTCGGCTTTGATCCCGGGCTTCAGCACACGGGCTACGGGGTGCTGAGGGTCGAGGGTCCTCGTCCACAGGTCTTCGAGTGCGGCGTGCTCTCGACTCGCAACGAGAACGATCTCAGCGTCCGGCTTCGCCACCTCCATCAGGAGGTCGAGGGTCTGCTCCGTGAAGTCCGGCCGGATCTGGTTGTCCTCGAAGACCTCTTCACGCACGCCAGATTTCCCCGGACGGCCATCATCCTTGGACACGTTCGCGGCGTCATCTGCCTGGCCGCCGCATCTGCCGACGTTCGGGTCCTGGCACTGGCGCCCAGCGTAGTGAAGCGGGCCGTCACCGGCTCGGGTCGCGCCAGCAAGCCGCAGGTCCAGGCGGCGCTGTGCGGGCTGCTCGGGGTGCGGGGTCTCACGAACTCCCATGCCGCCGACGCGCTGGCGCTGGCCTACGCTGGGCTGGCGCGCAGCGGGCCGGCGTTGGGCGATACCCATCGCAGCACGGCACACGACAGCGCCGCAGCGGCCCGGCGATGATTGGGTACCTACGCGGGCGCATCGTGCGACGAGCCGAAGGGATGATCATTTTGGAAGCCGGCGGCGTGGGGTACGAAGTATGGCTGCCGCCCGTCGTCGAGGCCGGGCTGCCTCCCGGAGACGACGGGACGCTCGAACTCTTCATCTCGTATCACGCGTCGGCGAACCAACCGCGGCCGGTGCTGGTGGGATTCTTGCGGGAAGTCGAACAAGAATTCTTCGAACGTTTCATCACGGTTGACGGTCTGGGACCCACCAAGGCGCTGCGCGCCATGGTGAAATCGGTGCATGAGATCGCCGATGCCATCGAGCGGCGCGACATCACCTTCCTGCGGCGCCTCCCGGGCATCGGCAGCCGCACCGCCGAGAAGGTTGTCGCGGCGCTGCACGGGAAAATGGGCAAGTATGCACTGCTGCGCGAGGAGGTCGGGACGGCGAAGGCCGAGCCCGCGGACTTCAAGGACGAAGTCACCGAGGTGCTGACGCGCCAGTTGGGCCACCGCGCCGCCGAAGCGCGCCGGATGGTGGACGAGGCCCTGGCCCGCGCGCCGCACATCGACTCGGCGGAAGGACTGTTCCAGGAAGTGTATCGCCTGCAGGTGGGCGCATGACACGCCAGCAGATCGACCCGCAGGTCGCGGCCGAAGAAGAGAAGGTCCTGCGGACCCTGCGCCCGCAGACGCTCGACGAGTGCATCGGCCAGGGGCGTGTGATCGAAGGACTGCGCATCAGCATCCAGGCGGCGAAGGGGCGGGGCGAGTCACTGGACCACATCCTGCTGCACGGACCGCCTGGATTGGGGAAGACGACGCTGGCCGCGGTTGTCGCGCGCGAGATGAGCGCCGAGTTCGTCACGACCAGCGGACCCGCTCTGGAGCGCGGCGGCGACCTCATGGGGATCCTCACAAACCTCGGCCCCGGCGACGTGCTGTTTATCGACGAGATCCACCGCCTCTCGCGCACCATCGAAGAGTTGCTCTACCCCGCCATGGAGGACTTCTGCGTCAACTTCGTGCTCGACAAGGGTCAGCACGCGCGCACCCTGCGTTATCAACTGCGACCGTTTACCCTTGTTGGCGCCACCACCCGCGCGGGGCTGCTGTCGTCGCCGCTGCGCGAGCGATTCGGGATCTTCCACCATCTCGACTTCTTCTCCGTGGACGAACTGATGCAGGTGGTCCAACGGTCGGCCGGCATCCTGGGAGTGCCGATTCAGCCGGACGGGGCGCAGGAGATCGCCCGGCGGTCGCGCGGGACGCCCCGTATCGCCAACCGGCTGCTGCGGCGCGTGCGCGACTTCGCCCAGGTCCGGGCCGACGGGGTCATCACGCCGCCGGTCGCCCGCGAGGCGCTCGAATTCGAAGGGGTGGATCACCTCGGCCTCGATGGACTCGATCGCGACCTGCTTAAGACGCTGATCCAAACCTACGGCGGCGGTCCGGCCGGTATCGACGCGCTCGCGGCATCGCTGCACGAGGAGCCCGAGACGCTGGAGGAAGTGGTTGAACCGTTCCTGCTCAAGGCCGGGCTGATCGCGCGCACGCCGACCGGCCGGCGCGCGACGACCGCGGCCTACCAGCACCTCAGGCTGACGCCACCCGACACCCCGAGGGGCCAGGGGAACCTGTTCCCATCATGACGCCCATCTCGTTGGTTGGCAGGTTCTTGATCATGATGGGCGTGATGCTCGCGGTCGTCGGCGTGATCATCACCCTCGGCGGCCGCCTGCCGCAGCTGCCCGGCAATATCGTCATCGACCACCCGCACGTGAAGGTCTACTTTCCGCTCGGCACAATGATTCTGGTCAGCATCGTCCTCACGATCATTCTTAACGTCTTCATCCGCCGGTAGGCATCATGCGGATCGCGGCCGTCCTGTCCCTGGTTGTGACCCTCTGCGCGCTGTTCGCGGCCGGACCTTCGCCGACGCAGGCTCAACCGCCGGCCGTGGTGCGCGTGGGCTTGGTCGTGGGGGTCGACGCGGTGACGATTGGGTCGGACGGCCCGGTCGACGCCAGCGAGGTGGACACTGGGCGGCAGGACACGATCGAGGGCGGGCGTCTGATGGCCCGCGCGGGCGCGGCCGGTATTGACGTCGGCGGGGTCACGTACGCGGGCATCGTGCGGCTGCAGCCGAGGGCCGGGTTCCTGCAGGTGAACGGGAGACCGTATCGGGGTCTCCTCGAACTGCGGCGGACGCCGCAGGGCCGACTCACCGTGATCAACGAGCTCGATCTCGAAGAATACCTCTACGGCGTCGTGCGCAGCGAGATGGACCCCCGGTGGCCGCCGGAGGCGCTGCGGGCCCAGGCCATCGCGGCGCGCTCGCTGGCCTTGTACTGGGCCGGGCGGTACGCGGCCGAGGGGTATGACGTGCGCCCGACGACCGATTCGCAAGTGTACGGCGGCGTTGCCGCTGAAGACCCGCGCGCGACCGGAGCCGTGGATGCCACGCGGGGTATCATCATGCTGTATGGCGGCCGGCCGGTATTCGCCGCCTATCACACCGATTCCGGCGGCGCGACGGAGAGCAGCGAGTTTGTCTGGGGCTCAGTGACACCGTATCTGCGCGGCGTCGATGATCCCTATTCGAAAGACGTGGCGAACCAGTCCCACGAGTGGACGCTGCGCCTAGGGCTGGCCGATCTAGAAAGCCGCGTGGCGCGCGCCGGCCGCCCGCTCAGTGGCCTGCAGCGCGTGGAGATAGCCGCCACGAGCCCGACGGGGCGGGTCACGTCGCTCCGGCTGTCTGGCCCTTCAGGTATCGCGGAGATGCGCGGCCAGGAGTTTCGCATCGCCGTGGGCGCGAATACGCTTCGCAGTACGCTGTTTGTCATTCGCCCGGCCGGAGAGGCGGTTGAGTTCGCGGGCCGCGGGTTCGGCCACGGCGTGGGTATGAGTCAGTGGGGCGCGCGCGGCCAGGCGCTGGCCGGTCGTGACGCCGCCGGTATCCTCCGCTACTACTACACGGGTGTCGCCGTCGGCCCGCGGCCGTGACGCGGCCCGCGTCCCTCGATGCGTCTGACTGATTTCGACTACACGCTGCCTGCCGAACTGGTCGCGCAGCGTCCCGCCTCACCGCGCGACGCGTCGCGCCTGCTCGTCGTCGATCGCGCAACGGGTCATCTGGCACATCGCGTCTTCCGTGATATCCGGGAGTACCTGCGTGCCGGTGACGTGCTCGCGGTGAACGACACGCGCGTGCTCCCCGCCCGGCTGCGCGGCCGGCGCGTCCCCACCGGTGGCGCGATCGAGTTGCTGCTGCTGCGCCCGCTGGCCGGCGGAGCCTGGGAAGCGCTGGTGCGTCCTGGCCGCCGGCTCAGGCCAGGCCAAATTGTCGAACTGCGATCGCACGGGGTACAGATAGAAGTCGGCGAACGGTTGACCGACGGCCGTCGTGCCGTGCGCCCCGCAGAGGGTGGCGAGATGCTCGACGTGCTCCGTCAGGCCGGCGAGGTGCCGTTGCCGCCCTATATCCACACGCCGGTCGCGGATCCCAATGAGTACCAGACCGTCTATGCCCGCGCCGACGGCGCCGTGGCCGCGCCAACGGCCGGTCTGCACTTTACGCCCGAGCTGCTCGACGGGCTGCGGGCGCGGGGGGTCGAGTTCGTTACGGTGACGCTGCACATCGGGCTGGGGACGTTCCAGCGTGTCGTGGCCGACGACATCCGCGAGCACCGGATGGAGGTGGAGCACTATACCATCACGCCCGAAGCCGCGGCCACCATCAACGGCAGGCGCGGCCGGGTGGTCGCGGTCGGGACGTCAACAGTGCGCGCGCTGGAGACGGCCGCCTCGGCGGACGGCCGGGTGGCCGCCGGGAGCGGGGGGACCGACCTCTTCCTCTATCCCGGGTTGGGGTTTCGCGTGGTGCAGGCGATGGTCACCAACTTCCACTTGCCCAAGACCACGCTGCTGATGCTCGTGTGCGCGTTCGCGGGACGTGACCTGATCCGGCGCGCGTACGATGCCGCGATCCACGAGCGCTACCGCTTCTACTCGTTTGGGGACGCCATGTTGATCGTCTAAGCGCAGGGAGTGGCACACCGCTCGAAGAAGGATGGCCGTCCATGGATGATCCGATTGCCGGGGCTTCGCTGACTCCCGGCGCGCAACTTCTTGTTCAGAACGCCGTGTCAGCACGCCAGCCCGGGCACCAGCACCTTGGAGTGCATCACTGGCTGCTGGCGCTCGTGGAACGACACGGCCCGATGGCCGAGGCCATGACCGCGGGCCTCAACGCCACCGCGCTGCGGACCTATCTGCATCAGAAGATCCAGACCGGGGACCTCGGCGCGCCGCTGAGCGACGGCGATGTCATCCGTCAGGCCATTGAGCACGCCACGAAGCGCGGCATGGCCAACGCGGCCGAGCGAGATCTCGCCGCGGTCATCCTCGCCGCGGCGGGCTACACCCTGACCGAGACCGCGCGCCCGGGCGACACGACATCCCCGTCCACGGACGCCACCTACCGGCCCAGGGCCACTCGGCCCACGCCCACCCTCGAGCAGTTCGGCCGTGACCTGACCCGCGAGGCGCACGAAGGCAAACTGAGTCCCGTCGTCGGTCGTGCAGAGGAAATCGACCTCATGATCGAAACGCTGAGCCGGCGCACCAAGCGCAACCCGGTGCTCGTTGGCCCGGCGGGCGTGGGAAAGACCGCGATCGTCGAGGGCCTGGCGCAGCGGATCGTGCGCGGTGAGGTCCCCGCGGTGCTGGCGGGCGCGCGTGTGATGGCGCTGTTCCCCTCGCTGCTCGTGGCGGGCGCCGGGGTGGTGGGCGAACTGCAGACCCGGATGAAGGGCGTCATCGCCGAGGCCAGCCAGGATGGCCTGATCCTGTTCATTGACGAGGTGCACACGGTCATCGGCGCCGGCGGGCGAGCCGGCAGCGATGATATGGGCAGCCTGCTCAAACCGGCTCTGGCGCGGGGGGAGATGGCGTGTATTGCGGCGACGACCGATGACGAGTACCGGCGGTTCATCGAGCCCGACGCGGCGCTTGAGCGCCGTTTCCAGCCGATTCGCGTCCAGGAGCTGTCGCCAGATCAAACCCTCGACGTGCTGCGGGTGCTGCGCGATGTCCTGACGCGGCTGCGCGGCGTGACGGTCGGGGATGATGTGCTGCGCTGGCTGGTGGACTTCGCCCAACAGTACCTGCGCAACCGCTACTTTCCGGACAAGGCGGTTGATCTGCTGGAGCAGTGCGTGGCCCACGCCGTGACGCACGGGAAGACGGCCGTCGACGAGCAGGACGCCAGCACGGTTGCGGAGCGCATGATCGGGATGCCGCTGGCCCTCGACGATCGGTTGAAGATACTGACCGTACGGCTCGCGGAGCGCGCGCTGCTGGCCGAGGACGACATCCAGGCGCTGCTCAACCGGCTGCAGGTCACGATGCGCGGGATGGACGTGCGTCCTGCCAGGCCGAACGCCGTCGTGCTGCTGGCGGGCGACGCCGCCGGGCACGGCAGTGCCCTCGCGGAGGTGCTGGCCGGGGCCCTGTTTGGCTCGGAAACCCGCGAGATCGCCATCGATCTGAGCCGGTTCGTCCACCCCGCGGACGTGACCATGCTCGTGGGCGCGCCGCCGGGGTACGTTGGCTACGACGATGCGGTGCCACTGCATCGCCTGGCGCAGACGCCGTGGTGCGTGCTGCGCTTGGAGAACATCGACGCCTGCAGGTGCGCGAGGTGCTGACACAGGCCATCGTCGAGGGCGCGATCACGGATGGTCGCGGGAAGCGATTGTACTTGAGCGATACCGTGGTACTCTTGACGGCCGCGGTGACGGCCGAGTCGGGACGCCCGATCGGGTTTCGCCGCGACGAGGCGCCCGTACAGCGGCGCTCGGCGCTCGACGTGGCGGCCGTCCTGGGTGAGCCGCTGGCCGCCCAGGTGGATCTCGCATGCACGGACGTCCTGCGTTCTGATGTGATGCGGCGGCGCTGGATCCAGGAGTCCCTGCTGGCCGATCTGTCCGATCGATATCGCAAGCACGGCGTGGATCTCCATTGGGACGAAAGCTTCGTCCAGTGGTTGCTCGATCGCTACGGCTCGGCCGCCAACCGGCGTGACTGGGAGCGGGTCATGGATGAATCCCTCGGCCCGCTGCTGGTGCCGCATCTGCCATCAGGCGCGGCGGGCAAGGCGCAGGCGCTCGTGATACGGTGCAAGGATGGCACGGTTCACGTGGAACGTCAGATGAGCAGCGAGGGAGGGCCATAGACGTGGAGTTTAAGACGGATGCTCAGAAGGCGCACTTCGAGAAGATTGGCCAGTACATGAAGGATCTGTTCGGTGAGATGGCCAACGCGCGCGACGATATGCCAGCCTATTATCTGATGATGGGATCGGCCGTGGCGCAGGTGTTCATCCTCCCCTGGGGCGACAAGGAGACGGTCATCAACTGCCGGGCGTACGTGGTGAACGGTGCGGAGAAGACGCCGGAGTTGCTGGAATACCTGCTGCGCGAGAACTACGACATGCGCTTTGGCGCCTTCGGCCTCGACAAAGAGGGCAGCATTACGTTCGAGCAGAACATCGTGGGCTCCACCTGTGACAAGAACGAGTTGAAGGCGTCGGTTATGGCGGTGTTGGGCACCGCCGACCAGTATGACGACCAGATCATCGCTCGCTGGGGCGGGAAGCGGGCGATGGACAAGTAGTGCGCGCTACGGCTGGACGCGCGTCCACCCGCGCGAGGTCGGGCTCCAGTTCTTGATCGGCCGGTCACGGTAGTCCTTCTCGCTGACCTTGTACCCGGCGGCCTCGAGGCGGCGGCGAGCCTCGGCGTAATAGCGGTAGTCCACCTGCCACGCGCTGCTGCGCACGGGGTTCTGGTAGGCGCCCAACCCGCCGAGCAGCTTCTTGAGATTGTCGTCTTCGCTGACCTCGCCGCGGATCTCGACGCTGTTGTTGATCGTGCCATAGGCGGTGAGGGCCGGCGCCTTCAGCGGCGCGCCGGGGCGACCGCCCGGGTTCAATGACGAGACCGGCACGTCTAGCGCGCCGGGAGCGGCAGGCGCTTTGGCGGCGGGCTGCGCACCCACAGCACCGCCACCCGCGGGGGCCTGTGTCGCGGTTCGTTGGGCCTTCAGGGCATCCGCTTTCGCCTTGAGGGCGGCGATTTTCTGCTCACGCGTCAGTTCCCCAGCCTGCTCGTCTGGCATACGATCCTCCGGTATGGCGGCGGGTCCGCCGTCATTCTATAGTGTTGAGCGGTAGGGCAGCAACACCTCCACGATAGCCGGAACCCGGCGGTCGAGTGGCGAATGGGGCACATAGGTAACCGATGACAGATCCACGGAATCCCATTGAGGGGGCGAGCCTGCGCGGGGAGCAGCTCGCTCCGGCGGCCGTGCGGGACGATCCCTGGGGGATGGCCCTCCGGCAGTTCGGCCAGGCCGCCCGCCGCCTCTCGCTCAAGCGCGGCGTCGACGAATTCCTCCGTACACCACAGCGGGAACTCACCGTGCATTTCCCGGTGAAGATGGATGACGGGTCGATCCGGGTCTTCACCGGTTACCGCGTCCATCACAGCGTCATCCTGGGGCCCACCAAAGGCGGCATCCGCTACCACCAGGACGTGACCTTGAACGAGGTCAGGGCCCTGGCCATGTGGATGACCTGGAAGTGCGCGCTGGTGAACCTGCCTTACGGCGGAGCGAAGGGCGGCGTCATCGTCGACCCGAAGACGCTTTCTCAGGGCGAGCTGGAACGCCTCACCCGCCGGTATGCTTCCGAGATTTCCATCCTCATGAATCCTCACGGCGATATCCCCGCACCGGATGTGGGGACCAACGCGCAGATCATGGCCTGGATCATGGATACGTATAGCATGCACCACGGGCATACCATCTCTGCCGTGGTCACCGGGAAGCCCGTGAGCATCGGCGGTTCGGTGGGACGGGTCGAAGCCACCGGGCGCGGTGTGATGATCGCGGCCCGCGAGGCTGCCCGCATGCTGGATGTGCCCTGGCGGGGCGCGACCGTCGTGGTGCAGGGATTTGGCAACGTCGGCGCCAACGCCGCCCGGCTGATGTGGCAGGAGGGGTGCAAAGTGATTGCCGTGAGCGACGTGCGCGGGGGCATCCACGATCCTGCCGGCCTCGACCTCGCCGTCCTGCAACAGTACACGGCGGCGACAGGCAGCGTGGTGGACTTCCCGGGTACCGAAGCGATCTCGAACCGCGATGTGCTCGAACTGCCCTGCACCTTTCTGGTGCCCGCCGCCCTGGAAGGTCAGATCACCGCTGACAACGCCGACCGCATCCGGGCCCGGGTCGTTGTGGAAGGTGCCAACGGCCCGACGACTCCCGAAGCCGACGCGATCCTCGACGCCCGCGGGACGACCGTGGTGCCCGACATCCTGGCCAACTCCGGCGGCGTCATCGTCTCGTACTTTGAGTGGGTCCAAGATTTGCAATCGCTGTTTTGGAGCGAGGACGACATCAACCACCGCCTGGAGCGCCTGATGGTCCGCAGCGTCCGCGACGTGTTCGAGGTGGCCCATGCCCCGGGGATCAACCTGCGTCTGGCCGCGCTGCAGCGCGCCGTGGACCGGGTCGCCAGGGCGCTCATCACCCGCGGGATCTATCCGTAGACCATCCGATGCACTTTGAACTCCTCTTGCAGAGCGCGGGCGGCGCTCGCCTGGGCCGGCTGCACACGCCACGCGGCGTGATCGAGACACCGGCCTTCATGCCGGTCGGTACCAACGCCACCGTGAAATCGATGATGCCCGACGAGGTCGCGGAGACCGGCGCGCAGATGATCCTGGCCAACGCGTTCCATCTCTATCTCCGGCCGGGTGCCGAGGTCATTGCGCGCGCCGGCGGCCTGCACGCGTTCATGGGTTGGCCGGGATCCATCCTGACGGACAGCGGAGGCTACCAGGTCTTCAGCCTGGCGAAGATGCGCGCGCTGGATGAGGAGGGCGTCACGTTCCGCTCGCCGATCGACGGCAGCCCGCACCGGTTCACTCCTGAGGGCGTGATCGATTTTCAGCGCGTGCTGGGGTCGGACGTCGTGATGCCACTCGACGTCCTGCTGGGTTATCCGCACGAACCATCCGAGGCGCGGGCGGCGTTTGAGCAGACGCTGCGCTGGGCGGCGCGGGCCCGCGAGCATCACGCCCGCGTCGGCGGCGGTGTCCTCTACGGCATCATCCAGGGCGGCTTCGATCCGGACCTGCGCGCCGAGGCCGCCCGCCGCACTGTGGCGCTCGAGTTTCCCGGGTTCGCGATCGGCGGGCTGTCCGTCGGGGAGCCGCACGACCTGATGTATCGTCTGCTGGAGGTCGTCGTCGCCGAGTTACCGTCCGACCGGCCGCGATACTTGATGGGGGTCGGCAGCCCGCCCAGCCTGCTGGAGGGGATCGCGCGCGGCATCGACCTGTTTGACTGCGCGCTGCCGACCCGCGTCGCGCGCACCGGCGTCATCTTCACCGCGCTGGGCCGCGTGAACATCCGTAACGCGGCGTATCGTGACGACCTGCGACCGCCGGACCCGGACTGCCCCTGCCGCGTATGCGCCCGGACGACGCGCGCGTACCTGCGGCATCTCTTTGCGGCCGACGAGATGCTCGGGCCCCGGCTGGCCACGTATCACAACCTGGCGTTCATGGGTCGTCTGGCCCGCGATGCCCGGCAGGCGCTGCGCGAAGGTCGCTACCCGGATTGGATGGCGCGCGTCCGCGGCGCCTACACGACACCGTGGTAGGCAGGAGTTGATCGACCGTCGTGGAACCTGTTGGCCGCCGGGGGGTGCGCCATGACGGGTCAGCAAACGCCCATACCGTTCGTCCTCACGCTGGTCGTCTTCTTCTTCGTGTGGTATTTCCTGTTGATCCGCCCCCAGCGGGCGCAGGCGCGAAAGCGGCAGGACATGCTCGGCGGGTTGAAGCGCGGCGACCGTGTCGTGACCGTCGGTGGGATCCATGCGACGGTCGCCGACCTCAAAGAAGATGTGCTCACCCTGGACCTGGCACCCAACATGCGGGTCAAAGCGGATCGCAGCTCGGTGAGTTACGTCCGTGCGAAGAGCGAGGGCAAGATCGAAGAGTGACCGACGTTCCCGTTCGCCCAACCATCCCGACCCTCGACGATGTCAAACGGGATCCCGAAGTGGACGCGTTCATCACCAAGGCCAACGAATACACCGGGATCATCGGCTACACCGAGCACGGCGCGCGGCACGCGAACCTGACGTCCAGCATCGCCGGCAACGTCTTGCGCCGGTTGGGCCACGACGAGCGCGTGGTGCAGCTGGCCGCCATGGCGGCGTACCTTCACGACATCGGGAACCTGGTCAGCCGGGCCAACCACGAGCACACGGGAGCCGTGCTCGCCGACGGAATCCTTGTGCGGTTGGGGATGCTGGCGGATGAGCGCGCGACGGTCATGGGCGCCATCGGCAACCACGAGGAAAGCCACGGCGCCGCGGTCAGCGCCGTCGGGGCGGCGGTCATCCTGGCCGACAAGTCCGACGTGCACCGCAGCCGCGTCCGTAATCCCGACCCGGCCACCTTTGACATCCACGACCGGGTCAACTATGCGGTCGAGCATTCATTTCTGCGCGTCGAAGAAAAGAGCAAGACAGTGACGTTGGAACTGACGATTGACACGGCGATTTCGCAGGTGATGGAATACTTCGAGATCTTCCTCGGCCGAATGTTGATGTGTCGGCGGGCCGCGACGTTCCTCGGGTGCGACTTTAAGCTGCAAATCAACGGCGCGAAGCTCCTGTAACCTGCGGGTGGAGCGCCGCTCGGGCATAGGCGGCGTGGCACGCGCGTTGTTTGTCGATGTGGACTGGACCAACATCGAGGCTTCAGCTGCCATGGCCGCGGGGCGCACCCTGATCGTGATGCCGCTGTACAATGAGCGCCTGACCCTCGCGGGGGTGCTGGAGCAGGTGCGCCGGGCCGCGCCCAAAGCGGATATTTTGGTTGTGGACGATGGGTCCACGGATGGCTCGGCCGAGATCCTAAAGCGGCAGGCCGGCATCGGCGTGATCGCACATCCCGAGAACCACGGGTACGGCCAATCACTGATCGACGGGTTTGCGTATGCGGTTGAGCGCGGGTACGATGCGGTGGTGACCATCGATTGCGATGAGCAGCACGAACCCGGGCAGATCCCGGAGTTCGTCGCGGCGCTGCGAGACGCCGATATCGTGTCGGGCAGCCGGTATCTCGATCCCGGCCTCGGCGGCGATCCGGCGCCGCCTGATCGCCGGCGCCTGAACGAAGAGATCACGGCCCGGCTGCGGGCGATCACCGGCTATTCGATCACCGACGCGTTCTGCGGGTTCAAGGCGTACCGGGTCGACGCGCTGCGCGGCATGCGGTTGACCGAGCCGTCGTACGGGATGCCGCTTCAAGTGTGGATCCAGGCCGCGCATCAGCGACTGCGCATCAAAGAACTACCGACCCCACGGATTTACAAGAATCCCGATCGACGGTTTTGGGGCGGCCTGGACGAGGTCGACGTCCGGAGGCGGTACTACGACGATGTGCTGGAGCGCGAGGTGAAGCAGTGGCTTGTGCCCTCGCCATAGGCCCACATCCCGACGATATCGAGATCGCCCTCGGCGGCACGGTCTGCGCGCTGCTGGCCCAGGGGCACGAGGTCGTCATGTGCGATCTGACCAACGGCGAGCCAACGCCGATAGGCACACCGGAGCGCCGGGCCCGGGAAGCCGCCGAGGCCGCGCGGCTGCTGGGCGTCACGCGTCGGATTACACTCGATCTGCCGAACCGCTCCCTGGAACATACGCTGGACGCCCGGCGCAAGGTCGCCGAAGTCATCCGCGAGGTGCGGCCTGATATGCTGTTCGTCCCCTACTGGGTGGACGCGCATCCCGATCACCTCGCGGCGTGCGCGATCGCCGAGGCGGCGCGCTTCTGGGCCAAACTGACCAAGACCGACATGCGGGGTGAGCCGCACTATCCCCGGCGCGTCTATCACTTCTTCAGCACGCATTACAATCTCCACATCGACCCCTCGTTCATCGTAGACATCTCCCAGCACGTCGAGACGAAGATGGGAGCCATTCGGGCGTATGCCTCGCAGTTCAGCGACGCGCGCGGGAACGCCTGGATCCTGGATGAGATCCGTGATTTCAATCGCTACTTCGGCCGGCTGATCTACCGTGAGTACGGGGAGCCGGTTCTCTGTCGTGAGGAGATCGGCGTGGCCCGGTGGGACGGGCTGATTTGATGCATCCCGCCGGAGGGCCGATCGAGTGGCCGGCCTTCGAACTGGAGATCCCAACCTCATCGCCGGCGGCGGTGGAGGCGCCGCCGTTCGCGTCGTGGCTTGGGGTGGCGCGGGCAAACCAAGCCGCGCTCGACGCGGCGGATGTGGTCGTCGGCGCCGTGCGGCTGCGCGACTTACGCCGCCACGCCCGCGCCGAAACCCTGGCGCTGGCCGCGGCGTACACGCGAAGCCTGGGTATCGAGGTCACCCCTGGGCACAGCGGGCTCCTGTTATGCACCGGCCACCAGCCGGTCCTCGTGCATCCCGGCATCTGGATCAAGTACCTCGCCATGGCGCGGCTGGTTGCCCCCGGAGGGGTTGGGCTCAACCTGATCGTCGACAGCGACGCACTGGAAGAAGTCGCGGCCGACGTGCCTCGGATGAACGGTCGGCTGGGACGCGCGCGCGTGCTGCTGTCGTCGGCCGGCCCGGATGTCCCGGCCGAGGCGCTCGATGCGCCAACGCCGGAACAGTGGCGCGCGTTCGTCGAGGCAATCGATGCGCACCTGGCCACGCTCAATGAGCCGGGGCTGGCGGAGGCGTGGCAACGCGCGCGCGTGCTGCTCCCACCTCCGGCGCACGCGAGACTGCCGGGGGCCATCACCGCCGCGCGTCGGGCGCTGGAAGGACCCAGGCCGTACCTGGATCTGCCGGTGTCGCACCTCGTGCGAAGCGAAGCGTTCCGCCGGTTTGCGCTTGCGATCCTGACCGAGGCCGGCCGCTTCGCAACACTGCACAACGCCTGCCTGGCGTCGTACCGTGAGCACTACGGCATCCGTACGAGCGCGCAGCCGTTCCCCGACCTCGCGGTCGAGGGCGCGCGCGTTGAGGCGCCCTTCTGGTTCGTGGCGGACGGCAGGCGATGGCCCCTCTTCGTGGATACGGAGGCCGGGAGCCTCGTGGCGAACGGGCAAACCGTCGCGCGGCTACCCGCGGATCCCCGTGAGCCAGCATTTGCCTCCTCGCCCATCCGGCCGCGCGCGCTGACGCTTACCGCGTTTGCACGGCTCGCGGTGGCCGATCTATTCATCCACGGCATCGGCGGGGGCCGCTACGATCGGGCCACCGATGCGATCATGCGGGCGTTCTTCGGCATCAGCCCGCCGACCTATGCCACCGTGACCGCGACGCTGTTTCTACCGTTCGCCGGCGGCGGCCGCGCCGACGAGGAACGCCGCAGGCTGCAGCGCCTGCTCCTCGACCTGCAACACAATCCAGACCGCTTTCTGTCCTCGGAGGGACCCCACCACGAACTCGTCAAGGAAAAGTGGACCCTCATCCGGAACCTCGACGACGCGCCGGGCATGACCCGCCGCCAACGCCGTCAGGCCACCCAACGCATTCGGGAGATCAACCTCATCTTGCAGGTCGCGGTCGCCAATCAGGTTGCCGACGCGCAAGAGGGGCTGCGTGGCATCGACGCGCGGCATGAGGACGCCGAGACCACGGATCACCGCGGGTATCCGTTCCTCTTCTTTCCGGTGGAGGCCATCGAAGGGCTGGTGGAACTCCTCGCCCGCCGCACCACCAGCGCGCAGCCCGATCCGGTCCGGGGGTAATTCCCCATCAGCGCCGGCCGCTGGGTGGTAGAGTTCGCCGGTGTGGTGCGGTCATTTGATCACCGGCCCGTGTTGCGTGGGGTCGACTTGTGTGTGGCCGGTGGCGAGGCTGTGGCCGTGCTCGGGGCCAACGGCTCCGGCAAGTCGACGCTCCTGCGCATGACCGCGATGCTGCTGACGCCCACCCGCGGGACCGTGCGTGTGTTCGGTACCACGGCGGGTCGCTCCGCCGCCGTGCGCCGGCGCGTGGGGTTTGTCTCGCACGAGTCGCTACTCTACGACAACCTCACCATGGACGAAAACCTGAGGTTCTTCGCGGGTTTGTACGGGGTGGAGGGTCACCGCGTCGATGCGCTGCTGGACGAGATGGCACTGGGCGCGATGCGCACCCGTCGCGTCCGCAGCCTATCCAGAGGGCAACGGCAGCTGGCCGACCTGGCGCGGGCACTCCTGCACGAACCAGACCTGCTGATCCTCGACGAACCGTTTACGGGGCTCGACCTCGATGCGGCGGCCGGGGTCGAGCGGCTGCTGCGCGCACAGCGCTCGCACGGGCGGACGATTCTCTTCGCGACGCACGGCGTGCACGAGGCCCGATCGCTGGCCGATCGCGCCGCCGTGCTGCACGCCGGCCGTCTGACGGAGGCGGCCTCCCCGCAGGCCCTTGACGGGGCGCAGCTCGCCGTGCAATTTGGGGAGGTCCGGCGGTGAGCGCGCCGGGCACGTCGTCTGAGGGTCCCGGCGCGATGACAACGGTGCGCTTCATCCTCACGAAGGAACTGCGGCTCGAGTGGCGGACGCGCGAAATTCTCATGACGATGGGTTTGCTCGCCCTGCTGCTGGTGATCGTGTTGGGAGCCGCGCGGGCGGATCCGGCCTCGGCGCCCGTGGCGATGTGGGTGACCTATGCGTTCGGCGCCGCCCTCGGGTTTGCGCGGACGTTCGCGCCAGACCGCGAATCGCTGACCGCGCTGCGCCTGGCGCCGATCGACGGCGGGGCCGTGATGATCGCCAAGACGGCGGGCAACTGGCTGGTACTGCTGGTCGTCCAGGCGGTCTCGCTCCCGGTGTTCGGGGCGCTCTTCACCGAGCAGGTCTGGACACGCCTCCCGGCACTGGCGCTCCCGCTCGTGCTCGGGGGGCTCGCCCTCGCCGTGGTCGGCACGCTGCTTAGCGCGGTCGTCGCGCAGGCGCGCTTGCGCGAGGTCCTGCTGCCGATGCTGATGCTCCCGGTGATCTTGCCGGCGCTTATCGCGGCGGTGGGCGCGACAGCCGGCATCCTCGATGGCCAACCGCTGCGGGCCGTGGGCGCGCAATTGCAACTCCTGGGGGCGTTTGATATGCTGTTCGCTGCCACGAGTGTGCTGTTGTTCGACGTCATCGTGGACGAGTGATCCGCTCGTGCGGCTGCTGCTAATCCTCGCCGGAATCCTCATGCTGGTCGGCACCACGTGGGCGCTCGTTGTGGCGCCCGAGGAAGCGATCCAGGGGCTTCCCCAGCGCATCATGTACGTGCACGTGCCCAGCGTGCTGATGGCGTACGTCGCCCTGGGGCTGTGCTTTCTCGGTAGCGCGCTCTTCCTGTGGCGCCGCGATGCTCACTGGGACCGGCTGGCGCACGCCTCCGGCGAGCTCGGCGTCCTCTTCATCTCGATGACGCTGCTGTCCGGTGCGATCTGGGGTAGGCCGGTGTGGGGGACGTGGTGGACCTGGGATGCCCGGTTGACCACGACCTTGATCCTCTGGTTCATCTACGTCGGGTACCTCGTCGTCCGCTCGTGGGCGCCCGGCGCCCGCGGCGCGCGCGCCGCGGCGCTGATCGCGCTCATCGGCGTGCTCGACCTGCCGTTGATCCACTGGTCCGCGATCCTGCTCCGAACCCTGCACCCACAGCCCACGGTCTTCAGACCGGAAGGCCCGGCGCTGCCGGCCAGCATGCTCGCGCCTCTGCTCGTGAACATCGCGGCGTTCTTCGTCACGTTCGTCGCGCTGCTGATCCTACGCCTCCGGCAGGAGCGCGCGCTCGACCGGCTCGTGACCTCGTTGGAAGGCGGCGGTTGAGTGTGACGTTCGTCGTGGCCGCCTACCTGGTCGTCGGGACGCTGTTCGCCGTCTATGTGCTGTCGCTTGTGGCACGGCAGCGTCTGATCGCCGACCTGGCGGATGCCGCGTCGACGACTGCGGCGCCTCCTCGTACCCCAACGAGCTCGGGTTCATGACCGCGGCTCGGCGCAAACTGCTCATCGGCGCCGCGGTGATCGTGACCTCGCTCGGGTTCGCCGCCTATCAGGGCGCCCGCTCGTCCATCGTCTATTACCTCACGCCGGCGGAGTTTGCCGGCCGGCCCCAACTCCACCAGTCGAGGATTCGGTTGGCCGGACGCGTGGATCCGGGGTCTGTCCAGCGGTTGCCCGGCGAAGTGCGGTTCGTGATCGGCGACGGATCCGCGCGCTATCCCGTGCGATACACGGGCGCTCTGCCCGATCTCTTTGCGGAGGGCCGGCAAGTGCTGGTCGAGGGTCGCCTCGACCGGAACGGCCTCTTCCAGGCCACGCAGGTCATTACCACGCATCCCGTCGAGTACAAAGAAAAGCACCCAGACCGGTGAACGCGTGAGCCCGCACGCACTCCTGCTGGTGCTGGGCGTGCTCTGGCTGGCGCTGGTCGCCGCGCTGTGGCGTGTGGCGTCCCGGCTGGAGGCCGTGGAGCGGCGTCTTGGAGGCGGCGGCTTTGGGTGACATTGGCCGGTTCGCGCTGCTGGCCGCGGTGGCCGTCGCGCTCTACGGGTTGGCCGTGACCGTCCTGGGCCTGCGCCGGCAACACGGTGGGCTGCTCGAAGCCGGGCGCCGGGCCGTACTCGTCTGGGCGGGCTTCATCGCCCTGGCGGCGGCCGCCCTCACGGTCGCATTCGCGACCCGCGATTTCTCGGTGAGGTTCGTGGCGACCGCCAGCGAGTCCACGCAATCGATGTTCTACACGTTGACCGCGTTCTGGGGTGGCCATGACGGCGCGCTCCTGCTGTGGGCAATCATCCTGGCCGGCTACATGGTCATCGGGATCCGCAGTCTCCGCGCGCACCCCGACTTCGAGGGGCCGGCGATGGCCACGTTGTTCGTCATCGCCGCGTTCTTCTCGATCCTCCTGGCCACCGCCAGCAATCCTTTTTCGCCGCTGGTCCCGCCACCGCCCGACGGCCGCGGTCTCAATCCATTGCTGCGCAACCCGTGGATGGCCGCGCACCCGCCGATGCTGTATCTCGGCTTCGTGGGGATGAGCATCCCCTTCGCGCTGGCCGTGGCCGCCCTTGTCAGCGGCCGGCTCGACGAGACGTGGGTCGTCCTTGCACGGCGGTGGGTGCTCGTGGCATGGATGTTCCTCAGTGTGGGTCTGTTGTTCGGCGCGAAATGGTCGTACGTGGTCTTGGGGTGGGGCGGGTACTGGGCCTGGGACCCGGTGGAAAACGCGGCGTTGATGCCCTGGCTGACAGCGACCGCGTTCCTCCATTCGATCCAGATTCAAGAACGCCGCGGCATGCTCGCCTCCTGGAACGTCGCCCTCGTGCTGCTGACCTTCGGGTTGACCATTTTCGGCACGTTCCTGGTTCGCAGCGGGGTGCTCTCCTCGATCCACGCGTTTGCCGTGACGCCGATCGGGTATCTCTTCTTGGGTTTTCTCGCGGCGCTCCTCGTTTCGGCGTTCGGGCTGCTGGCGTGGCGGTGGGACGCCCTGCGCAGCCGGGGGAGCGTCGAAGCCGTGCTCAGCCGGGAGACGGCGTTTCTCGCCAACAACCTGTTGTTCGTGACGGCCGCGGTCGTCGTCTTCACCGGGACGATCTTCCCGTCGCTCACCGAAGTGTTCCGCGGTGTGAAGATCAACGTGGGACCTGGGTACTTCAACGCGGTGATGGTGCCGATCGCCGCGGGTATTCTCCTGCTGATGGGTCTGGGGCCGCTGATGCCCTGGCAGCGGGCCACACCAGAGCAACTGGCACGCAACTTTGCGTTCCCCGCGGCCGCCGCGCTCACCGTGGCGCTGCTGCTGGCCGCCGTCGGGATCCGCCAACCCGAGGCGCTACTGGTCTTCGCGCTGGCGTTGTTCGTGGCCGCGACGATCGCGCTCGAAGCGGCGCGCGGCACCCGTGTGCGGATGCGGCGCGGCGAGCACATCATCGTCGCCTTTGCCCGGTTGCTCGGGCACAACCGCCGGCGCTATGGCGGCTACATCGTGCACTTCGGCATCCTGTTGATGCTGGTCGGGATCACCGCCAGCAGCCTCTTCGACACGCAGGCGCAGGCCACGCTGCGGCCTGGCCAGCGGATGCATATCGGGCGGTACGACCTCGAGTACGCCGGGCTGGAGTCCTCGACGCTCCCCGGTATCGACGTGACCGGTGCACGCGTGCGCGTGTTTGCCGGCGGGCGGGAGGCCGGGACATCCGTCCCCCAGCAATATTTCTACCGCTCACAGCAGCAGGCGATGCACCACGTCGCGATCCGCTCGTCACCGCGCGAAGACGTCTACATCATCCTGTCGGAATGGACCGGAGAGGGCGACGCCACGCTGCGCGTCCTGCTCCACCCGCTGGTCTCGTGGTTGTGGGCCGGGGGCGCGGTGCTGGCCATCGGCGCGCTGTTCTCCGCGATTCCCGAGCGAAGGCGACCTGCCGTCGCCGTGGGCCCATGATCGAGGTCGCCTTGTTCGTGATCGCCGCGGTGGCCGGCATCTATCTGGTGCGCCCGGCCCTCCGTCGCCAGCCTATCCCGGCCCGCGATCCTCGCGCGTCGGCGCAGGCCGCACGGGCTGCCCTGCTGCGTGCGCTCCACGATCTCGACCTGGACTGGGCCACGGGCAAGCTGTCCGATCAGGACTACCAGGCGCAGCGGGCCGCGCTGGAGAGCGACGCCGCGGCGCTCACCAACGCCGCGGCGCTCTCCCAGACGCCGGCCGGACCCGGACCGCAGCCGTGAGCCGGCTGTCGCTCGTCGCGATACTGGCCGCGGTCATCCTCGCCGTCCTCGGCGGCGGGCCAGGGGTGGTGCGCGCGGCCGCCGCGCCAGACCGCGTGGCGCTCCGCGTGGCGCTGATGGTGGTGGCGATCGACGTGAACCGCGGCTACGTGCGTGTCTCCGAGGTGCTGAACCTCGAGAACCCCACGAACGAGACGTTTCAGGGCGACGTGGCGCTGCCGGTGCCCGACGGCGCCCGCTACATCACGTATCACGATGGATTTGTGCGGCCCCGCCTGGACGGTTCGCGCATCCTGGATCGCCTCACCGTCCGTCCCGGCGCGTATCGTGTGGCCGTCGCATATAGCGTGGCGGGTTCGGGCGACATCCCGCTCAGCCGGTCGACCGTCATGCCCATCGAGCGGCTGGCCGTCTTCGCCGCGGCCCCAGCCCAGATCCGTTCATCGCAGCTTGATCCCCTGTCTCCGGTGACCAACCATGGCCAGACCTACGCCCGAGCGGCGGGTCGCGCGATCCCGCCTGGCCTCTTGACGCTGACGGTCGCCGGCGTGCCCGGGGTGCGGTCCTGGCCGGCCCCGGCGGCCGCCGGATTCCTGGCCGTGTTGCTGGCCATCGGGTTGGCCCGCGCCGCGACCGCCCGCGATGACGAGACCGGCGGCCACGGGTAGCGGGGGGAGGAGTTGCCCCAGCGGTGTGGAACCGATACCGCTGTTGAGTATGAGGAACGTCCGTCTGCGCACGATTGCTGCCCGGCTCGTTCCCGCGCTCGTTGTTGTCGTCCTCGTCACCACCGGTTGCCAGCCGACCGTGCAGGTGCGGGGCGACGCCGCGACTGCGGGGGCCGGCTTGATCCAGGCGCCGCCGCCGACGGCCTTGCTGCCGACGAGCCCCCGCCCGTCCGCGACGCGGGGCCGCAAGACCTTTGAGCAGATTTGCTTTGCCTGTCACGGCACCGAAGGACTCGGCAACGGCCCGGCCGCCGCGACGCTCAACGCGCCGCACAAGGACCCCATGACCGATTTCTTCGCGCTGCTCGGGATCAAGCGCGAGGGCGAGACGCTGCCGTCGCGGCCCGCCAATTTCCACAACCAGATCGCGATGCGTCTCAACTCGCCGTTTTCGCTGTTCGAGACGATCAGGCTGGGCCGCCCGCACACCGCGATGCCGGCGTTCGGGCCGAAGGCCGCGTACGGTGCCAACCAGTGGCCGAGCAGCCTCAGCGACGCGCAGATCTGGGACGCACTCTTCTACGCCTGGAGCTTCTCCACGACGCCCCAGACGATCACGCTGGCCAGGGAGATCTACGAGACCCGGGCCATCGACCTCGACGAGAAGTTTGCCCGGGAGCTCAGTCGGAAGTCGGCAACCTGTGCCGACTGTCACGGCACGGCCGGTGGTGGACGCGGCGGCGCGCTCACTCCACAGATGGACGCCAAGGTCTGGGGATGGGCCAGAGGCATCGGCCCCGGCGTATTTTCCGACTACAACCTGCTCGCGCAGCGCAAACCGTCCGAGCTGTTCCAGCGCATCGCGGATGGCCACGGGCTGATGCCGCCGTATCGTGGCAAGCTGAAAGAGGACGAGATCTGGGCTCTGGTGGACTTCGTGCGGACGTTCATGTACGATTACGTGCCCGCCCGGGGCCAGCAGTGACGCCCGCGGCGGCCTTTGCACTGCCGCGCCAGTCTGTGTATCCTGGATCAGGGATGAGGTAATGGCGCAGGATAGCGGCGGAGTCAGTCGACGGCGATTGCTCAAGATTGCGGCCGGCCTCCCGATCACGGCCGGGTTGGTTGCGTTTGCGTCGCCGCTGTTGCGCTTTCTCAAGCCCAACGTCGATCCGTTTGCCCTCGTGACGCCGGCCGCTCACGACGAGCCGGTCGGCGAGCCCGTCGTCGCGGCCACCATGGACGAGCTCAAGAACCCCTGGGACTTTAAGTACTTCGTCTACACGCAGAAATACCCGCAGTACACTCCGGACGGGTTCAAGACCGCGGCCGTGCCCGGCGTGGTCATCCGGTTGCCAAATAAGATCCGGCTGCCGTGGGACTGGGTGAAGAAGGCCACCGGCGAGACCCCGCCGTTTTCCGAGAGCGACATCATCATCTTCTCGCGCATCTGTCCACACCTGGGGTGTATCTACAACTTCGTGCGCGAATGGAAAGAGGTCACCGCAGGCTACGGCGGCTACGTCCCGCCGACGCAGCGCCAGCACGCGCTGATGGCGTGCCCGTGCCACCTGAGCATCTATGATCCTGCCGATGCGGCCGTGCCGGGCCGCGTGGTGTCGGGGCCGGCCCCACGGCCGCCGCGGACGTTCTTCTACGCAATCGAGGGCGACCGCATCCTGGCCAAACGGGTGGAATCGGGCGGGATCGCGTGATGGCCAACTCTCTCGGCACTCTCGGCGAGTGGTACCGGGATCGGCGCGGGCGTCTCGACCTGTTCGACGAGACGCTGGTGACGAGGCAGGCGAATCCGTTCTTCCTGCTGGGCCCCATGCTCTACTACTTCTGGTTGGTCACCGTCATCACGGGCGTCGTCCTGATGTGGTGGTACGAGCCGACAACCACCGGCGCGTACAACTCCATCCTGCATATCCAACACGAGGCCCCGCTGGGCTGGCTGTGGCGCGGCGTCCACAAATACGCGGCCGACGGCGTCATTGTCTGCATCATCTTGCGAATCTACCGGATGTACTTCTTGGGCGAGTACAAGAGACCGGGTGAGCTGACCTGGATCTGGTCATTCCTCGGGCTGGTGCTTGCGATGATCTCCGGAATCACGGGCTACCTGCTGATCTGGAACCAGCGGGCGTTCTGGGCCGCGAAAACCGTGTTGACCGTGCCGGTGTACTTCGACGAGTTGACGGC
>JBGPNN010000019.1:0-24732 GCA_041487495.1 bacterium
CCAGGACTTTGGGCCATTTTTCGCGTTCACCGTTGCCGCGCGGACCTCAGCGAAGCTCATTGGACAAGCCCTCGCGTCCAGAAGCCCTTCGGGTCGAGCCGCCGGATAATCGTCAGTTCCTCGCCGTTCGGTGTCGGCGTCTCCCCGACAACCGGCGACACCCGTAGCGGCCACCCTGTGTGCTCGCGGATGTGCTCGATAGATACATCGGGATGGTGTGACCCTAGTACGGCCTCACCGGTCTCCGCATCGAAACCGAAGACTCCGAGCGTGGTGATCAGCGCTGATGGACCGCCGCCAGTCAACCCGGTCGCACGGCGCTGTGCACGCCCGCGCAGATAACCGGGCGAGGTCACGTAGTCCACTGCATCACGCAGCCGGTGCCGCTCGTGTGACATGATGATGAGCAGCCGACCCGCGAGTGACGCAATGTCGCAGGCACCGCCGCTGCCAGGTAGCTTGACTTTGGGCTTCGCGCGCGGGCCGATGTACGATGAGTTGACGTTGCCGAAACGGTCGACCTCGGCGCCCCCGATGAACCCCACATCCACCCGGCCACGACCGAGCAGCGCCATGACGACCGGCATGCGCGTGCACATGTTGGCGCCAATCACGTTGGGCGGGTCACCCATGGTCAGCAGAAACTCGCTGCTGGGCGTTTCGCGGACGATCCCGTTCTCGAAGATGCCGACCGCGCGCGGCGCATGCGTAAACTTCGCCAGTTGAAAGGCAATCAGCGGCAGCCGCATACCGACAAACACCACCTCGCCGTCGCGGATTTCGCGGGCCGCGGCGGTCACCATGATTTCGCCGGGCGTCACCATGCGTAGTCCACCGAAGCCGCGGGTGCCGGGCGCAACCGGCGAAGCCCTTCCCACCGTTCCCGGCCCAGCGCTTCCAGATAGGCCGGCCGATCCGCGACGGCGTAGACCCACCGATCGAGCCAAGTCGTCATCGCATCAGCCGTCCGGGTCTCGCGATGATAGTCAGTATAGTACGCGTGATCGCGCCCGTAGTACCCCTGCACCGGGCTGGGATGACAACCGCCCGGACAGTGAACCACCGCGCAGACCATGAATGCCGGATACAGCACCCGGTTGGGATCGCTGAGGATGACGCCTTCATCGACGATCTCCTCAGCGAGCAGGATGATGCGATCGGCGGCCAGGCCGGCTTCCTCGGTGATTCCGAAGTGCCCCCAGAGGTGGGCATTGCCCCGGGCATCGGCGCGTTGCACGGCAATGACCGCCACATCGGGCCGCAGCGCCTTGACCACGGGCACGCGCGCGTCGTCAAAGGGGGATGACACAGTGGCGAAACCCGGGTGGTTTCTAATGATGTCGCTGCCTGGACCAGAACGCGCCGGGATGAACGGCATCCCATGGGCGCCCGCCCACAGCGCCAACGAGATCGTATAGTTCGTGTAGTCCTCGACGGTGATCGGCCGCGGCACGCCTTGCTCGGTCGCGCGGCGGTAGGCATAGCCCAACCCCGCGCTGACGTTCCCCACCCACGCGGCCTGGATCCGCGCCACGCATCCGGCGCCGATCAATTGATCGAACAGGATATCGGCGATGGGACCGACCAGCGTCAAGTCGCGCCGGCGCTGCCGGATCATCTCGTGGCCCGCGGCGAAGGGGATCATCGACTCCAGACACGTGCTCATGGCCACGGAGGCCCCGTCCGGCACGAAGCGGCCGATGGCGTCGGCCAGGGTCATCACTGTGCGGTCGGTCACGGCGCTGTCATGTTGCACTCAACCCTTCTGTCTGCGCCGCAGCCGTCAATCGGGCGTCAGTTGCGCCTGGCGCAATTTGAACCGCTGGATCTTCCCCGTGATGGTCCTCGGTAGATCCGGGACGAACTCGACGATCTGCGGGTACTGATACCGCTCGAGCCGTTCCTTGCACCACTGTTGCAGTTGCTCCACCAGCGCCGCGGACCCCTGATGGCTTTCGCGCAGGATCACACAAGCCTTCATCTTGTTCAGCCCGTCGACCAGCACGCCCACCACGGCCGCCTCCATGACCGCGGGGTGCTCCATGAGCACGTTCTCCACGGCGATCGGCGAGACCCACAGCCCGCCGACCTTCATCATGTCGTCGGACCGCCCCTCGTACCAGTGGAAGCCTTCCTCATCCAACCGGTACCAGTCGCCGGTGCGCATCCACTCGCCCACCATCGTGCCCTTCGACTTCTCGTGGAAGTGCCAGTAATAGGGAGCCGCGCTGTCACCTTTGACGAGCAGGTGGCCCGACTCTCCCGGCCGCACGTCTCGCCCTTGGTCATCGACCACCTTGATCTCGTAACCCGGCACTGGGCGCCCGCTTGATCCTGGCCGCATCGCGTCCGGCGTGTTGGACATGAAGATGTGCAGCATCTCGGTCGTCCCGATCCCGTCGCAGATCGCGAGCCCGAACGTCTCCTTCCAGCGCCGCCAGATTTCCGGTGGCAGCGCCTCGGCGGCGGAAATGGACAGGCGCACCGAGGATAGGTCGTACTGGCGATGGTCGGGGACATTGAGCATGGCATTATACAGCGTCGGGACGCCGAAGAAGATCGTCGGCCGGTGCCGCTGGATGGTCTCAAGGACGGTCTGTGGCGCGGGCCGCCCCGGATAAAGGATCGTGGACGCGCCGACCCAGTAGGGAAAGTACATGTTGTTGCCGAGCCCATACGCGTGAAACAACTTGGCCGCCGAAAACGTCACGTCGTCGTCGCGGATCTTCAGGACGTGCCCAGCGTACGACTCGCAGCAAAAGGGGATGTCGTGTTGGAGATGGACGACCCCTTTGGGGTTCCCGGTGCTGCCCGAGGAATAGAGCCAGAAGGCCGTGTCGTCGCGGTGGGTGTCGGCCGGCGAGAGATCGTCACGCCCTGACTGGAGCAGATCATCGAACGACGTCGTGCCGGGGACGCGGCCGTTGGCCACGATCACTTCGACCTTTTCCGGGCGGCCTTCCAAGGCGCGCTGGACCTTCTCATAGTGCTCCTGATCGACGACGACTACGCGCGCGTAGCTGTCGGCGATGAAGTAGCGGTGGTCTTCCCACTTCAGCAGAGAATTCGTCGGGACGGGGATGCACCCCGCGCGGATGGCGCCGAAGAAGGTCACCGGGAACGCCGGCGAGTCATTGAGGACCATGACCACGCGTTCCTCGCGCCGAAGACCCAGCCCCTTGAGGGCGCTACCGAAGCGGCAGACGCGCCGGACCAGTTCGCGATAGGTCACGCGCTCGTCGCCGCAGGAGATTGCCACGTTGTCGGCGCGACCGGCTTCCAGGTTTCGGTCGAGCAGCGACGAGACATTGTACCGCTCCGGGACCGTCATCATCTCTGTCCACCCTTTCAGGACGACCGTTTGACCACCACCGATTTGGTTTCCATATAATAGTCGAGCGCCTCGATACCGTGCTCCTTGCCGAGACCGCTCTGCTTCACCCCGCCGAACGGCAGTTCATCGTAGATCTTCTGGGGCGAGTTGATCCAGGTATAGCCGGCCTCCAGCCGCTCGGCCGCGTACGATGCCCGATCGAGGTCACGGGTCCAGATGGACGAGCCCAGTCCGTAGATCGAACTGTTGGCCAGGTGGATCGCCTCGTCCAGATCATCCACGCGCCAGATGGGCAAGACGGGGCCGAACACCTCTTCGGTGGTGACGCGAGAGCGTGGACCGGGCTCGAGCAGCAGGGTTGGCTCGTAGAAGTGCCCGCGCTCGTAGACCGGTCCCGAAGGCCGCCGCGCGCCGGCCAGGACCTTCGCCCCCGACGCCACAGCGTCGGCCACCTGGGCTTCGATTTCCTCGCGGCCACCGGCGGTGTGCAGCGGGCCCAGCGTCATCCCGTCCACCGTGCCTGGTCCTACCTTTAACCGCCCGACCTTCGTCGTGAGCCTGTCGATGAACGCGTCGGCGATATTCTTGAAGAGGTAGAGCCGCTTGACGGCCAGGCAGGCTTGACCGCAGTTGAAGAATCGGCCGACACTGGCAGCGCTCGCGGCGGCATCCAGATCCGCATCATCGCAGACGATGAGGGGATCGGAGCCGCCCAGTTCCAGCGTGACGCGCTTCAGGTCTTGGGCCGCCATCGCCATGATGGTCTTGCCCACCGGCGTCGACCCGGTAAACCCGACCTTGCGCACCAGCGGATGCTCAACGAGCGCTTTGCCGGCCACCGACCCCGATCCCGTGATCACATTGAACAACCCGGCCGGCAATCCCGCTTCGTGCATGAGCCCCGCGATGCGGAGTGTGGTCAGCGGTGTCGTCTCCGCGGGCTTGGCCACAAGCACGTTGCCGGCCACCAGCGCCGGGCCCAGCTTATTCCCCAGAAGCGTCGTCGGGAAGTTCCAGGGCACAATCGCCCCAACCACGCCCAGGGGTAGTTTGAGGATCATCCCGTACGCGCCCTCGTCGAGATTGGGCACGTAGCCGCCGCGGATGTTCTTGGACAGCCCCGCATAATGTTCGAGCGTGAGGACAAAGCGGCGGATCTCCAGACGGGCTTCCCGCAGCGGCTTCCCCTGCTCAGACGTCAACAAAGAGGCCAGGTCCTCGACGTGGTGCAACACGCGGTGGGCGGCCGCCATCACCAACTCACCCCGCCGGCCGGCGGGGGTGTCGCGCCACGCCGGGAACGCCTTCGCTGCCGCCTGCACCGCCGTATCCACGGCGTCCGCACCACCGCGGGCGACGGTATCGACGGTCTCACCGGTGGCGGGATTGACGATCCGCAACCGCTGCGCGCCGGGAAACTCGACGTAGGCGCCGCCAATGAACATCTCTGCCATGTTGCTCCTCACCGGGCCGTTATGCGTCTGGGATCGCCGCGCACTCTTCGATTCCGCGCGACGCCGCGGGAACCTTCCCCAGGCAGGGCTGCCCTGGTCCGTTCCGAATACCATTTAGAGATGGATCCGAAGGAGGTCGCGACAATGCTCAATCGTCTTCGGTGGGTCGGGGCCTTAGTGCTGGCCGTGGTCCTGATCGGCTTGACCGCGCCCTCAGGCCGGTCGGCGCAGATGGGAGATTACAAAATCGGCCTGCTGCTCCCCTACTCGGGCGTCTTCGCCAGGCTGGGCGAGTCGATGACCCAGGCCATGGAACTGTATTTCGAAACCGTCGGCTGGACGGCGGGTGGACGGAAGATCGTCCTCATCAAGGAGGACGAAGGCGTCCCCAGTACCGACGTGGCGGTGCGCAAGTTCCGCAAGTTCGTGGAGCAGGACCGGGTCGACATGGTGACGGGCGTGGTCAGTTCGGGGTCGCTGGCGGCGCTGGTAGATCCGATCCGCGAGGCGAAGGTCATTACGGTGATCTCCAACGCCGGCTTTGACGGCGCGACCCGCGAGAAGAAGAGCCCCTGGCTGTTCCGCACGTCCTTCTCCAACTGGCAGATCGGCGCGGCGCAGGGCGAGTGGGCGGCCAAGAACCTCGGGAAGCGGGCCGTCACGCTGCACGCCGATTATCAGGTCGGCTACGACAACGTGAAGGCGTTCGAGGATACATTCGTCCCGGCCGGTGGCCGCGTCACGGAGAAGATCTTTTATCCGCTCGGCACGCCCGATTTCGCCCCGTATCTGGCGCGGGTCAAGCAGGCGATGGCCAACGCCGACGTGGTCTACTGCTTCGCGGCCGGCGCCGACGCCGTCCGGCTCGTCCGCCAGTGGCGCGACTTCGGGATGACCGGAACGCCGATCACCTGCAACGGCTTCATGATCGGCGACGACATCCTCCCGGTAGTCGGGGACGCTGCGGTTGGCATGAGGGGCGCACTCGCGTACATCTCCACGCT
Source organism: bacterium (assembly GCA_041487495.1). Classification (GTDB taxonomy): domain Bacteria; phylum Sysuimicrobiota; class Sysuimicrobiia; order Sysuimicrobiales; family Humicultoraceae; genus JBGPNN01. The sequence goes on from JBGPNN010000019.1 coordinate 5,793, forward strand.
GGGCTACCCGGAGAACAAGAAGTTCGTGGCGGAATACAAATATCGGTACAACCGAACCCCGGACGTCTACGCCGCGCAGGCGTATGAGACCGCCATCTTCATCGCCGAGGCCCTCAAGAAGGTCAATGGGGACACGAGCGACCAGAAGCGCCTGATGGAGACCATGAAGGGGATCACGTTCAAGGGCCCGCGGGGCGTTTTCAAACTCGATCCCGAGACGCAGAACATCATCCTGACAGTGTACATCTTCGAGATCGTCCAGGAAGGCGGCAACGTGGTCCCCCGGGTGTCGAAGGTGCTCACCAACTGGAAGGATCCGGGCAGGACGAAGTAGCCGCGCACCGCACGTAATCTCCTCGCGGCTTTCATAGCCAAGACCACATTCTGCCTCCAGCCAGCCACTTCGCCACGTAGACCTACGACCCCGCGCGGGTCGCCCGCTCTTTTTCGCCCGCAAGCAGCCGTGCTGTGCCCGATTTCACAGGCTGGCTGTGAAGGACGACATCGTGGCACATGAGCCACGGGCGTACAGTGTCATCAAGTGAACAGTGTGGAGTCATGAAGGGTAGGCAAGACAAAACCGAAGTGGAGGAGATTGACATGACCAAGAAGATCGCACTGACTCTCGTGGTAAGCTTCCTGCTGCCCTGGCTGCCCGTCACGACGGGGGGACTGGCCGTAGCCGATCACGAACAGGTCCTGCCGGTCGAAGCTCGGACGGCCGTGATCGAAGAGCAGGTCCTGCCGACTGAGGCTCGCTCGGCGGCAGTCGACGATCAGGTTCTGCCGACTGAGGCTCGCTCGGCGGCCATCGACGATCAGGTTCTGCCGACTGAGGCTCGCTCCGCGGCAGTCGACGATCAGGTTCTGCCGACTGAGGCTCGCTCAGCGTGACAAGCGGGGGAAGAGTGGGAAACTGACGGGGCGGGCTGAGCCCGCCCCGCGTCATTTTCGGGACGAGCGCCTTACCAGAACTTCCCCCGGAGGGATTCTACAAGCCATAACAGAATACGGGGCTTCGATCTCGAGGCCGTGTCGCGTGGATCTCACTTTTATTGGGCTGCAGTTTCTCAACGGCATGGCGTTCGCCATGACGTTGTTCCTGGTTGCCGTCGGCCTGACGTTGATCTTTGGGTTGATGGACGTACTCAACCTGGCCCACGGCACCTTCTATCTCATTGGCGCGTACGTTGGGCTGTCGGTCCTGAAGGTCACCAACAACTTCTGGCTGGCCCTGATCGTCGCGCCCATCGCGGTGGCGCTGCTCGGCTACGTGATCGAGATCGTGGTGATCCGTCCCGTGTATGCCCGCGGACACCTCGACCAGGTGCTGTTAACGCTGGGTCTGGCCTTCCTGCTGGCCGATCAGACCCGCCTGGTGTGGGGCTCCTTCGAAGAAGCCCTGGCCGCGCCCGCCTGGCTGGCAGGATCGCTCTCATACGGGAAGATCTTCTTCCCGCGCTACCGGCTCTTCGTGATCGGTTTCGGGCTGGCCGCCGCCGTGGCGCTGTGGCTCCTCATCGAACGCACCCGCTGGGGCGCCGTCATCCGTGCCGGCCAGAGCAACCGGACAATGGTCCGGAGCCTGGGGATCGACATCGGCCGGGTGTTTGCACACACGTTCGCCTTCGGCTGCGGCCTCGCAGCGCTAGCCGGGGTCGTCGCCGGGCCCATCATCGGCGTCGCGCCGGGTCTGGACGCGGAGATTCTCATGCTTGCGCTCATCGTCGTCGTCACCGGGGGGCTCGGCAGCCTCTCGGGATCGTTTTGGGGCAGCATATTGATCGGCCAGGCCGACACGTTTGGGAAGGCGCTCTTGCCGCAATTCTCGCTTTTCTTCATCTTTGGTGTAATGGCGGTGGTCTTGCTCTACCGGCCGGGCGGTCTGCTCGGAAAGCGCGCGTCGTGAAGCGTCCGGGACCGACCGTCGCGGCAGCCGCTCTGATCGCGGCCATGGCCTCGCTTCCGCTCTGGGCCCCCCGGTTCGTTGTGTCGATCGCCGCCGAGGTTTTCATCTTCGGCATCGCGGCCATGAGCCTCAATCTGCTGCTCGGGTATACCGGCCTGGTCTCGATGGGCCATGCCGCGTTCTTCGCCTTTGGGGGCTACGCGGCCGGGGTCATCGCGAAGGGCGTGACGACGAGTTTCTGGGTCACCGTGCCGGCCGGCATCGTGGCCGCCGCCGCCTTCGCGCTGGTGATCGGTCTGTTCGCGCTGCGCACCGCGGCCGTGACGTTTCTGATGATCACGCTGGCCGTGGGGCAGATGCTGTACGCGCTCGCGATCAAGTGGCGGCAGGTCACCGGCGGGTCCGACGGGTTGATCGGCATCCCGCGGCCCACGGGATTCGGCATCCCCATGGACACGACACGCATCTACATGGTCGCGTTGATCCTGTGTCTGGCGGTGTACTGGCTGCTGCGGCGAATCCTGCATGCGCCGTTTGGTCGGATGCTGATCGGCATCCGCGAAAACGAAGGTCGGCTGCGGGCGCTGGGCTGCAACGTGCGGGCCTACAAACTGGCGGCCTTCGTCCTGGCCGGCGGTCTTGCGGGACTAGCCGGCGTGCTCTTCACCCAATTCCAGGGGTTCATCTCGCCCTCCGAAGTGCACTGGCACCGCTCGGGTCAGTTGTTGATCATGATCGTGATCGGCGGCGTCGACAGCCTGGTCGGGCCGCTGCTCGGGTCCTTCGTGGTGGTGGCGATCCAGGACTGGATCAGTTCCCAGACGATGCGGTGGATGACCTACCTGGGCTTGCTGTTCATCGGGTTCGTATTGGTCGGGCGCGGCGGTCTGGTCGGTCTGTGGCACACGGTCACGCGCGCCATTCGTGCCCGACGGCCCGAGAGGGACGTACCGGCATGACCCCGGCGGTTGAAGTCCGCGGATTGCAGAAACACTTCGGCGCGCTCGCGGCGCTGGCCGGTGTCGATCTCAAAGTCGACGCTGGCGAGCGCCGCGCGGTGATCGGTCCCAACGGCGCCGGTAAGACGACCCTCTTCCACATCATCAGCGGCGAACTGGAGCCGAGCGCGGGTAGCGTCTTCTTGTCAGGGGAGCCTGTGACGGACCTGCCGCCACACGTGCGCGCGCGGATGGGTCTTGGCCGGACCTTCCAGCGCAACAACCTGCTGCTGCGACTCACGGTCTGGGAGAACGTGCGGCTGGCGGTGCAGGTACGGCACCGGATCGGGGCGCAGCTCTTCCGCTCCGCGGACGCCTACCCGCAGGTCTCGGCGGACGCGGCCGCCCTGCTGGATCAAGTCGGATTGAGCCATCGCCGCGCGGATATGGTCGCCGAGATCTCCTACGGCGAGCAGCGCCAGCTCGAGCTCGCGCTGGCCATGGCGACCGTGCCGCACGTACTCTTGCTCGACGAGCCGACCGCAGGCATGTCACCAGCAGAAACGGCCCATATGGTGGACATGCTGGCCGCGCTGCCCCGCACGATCGCGATGTGCATCATCGAACACGACATGGACGTGGTGGCGGCCCTGGCCGATAACATCACGGTGATGCACTACGGGCAGGTGATCGCGGACGGCCCCGCCGCCGCCGTGCGGGCCGACCCACGCGTGCAGGCCGTCTACCTGGGTACCACCGCAGACGACGATGCTGACGATTGAAAATCTCCACGCCTACTACGGCGACAGCCACATCCTGCAGGGCGTGAGCCTCGACGTCAAAGCAGGTCGAGTCTGTGGCCTGCTGGGTCGCAACGGCGCCGGGAAAACCACGACGATCAAGGCGATCATCGGCGAGATTCGCCCGCGTCGGGGCCGGGTCGTCGTCCTCGACCGCGATGTAGCCGGTGAGCCGCCCGAGCGCATCGCGCGTCTGGGCGTCGGGCTCGTCCCGCAGGGCCGGGGCATCTTTCCGAATCTCACGGTGCGGGAAAACCTGCTGCTGGCGGCGAGGCCCGCGCAGGGTGACTGGATGGAAGATCGTATCTACGAGTTGTTCCCAATCTTAAAAGAGAGGCTGCGGCACCGGGGCGATCAATTGTCGGGGGGTGAGCAGCAGATGCTCTCGATCGGCCGCGCGTTGCTCACCAATCCGAAGATTCTGCTGCTGGACGAACCGTCGGAGGGATTGGCACCGCTGCTGGTCCGCGAGATCGGCCGGGTGATCCGGCGGCTCAAGGCATCAGGCCTCGCCATCTTGCTCGTGGAGCAGAACTTTGCGCTGGCGCTCGGGGTGGCCGACTGGCTATACGTGCTGAACAAAGGTCAGATCGTGCACCAGGCATCGCCCGAGCAGCTGCGGCATGAGGATCACATCAAGCACACGTACCTCGGAGTGTAGCATCACGCCGGGACCAGACACTCCCCATCGCGGGCGACGATCCGGCCATGCTTGACGACCAGGGCGCGCGGCCCCTTTGAAACGACGGCCTCGGCCAGGGTCTCGTAGTCGAGCAGCACGAGGTCGGCGCGGCAGCCCGGACGGACGCCGTACTCCGCCAGCCCAAGAGCGGCGGCGCCGCCATACGTCACGACATCCAGACAGAGCTCGAGTTCAGCGTCTTTGCGAAAGTTGTTTCGCATCGCCAGCAGCGTCGCCCGCTCGAGCATGTCGGCGTTGCCATATGGGCCCCATGTGTCGCGAATGCCGTCCGAACCCGAGCAGACCACCACCCCCGCGTCGCGGAGCCGCTTGACGGATGGGCAGGGACGGCCGGCCGGGCCCGTGGTCATCACGGCGATCCGTGCCTCTGCGAGCGCCTCAAGGAGGTGGCCGAGCGTGACCTCGTCGACCATGCCAAGGCAGAACGCGTGGCTGATCATCACCTTCCCCTGGAGGCCGAGCGCCCGCGTGCGCGCGATGATCAGCTCGATCGCGAACGCCCCGAGCTCGTTGGGCTCATGCAGGTGGATGTCGACGTCCTTGCCGTGTTTCTCGGCCAGGGCGAAGATCGTCTCAAGGTGACGGACGGGATCGCGGTCGATTGTACTGGGATCGATGCCCCCGATGAGATCGGCCCCGGACAGGAGCGCTTCGTCGAGGAGCTCGACCGTGCCCGGCCGCACCAGCATCCCGCTCTGGGGAAACGCGACAATCTCGATGTCGATGTAGGGATGGAGCCGCTCGCGCGTCGTGAGGACTCCCTCGAGGTGCTTGAGCCCGATCTCGGTGTCGATATCGACATGGGTCCGGATGTGGCTGGTGCCCATGCGGATCGACTGGATGGCCTGGCGCCGTGACTGGAGCGCCGGGTCCAGGCTGAGCTGCGAGCGGAGCCGACGTTCGTTCTCGATGCGGTCGATGAGCCGCGGGCCCGCCTGGTTCGAGTGCCAGGAGCGCCCCCACAGGGTCTTGTCAAGATGCGTGTGGGCCTCGACAAAACCGGGAATCGCGATCGCGTTTCGGCCATCGACCACCTCACGCTCGGACGCGTCCGCCGCCAGGGTGCGACCGACCGCGGTTATGTAACCATCATGGATGCGGACGTCCACGATTGGCCCACCATCGGGCCGGACATTCTTGAGGAGAAGGGACCCGTCCATTCGTCCACCTCAACGCGCGGACTCAGCGAAGGACCATGCTCGCTCACCGTCGTACCTCAACGGATGACCCCAACGCCGGTCACCGTCTTGACGGGGTTCCTGGGGAGCGGAAAGACCACGCTCCTCAACCACATCCTGCGAGGCGGTCACGGCGTCCGGTTCGGCGTGCTCGTTAACGAATTCGGCGAGATCAACATCGATAGCCGGTTGATTGCCAGGCAAGATGCGGACATCCTTGAACTCACCAACGGCTGCATCTGCTGTGCCTTCCGAGACGATCTCCTGTCCTCGGTCGCGACCCTGCTGGATCGGGCCGCGCCGCCCGAGCACATCGTGATCGAGACGACCGGCGTCGCCGACCCGGGGCCAATTGCCGCCCAACTGCTCGACCCCCGGGTGCAGCAAGATATTCGGCTGGACGCGATCATCACCCTGGTCGACGCCGCGAACTTCGACCGCAACCTGGACCTGGCCGAACAGGCGTACGCGCAGATCGTGACCGGCGACATCCTGCTGATCAACAAGATCGATCTGGTCACAGGCGACACGATCGAACAGATCGACAGTGGACTACGACGCTTGAACCCGAATGCCCGGATCCTCCGCGGGCAGCACGGTGACGTCGGCCTGGACCTCATCCTGGGACTCCACGTGTCGCATGCTGGGCTCCCCCACGCCGCCCCGCAGCACGCGGACGTGTTCCGGGCGATCTCGCTGCGGACAGCCGGCACGATCGATCTCGAGAAGTTCTCGCGCCTGCTCGACGACCTGCCCGCAGCCGTCTTCAGGGCCAAGGGGATTCTCTCGGTCGCCGGAGCGCCGGTCCGCTTCGTCTTCCACCTGGTCGGCGAGCGGTGGACGGTCTCCGCCGGAGAACCATGGCGCCCGGATGACGCGCGTGACAACGAGATGGTGTTCATCGGCAAGGACCTGACCGATGCAGACCGGGCCGCGATCGAATCGCATCTGCGGTCCTGTATGGAGGAAACCTTCGTATGAAAGAACACGTGGCCTCGGCGGCCCAGACGGCGCAACACGAGATCGTCGACTTGAGCCTGCGCATCCATGCGAATCCAGAGTTGGGCCACAAGGAACACCAGGCCGTGGCTTGGTGCCGTGAACTGCTCGAACGCCACGGTTTCGCGTTCGAGATCGTCCCAGGCATCGAGACCGCCTTCGTCGCCACCAGGAAAGGCAGCCGCCCTGGCCCGACGATCGGGTTCCTAGCCGAATACGATGCCCTGCCCGGGGTCGATCACGGGTGAGGTCACAATCTGATCGCCGGTTCGGCGGTCGGCGCAGGCGTGTTTCTGGCAGATCTGATGACCCGGTTGCCCGGCACGATCAAGGTCTACGGTTGTCCCGCCGAGGAACTCGGCACGGGCAAGCCGATGATGCTCAAGGCGGGCGCGTTCTCCGGCCTTGACATCGCCCTCACCTATCATGCGTTTCACTCGACGGCCGTCATGGAAGGCTGCACCGGTGTCCGCATGTACGAGTTCGAGTTCACGGGGCGACCCGCGCACGCGGCGGCCGAGCCATGGACCGGGGCGAGCGCGCTGGACGGCGTCTTGCTCACCTACATGAACCTCAACGCCTTGCGGCAGTTCACCCCGGACGGCGTGCGCATCCACGGCATCATCAGCGACGGCGGGCAGGCAGTCAACGTGATCCCCGAACGGGCGATCTGCAAACTCGGCGTCCGGTCGGCCGATATGGCCGAACTCGACCGCGTGTGCGCGCGTGTGGTGGAGTGCGCAAAGGCCGGTGCGATGGCGTCGGGTACGCATCTCAAGGTTCGCGAGACAGGCCTCCTGGAGCCCGTGAGATACAACCGAGCTCTTGGGGACCTGGTGGCCGACAACCTCCGCGCGCTCGGCGAGCCGGTCGGATCATGGCGCGCGATGGCGTCTACCGACTTCGGCAACGTGAGCCAGGTGGTGCCGTCGCTGCTCTTCTCCGTCGCCACCTGGCCTGCCGATGTCGCCTTCCACACGCGGGAAGCCGCCACGTGCTCGGCGAAGGAACAGGCCTTGCGCGCTATGCTTACCGCCGCGCAGGCCATGGCGCGGACCGCGGTGGATCTCCTGCTCGACCCGCAGAACATCACACGAACCAGGGAGGACTTCGCTCGATGAAGATTGACAACGGCCGGCTTGTCGCCGACATCATCCTCTACAACGGCAAGATCCTGACTGTCGACCGTGACTTCTCGATTGCCCAGGCCGTGGCCGTGGTCGGCGACACGATTGCCGCCGTCGGCAGCGACGCGGACATCAAACCGCTCGCCGGCAACGGCACGCGGCGGATCGACCTGAAGGGCGCCTGCGTCATCCCCGGGATGATCGACAATCACACGCATGCTCTGCTCGCCGGCCTCGACCATCCTGAAGTCGGCGCTAAGGTCAACCTGGCGTGGGCGCAGAGTATCTCGGATATCCGCGCCGCGATTGCCGTCCGCACGCGACAGGCGAAGCCGGGCGAGTGGATCGCGACGTCGTGCATGTACCGCGGCGCGCTGAAAGACGGACGCTTCCCCAACCGCTACGACCTGGACGAGGTCGCGCCCGAGAACCCTGTGTACCTCTTCCAGTCAGGGAAGAACATCGTCCTGAACTCGGTGGCCCTGCGGCTGGCCGGGATCGACCGCAACACCCCCGACCCGGGCGGCGATCCTAATGAGGGAGAGGGACACATTGCCCGCGACGGAGACGGCGAGCCCACCGGCCACCTGATCGCCGCCGCAGGCGACCTGGCGCGCAAACGCCTGTGGCAGCGCATGGGTCTGCCGATGAAAAAGTGGGACTTCCTCCACTTCGATACCGAGACGTACATCAGGGCGATCAAGGCGCAGGCTGCCCGGTTCCACGCCTGCGGTGTTACGGGCACCCGCGACATGGGCGTGACGCCCGAAGAGATGGACGCCTATATCGAAGCCGCGCAGCGTGGGGAATTGACGGTTCGCACCGATCTGATCCTCGGCCTGCCGGCGCGGTACATGAAGATCGACGACATCAAAGAGTCACTGCAGCGGTACTTCGGTCCCAAACAGGGATTGGGTGGACCGTATCTGCGCCTGGGCGGGCTCAAGTTGGTGATCCAGAACGACGGGTGGTGGGCCTACTCGCCCGAGAAACTTCGCGCGATGATGCTGACCGGGAACCGGATGGGATTCACCCTCGCGGTCCACGTCGGAACAGGGAGCGCCGACGACGCGACAGACCTCGCCCTGACCACATTCGAGGAAGCCAATCGTGAGCGCCCGCTGCGCGGCCGCCGGTTTACCTGGGAGCACGGCTTCGGCCTGCTCAAGCCAGAATTCTACCATCGTGCCAAGGCCCTGGATCTCATCGTGGCGGCCAACCCGCTGCTGGCGTACTTTGCCGCGGCGCGCTCGTTCCGGATGCACCAGGTCATGGATCAGGTGCGGATTGCCAAGAGCACGATTACCGATCCCTGGGAGCGCACGGTCAAGGACTGGGGTCTGGCGGTGAAAACCTGGCTGCGGGAGGGCCTGATGGTGACGGGTGGCACGGACTGCCCGGCCATCCACTATGATACAGATCGGCCGCTGCTCGGCCTCTATCACCTGGTGACGCGAGAAACCCTCGTCGGGAAGGTGCTGCCCGACGAGGGCATCAGCCGCGAGGACGCGCTGCGTCTCTACACGATCAACGGCGCATACGCGACATTCGACGAAGGCCGGAAAGGTTCACTCGAGCCCGGCAAGTGGGCCGATCTGGTCGTGCTCAGTGACGACTACCTCTCGGTACCCGACGAGCACCTGCCCAACGTCAAAGTCTCGATGACGATGGTGGGCGGCCGCGTCGTGCACGAGCGGGTGTGACTCTCGTGACCGGCTTCCAACCCGCCGACTCGTTTCGATCACCGCGCTTCGCGCAACTGGCGACGTTCATGCGGCTGCCGCACGTCGCGGATCCCGCGGGCCTGGACGTGGCCCTGCTCGGGATCCCGTTCGACGGCGGCGTCTCGTACCGGCCCGGGGCGCGGTTCGCGCCTCGCGACATCCGTCAGCACTCCAGCCTGATCCGCCCCTACAATCCGGTGCTCGACGTCAGCCCGTTCGATGTGTTGCGCGTCGCCGATGTCGGTGACGTCGACACCAATCCCATCAACATCGAAGACACCTACGCCCGGGTCGAGCGCGCCGTCGGCAGTATCCTCGAGGCGGGCGCCATTCCCGTTTGTGTCGGCGGCGATCATTCACTATCGCTGGCGATTCTCCGCGCGGTGGCGCGCCGGCATGGGCCCGTCGGGATGGTGCACGTCGACAGCCACCAGGACATGTGGGAAGAGTATTTCGGCAACCGGTACTTCCACGGGACGCCGTTCCGCCGCGCGATCGAAGAAGGGCTGCTCGACACGCGCCGCGTCATCCAGATCGGGATCCGCGGCCCGGTCTACGCACCCAGCGACTTCGACTTTGGCCGGCAGCACGGTGTGCGGGTCATCCGCGCCGAAGAGGTCGCCCGCCGCGGCATCGAGTGGGTGACCTCACAGGTCGGCGTCGTGCACGGCGGACCACTGTATCTCTCATTCGATATCGACGGCGTCGACCCGGCCTTCGCGCCTGGCACCGGCACGCCGGAAGTCGGCGGGCTGACCAGCCGCGAGGCGCTGGACGTCGTTCGCGCGCTGGCCGGTCTCCCGCTGGTAGCCGCAGATCTGGTCGAAGTCTCTCCGCCCTACGACCACAGCAACATCACATCGCTGCTGGCCGCTAACGTGCTCTTCGAAATCGTCTCGGTCCTCGCGGCCACCCGGAAGCGGAAGGACTCGCAGGCCTCCAGAGGAAAGCCTTAGGACAGGAGGTGCAGCATGATGAGGTGGCTGGTTGCGTTCGCTGTTGTGGTCCTGCTCGCGGCCGGAGGGTTGGTTCATCCAGCGCCGGCACCCGCGCAGATGGCGCCGTTGAAGATCGGCTATCCCATCTGGGTGGGTTACGGCCCGCTCTTTCTGGCCGACAAGAAAGGGTTCACGAAGGAACTCGGCGTGAGCGTCGAGTTCGTGCTGATGGAAGACACCAAGATCCGCTACGTGGCACTGGCCGCTGGGAAGATCGACGGCCTGATGACCACCATCGACACCATGGTCCAGCGCGCGCGGCCCGACTTCAAGTTCGGCGCCGTCATGGCCTTCGACGACTCGAAAGGCGGCGACGGGATCGTCGCTCGCAAGGAGATCAAGAGCATCGTCGATCTCAAGGGCAAGAAAGTCGCGTTCGGAGAGGGCTCGGTCAGCCACTTCCTGCTCGGGTTCCTGTTGGACAAGAACAAGATGTCCTTCAAGGACATCGTGGCGGTGAATATGACCGCCGGTGACGCCGGTGCCGCCTTCGTCGCCGGCAAAGTGGACGCTGCGGTAACCTGGGAGCCCTGGCTGACCAAGGGCAAGTCCGCGCCACATGGGCATATCCTGGTGGACTCCTCGCAGACGCCGGGGCTGATCGTCGATGTCCTGGTCTTCCGCCGCGATGTCCTCGCCAAGCGCGGCGGCGACGTTGGCAAGGTCGTCCAGGCCTGGAACAAGGGTGTCGACTTTTGGAAGGCCAACCCCGAAGAGTCCAATAAGATCATGGCCGAGGCGATCGGCGGCTGGCTGAAGGACCCGAAGGAATTCGCGGGCACGCTGACCGGCGTCCGCTACTACGACGCGGCGGCGAACCGAACGTACTTTGGCACCAAGAGCGCACCCGGCGGCGTTGCAAAGACGGCGCAGTTTGCCATCGACTTCTGGAGCAGGTTGGGCAAGACACAGATGAAACTCAAGCCATCAGATATCGTCGATCCGTCGTTCGTGGGGAAGTAGCTGTCGCCAGAACGTAGCCGTCGCAAAATGGCAGGCCGACCGGTTCCCGGGACGGACGTTGACTCCGGGAGCCGGTCTCGCTTTTCGCTGGGAGACGCTCTGCGGCCGCACGAGCCCATCGCCCGCCGCACGTATCTGGGCGGCGTGACGCTGTCGGCGGTCGCCATCCTGGTGTGCTGGGCGGGTCTGACCTACAGCGGGCTGGTGCCCCCACTGTTCCTGCCCTCGCCCTCCGACGTGGTCCGCGCCGCGGGGGCGCTGGTCCGCGAGGGTAGCCTGATCACGCATACCGGCGCGAGCCTTCGGGTCATCCTCATCGGCTGGGCGCTCGCAGTCGTAGTCGCCGTGCCGCTGGGCGTGCTGATGGGCACCCTGAAGCTGGTCGAGGCTCTCGTCGAACCCATCATCAACTTCGTCCGCTACCTGCCGGTGAGCGCCATGATTCCCCTGCTCATCCTGTATGTCGGCATCGGCACGCCGGAAAAGGTGGCGGTCATCTTCATCGGGACATTCTTCCAGCTCGTGCTGCTCGTGGCCGACGTGTCGGCGAACGTCAGCAAGGACCTGCTGGATTCCGGCTACACGCTCGGCGCGACACGGCGCACGGTGTTCACCCGCGTGCTGGTCCCGGCCACGCTGCCTGGCGTGATGGACAATCTGCGCATCACGATGGGGTGGGCATGGACGTATCTCATCGTCGCCGAACTAGTCTCGGCCGACCGCGGCCTCGGCTACCTCATCCTGGATTCCATGCGCGGGCTGTTCACCGACCGGATCTTCGTGGGGTTGTTCACGATCGGCATACTGGGGCTCATCTCCGACCTGGTCTTCAAGTGGCTGCACCGGAGACTGCTGCCGTGGTCACCCAGGATCTGACGGGATCGAAACTCGTCCTGCGGGATCTCCACGTGGCGTTCGCCACCCGCCGGGGCGGCAGGGTGACGGCCGTTGAGGCGCTGTCGCTGGCGGTGCGCGACCGCGAGTTCGTGAGCATCGTCGGGCCGTCGGGCTGCGGCAAGTCCACACTGCTGCGCGTCGCCGCGGGCCTGCAGCGCCCGACCAGTGGTGAGATCCTCTTGAACGGCGTACCGGTGGGCGGACCAGGGGCCGACCGGGGGATGGTGTTTCAATCCTACACGCTCTTCCCATGGCTAACCGTACAGGGGAACGTGGAGTTTGGGCCGCGCCTGCGCGGCGTGGCGGACCATGAGCGCCGCGAACTGGCCCGGCGCCACATTGAACTCGTGGGGCTCGCGGGGTTCGAGCACGCCTATCCGAAGGAATTGTCGGGGGGTATGCAGCAACGGGCCGCGATCGCCCGGGCGCTGGCCAACTCGCCCGAGATCCTGCTGATGGACGAGCCCTTCGGCGCACTCGATGCTCAGACGCGCGCGCTGATGCAGGAACTCCTGCTAGGCGTCTGGGAGCAGACGCACAAAACGATCCTCTTTGTGACGCACGACATTCAGGAAGCTATCTTGCTCAGCGACCGAGTCTACATCATGACGGCGCGGCCCGGTCGCATCAAGGCCGAAATTCCGGTGCCCATTCCGCGGCCGCGCACCGTGGACGTGCTGGACGCCGAAGCCTTCATCCACCTGCGACGCCAGGTGCATCAGCTCATCCGAGAGGAAAGCCTCAAGGTAGAGCCTCCTGCTAGCGGGGCGGCACGTCGGCGGTGATCTGGATCGCCACCAGGCTGCCATCCGGGTTGTTGGTGCCCCGTACCACGACCCGCATCCCGGGCTTCAAGTCGACGAGTCTCACCACGCTCAGCCGGAAGATGTCCGTGTACTGCGGCACGTTGATGATGGCCGTCCCGTCGGGCATCTTGAGGTAGAGCGTCCGCCCGTCGATCCGCCGCACGTTCTGAAACACGATCGCGTTCGTCATGATGTTGCCCGATTCCATCAAGGACTGCCGTAGGGTGAACTGGCCCTTGAATTCAGGCGGGATGATATTGATTAACAGCGCGGTCAGGGACCCGTCGGGCTCGCGCTTCGCCGTCACAGCAACCAAGTCGTTGGCCTTGATGTCTTGCAGTTGCTGGTTGGTGCGTAGGATGATGCGGGTATCGGCCGTCGGGGTCACGTGTACCCTGTCGTTGTTCTTCAGCGCTACGGTCAATGATGTGGCGTCAGATGTGGCAATGACACCCTCGATCTGACTGGGCCCGGGCGCAGGCGCCGCGACCGCGCTCTGCGGCAGCCACGAGACGGTCGCCACGAGCACCAACATCAGACAACCCACCGTGCGAATTGTACCCATACATCCACCCCCCTATGTACTACTCTACAACGTTGCGCCCCAGGCCGGCTGTTCCTATGACGTGCTGGGCCGTCATGCCCCGGCCCAGCGTCCGTGCCCCAACAAACAGGTGCTGCTGCGCGTATCCGGCCAGCGGACCGAACCGATCACGCGCCCAGGCGCGGATCGCGCGCGGGGTCATCGACCGTCCATTGAAGTACCATCGCTCGACCGCCCGCTGCACCCAGACGTCGACCGGAAACGCCTCTCCGTGCCCCAGGGCAAAGAGGAGCGCGCACTCCGCGACCTTCTCGCCCACGCCGGGCAGGTCGAGCAGCGCCCGTCGCGCGTCCTCATATCCCAACCGCGCGATGGCGTCGAGGTCAACGCTGCCGCGTGCCATCAACCGCGCCAGATCCCGGACATACGGCGCCCGATACCCCAGGATGCACGCCCGCAGGGCGCCCAGCCGCGCGCCGGCGAGTTGCTCGGGCCCCGGAAAGGTCCAGGCGTCGCCGCCAATCGGATCGCCGAATCGGCGGGCCAGGTGATCGATCGTCTGGACGATCTTCGGAATGTTGTTGAAGGCGGAGATGACGTACGAGACCAAACACTCCCACGGATCCTGGCGCATCAGTGCGGTCCCCGAGGTCCGCGGCAACAACCGGCGCAGGACCCGGTCCTCGGCCAGAGTGCGTTCAATCTCGACCAGCGGCGCATCGACGCCCAGGTGGCGAAGCAGGCGGGGCAGCGAGCCGTCCGGCCCGTGCCACTCCACCGACAGCCCCGACGCATGCTGCGTGACAACGGCGACCGTTCCCTCGACGACGCCCCGCGCCATCGCCGGTGTCACCGTCCAACGGAAACACTGCCCGCAGGACAGCGTCCGATCGAGCCGGTACGGTGGGGCGACGGCTATCGCCCGATGATGCCGGCGTCGACGATCAGTTGCGACCATGTTTCCATCCGTGGATACGCCGCGCGAATCTCATCTGCGTCTGCCAGCCGGCCCGTCAACCGGTCGGTCTCCCGGATCGCGACCTCACCCGATGCCACGTCGACCAGGTGTACCAGCCCGAAGTGCACCTGTCCGACCGGATTGTCATCGTCGTTGAGCACGCCCACAAGGTGCGCCGACCACGCGCCGTCGACCGTCAACTCTTCTTCGAGCTCGCGGCGCAGACCCGCCTCGACGAGATCGCCGGCACCGCCGTCCACGTCGGTCTTCGCAATGTGCCCGCCCACGCCGACCGAGAACAGATCGTGCAGACGCGCCTCGCCCCCGGCGCGCGTCCGCCGGAACAGCATGTAACGACTCCCGCTGCGCACAAGGAGGTACGGGATGATCTGTTTGAGCGAGGGGTCCTCTTCGACCTCCGCGCGGCGCTTGAAGAATCCCCCTTGGCGCACGCGGAGGACGTATTCATCCAGACCGGCCGTCGACACGCCCCGGAACGGCCCGTTCCAGAACAACTCGATGCGGGGCACCACCAGAATCTCCTCGTCCATACCTACCACCGGCTTCGTGCTGCCTCAAGCCTCATCCTCCGAGTGCATCACGCTATGTGTTACCGGGGGAACGTTGCCACGCGATTCAACAACACCTCGAGCGTGTCCGGATCGGGGGTCGTGTAGGTGAACTTCGCGAGGATCACGCGCGCCGGATCCCGCAGGTAGGGCAGCAGGATCGGGATGTCCGGCCAGACGGGCAGCGTCGCCACCTCGTCGGGCGGGACCCACCGGAGTGGGCCCTCTAACGATGCCATGATCCGTGGATCGGAGACGTGCGCGGAGAACAGGAAAAGCGTCCAGTGCTCACCGGTCGACCGGGCGATCGCGGTAGCGACGCCACGGAACGCCAGATTCGTGTCCATCCCCGACTCTTCGCGCAGTTCACGCTGGGCTCCCTCGAGCGGGTCTTCGCCAACGTCGACCTTCCCGCCGAGGAAGTTCCAATAACCCGCATCGGGAGACTGCCGCCGGTGCATCAGCAATACGTTCTCGCCGTGAAAGACGGTAATCAGCGTGCGGAGATAGATGTAGGCGGGCGGTACGCCCATCAGGACGCGGGCGCTTCGACCGCGGCGTCGACTCCAGTGCGCAGGCTCCTGACGAATGCGGTCAGCGATGACCCGGCCGCCGCACCTTCGCGCTCGACAATCGCCACAATGGCGCTACCAACGATGACGCCGTCGGCCACCGATGCCACCTGGCGCGCGTGGTCGGGCGTCGAGACGCCGAATCCCACGCAGATCGGCAGCGCCGTGTGCCGCCGGAGCCGGCCCACGAGCGCGCCCACGTCCCCGGCCACGCTCGTCCGTACGCCGGTGACGCCGGTCAAGGACACGCAGTAGACGAACCCGCGGCTGCCCGCGGCCACGCGGGCCAGCCGTTCATCGGTGCTGGTCGGCGCGGCGAGGAAAATTGTGTCGAGACCGTGTGGTGCAGCGACCGCGCGCAGCGGGTCCCCTTCCTCCGGGGGCAGGTCGGGAATCACGACGCCGTCGACACCGGCGGCCGGCGCGTCCCGGCAGAACGCGTCGAGTCCATATTGCAGCACCGGGTTGTAGTACGTCAGCAGGACCACCGGCTGCCGCACGCGCGCCCGGAGGCGGGTCACCCGGGTCAAGATGTCGCGCAGACCGGTGCCGGACCTGAGTGCCCGCTGCGCCGCGCGCTGGTTGATCGGCCCATCCGCGATCGGGTCCGAAAAGGGGACGCCGATCTCTAACAGGTCCGCGCCGGCGTCGGCGAAACCCAGCAGGAACGACTCGGTCGCATCCAGCGACGGATCGCCGCCCATGATGAACGGGATCAGCGCGCGGCGTCGCGTCGCCCGGAGGGCGTCGAACGTCGCGGCAATACGACTCACACCTGCTCCCCCAGCGCCTTGGCGACGACCTGCACGTCCTTGTCCCCGCGACCGGAGAGGCCCACGAGCACCGTGGCCCCGCGCGGCAGAGAGGGCGCGAGTTCCCGCAGGTACCCGATCGCGTGGGCAGGCTCGAGCGCGGCGAGGATCCCCTCCGTCCTGGCCAGCAGTTGAAACCCGGCCAGGGCAGTGCGGTCGTCCGCCGCAGCATATTGGGCGCGGCCGGACTCCTTGAGATACGCGTGCTCGGGGCCGACCCCAGGATAGTCGAGACCCGCGGAAATCGAATGCGTCTCCTTCACCTGCCCCTGCGCATCCTGCAGCATGTAGCTCATCGCGCCGTGCAGCACGCCGGGCGCGCCGGCCACAAGCGTCGCCGCGTGGCGTCCGGTGTCCACGCCGTCGCCGCCGGCCTCGACGCCGAGCAACCGGACGGGATCGTCGCGAAAGGCGTGGAAGAGGCCGATCGCGTTGCTGCCGCCGCCGACGCAGGCCACGACCACGTCGGGCAGCCGGCCGGTCTGTTCGACGATCTGCTGCCGCGCCTCGCGGCCGATCACCGTCTGGAAGTCGCGGACGATCGTCGGGTACGGATGCGGCCCGACCACCGAGCCGATGACGTAGAACGTCGTCACCACGTTGGCCACCCAGTCGCGCAGCGCCTCGTTGATCGCGTCTTTGAGCGTGCGGCTGCCGGACTCGACGGGAATCACCTTCGCACCGAGCAGACGCATCCGGAAGACGTTGAGGCTCTGGCGCACGACGTCTTCCGAGCCCATGTACACTTCGCACGGCAAACCGGTCACCGCCGCGGCCGTTGCGGTCGCGACGCCGTGCTGGCCGGCGCCGGTCTCGGCAATAATGCGTTGCTTGCCCATGCGCCGCGCCAGGAACACCTGCCCGAGGGCATTGTTGATCTTGTGCGCGCCGGTGTGCAGGAGATCCTCACGCTTCAGGTACACGCGCACCCCGAGTTCATCGCTGAGGCGGCTCGCAAAGTAGAGTGGCGTGGGCCGGCCGCAGTAGTGGTGCAGCGCTCCATCGAGCTCAGCGCGGAACCCCTGGTCACCGGACAGACGAGCGTACGCGGCCTCGAGTTCGTCCAGCGCCGGAATCAACGTCTCGGGCACGTATCGGCCGCCGAAGCGGCCGAAGCGGCCGGTACCGAGGCTGGACACCTGCCTCGTCATGACTGCACCTGCTCCACGAGGGCCGCACCAGCCGCGCGCACCCGGATGATGAACGCTCGGATCTTGTCCGGATCCTTCCGGCCGTCGGTCTCGACTCCTGAGCTCACGTCAACCGCGTAGGGATGCACACTCTTGACCCCGTCGGCCACGTTCTGCGGCGTCAGCCCGCCAGAGAGGATCACCCGGACGAGCCGGGCGGCCGGCGCCGCCAGCGCCCAATCGAACGTCTCGCCCGTGCCCCCACGCACGCCGGGACGGTGAGTGTCGAGCAGCACCGCGTCGACCGGCAGCGCCTGGAGCGCGACCACGTCGAGCGGCCCCGACACCGAGATGGCCTTGATGACCGTCACCCCATGATTTCGCACGGCCGCGCAGTCCTCGGGCGTCTCGTCACCGTGCAGCTGGACCGCGTCCAGGCGCACCAGGTCGATCAGGGCCCGCAGCCGGTCCAGCGGTTCGTTGACCACGACGCCGACTTTCGTGACGAATGGCGGCAGCGCGCGGGCGATCTGCCGAGCCTGTGCCGCGTCGATCTGCCGGCGGCTCGGCGCAAAGATGAGCCCGATGGCGTTGGCGCCCGCGTCGGCCGCGGAGACGGCTTCGGCGGCGGTGCGAATCCCGCAGATCTTGACCCGGATCATGCCCGCTCCCGGACCCCCCGGTAGTAGGCCATCTTCATCGCCTCGCGGGCGCGCTCCAGCGTCTCCGCGGCAATTGTGCGGGCCCGGCGGCTCCCTTCCACGATGATCTCCTCGACATATTCGGGGCGGGCCGCGAACCGCGCCCGCCGCTCACGGATCGGGTCGAGGAAAGTGTTCAACGCCGTGGCCAGTCGTTTCTTCACCTCGACGTCGCCGACCTTGCCGGCTCGGTAGCGTTCTTTCAGTTCGTTGACTTCGACCTTGTTCGCGTTGAACGCATCGTGATAGATGAACACCGGGTTTCCTTCAACGGTGCCCGGATCGGTCGGATGGATCCGGTTGGGGTCAGTGTACATTCGCATCACCCGCTGCGTCACCGACTCGCGATCCTCTGAAAGGTAGATCACGTTACCCACGGACTTACTCATCTTCGCCTTGCCATCGGTACCCGGGAGCGTGCCGACCTCCCCGATCAGTGTGTCGGGCTCGGGAAACACCGGCGCAAACAGTTCGTTGAACCGCCGCGCGATCTCGCGGGTCAGTTCCAGGTGCGACGCCTGGTCCTTGCCGACCGGGACGATCTCCCCGCGCACGCTCAAGATGTCGGCGGCCTGCAGGACCGGGTAGTTCAACAGGCCGGCCGAGGGCTGC
>JBGPNN010000020.1:0-24375 GCA_041487495.1 bacterium
CGCTCGGCGACCGGATCGCTTCAGAGCTGGCTTGATCGTTCTTGTCTTTGCGCCGGTCCGCCGGGGAACATAACTCCTGGTCCACTCCATGACGATCCCTCACCCGCTCCGCGCCCGCTGGTCGCGGTCGTTCCGCATCGCGCTCCTATGCGCGGGTGCCGCGCTGGCGGTCGCCGGCTGCCAGCGGGGCTCGCCATCCGGGCGGCTCAGCAATGAACAGATCACGGCGCTGCTGCCCAAAGGGACGACCGTCAATGAGGTCGTGTACGCTGATCTCAACGACGACGGTACCGAGGAAGTCTACGTCGCCGCGCAGACGTCTCCCGAGGTCCACTCGACCGTCGTCGTTCTGGCGCCCGACCGGCGAGGCCGGATGGCCGTGAGTTTTCAACGCCGGCTCGCCGGTGACGGCTGGCTGCCCATCCAGGTCGGTCGCCCCGCCGCCGGCGCGCCGATGATCGCGGTCTTTGCCGCCAATAGTCGCGACGGCGCCAATTTCAGCTACGTTGTGGTCCAGTATCTGCGCGGGATCGTCCAGGCTACGCTCGACCAGTCTGGACTGATCAGCGGCCGCGTCCGGTTCATTCCCGAGGGCCTGCTGGAGACACGCGGCGACGTCGATCGCATCTACCGGTGGTCGGAATCGGGGTGGCAGGTCGAGGACCTCAGCGGCCAGTATCTACCGCCGCTGCCGCCGGAGACCACCACGATCGAATATCGCATCGACCAGGTACGCGGCCCGTTTATCGACGCTCCACGAACCGTACGCATGCGGGTCGGCCAGCACCTGTTCCTGCGGCGGGTGGATCAGGGCGAGCCTTCACGTCTGTCGTTTTCGGGCGGGGCCTCGTCGCTGACCTTCGGCCCCGACGGCGTGATCACACTCATGCAACCGGACTTGGTAGAGATCAATATCGAAGGGCCGGCGTATTCGGGACGGACCGCCACGATCTCGCTGCGCATCGATCCCTGACGAATGCCGCGTCTACTGCACCCGGAAGAGCTGCGCCACGATTTCGTGGAACGTGTTGGCGATGTTCGGATCGAGGAGGTTGATCCTGAGCTCGTACTCGCCTGGCGCCTGTCCCTGCATGACGAAGAGAAACGATCGACCCTCAAATCCACGGCGGGGGATCTGCAGAGCCTCTGACGCGGTGACGAAAGTCTTTCGCTCGCGTTCGACCTTGAACAGCGCGGCGTGGACGTGGCGCGGTCCGGGGATGTCCACGACCTGCCACTGGCCGGCCGCGCCGATGCGCTCGCCCCTCGAAAACGCGGTGACCGGTGGAGAAACCGGCCGGGGCGGATCACCCGCGACCCTCACTAGGTCGACGGTCGCGCGAATGACCCCGACGGTCTTCGGAGATCTCTCGGGCAGCCCTTCCTCCCACATGTGCCAGGCGATCGCGAGCAGGCCTCCAACGGCAAAGAGCAGGATCGCGATCCAGCGCAGAGCGGCTCCACTGAGCCACCTGCGATGCCTCCCCTCGACCTCGTCCCGCCCGCCTTGATCCAGGGTTCGTGCCTCCAACGCGCGAATGCGCCTTGTCTCTTGATATCACACGCGACGTTTCCGAACCGTTCCGCGTGAATTCTCTCGTGGCCCAAAAGGTAGGCGCTACCGAACGTTCCGTTGACACTTTTCGGAGGCGCCCCTAGAATGGCTCTGGCGGGAATTGTCCTCATATCGCGGGGGCGTAGTGTAGCCTGGCTAACACACCTGCATGTCACGCAGGAAATCGCGGGTTCAAATCCCGTCGCTCCCGCCACTTCGATCGTCTTCGAGCAGGAACGCCCCTTCACCGGCCAGCCAGTTCAGGTACCGTCTGAGTCCTTCGTCCAGCGATGTCTTGGCCACAAACCCGGCGGCCCGCAGCCGCGTGACGTCAAGTGGCGCGCGGTAGTCGGCCGGCACCATCGCCACGTCGGCCTGACCCGGTGGGGTGATGGTGATCACTGAGCCGGGCGCCAGGCGCCGGATCGTGCGGGCGATCTTCTCGAGGGTGACCGGCTTTCCGGTGGACAGGTTGAACAGGTCATACGGTAACGCCGGGACGGTGACCAGATGCGCCAGACCCGCCGCCACATCGTCAACGTACGTCCAGTCACGGGCGATCTTGACCCCGGCGAGGCGGATGGGCTGGCGGCGCGCGGCGGCGGTGGCCACCCGGAATACCGGCGACATGCGCGTGCGCGCTCCCGTGGGCCGCTCCCACGGCCCGTATGGCGCCGCCAGGCGGACGGAGCACGCGTCGAGCGCGTACCGGTCGCGATACAGCGACACGAACTGCTCGGCGCAGATCTTGGCAACCGCGTAGGCGTTTGCCGGCCGCAGCGACCGCCTCTCTTTCAGGGGACGTGGCGATCGGGCCGCGCCATACACACCCGATGAACTGATGAACACGAAGCGCCGGCATCCCCGGCGTCGCGCGTATTCGAGGCCGGCGATGGTCCCCCACAAGTTGACGCGCGCCGTCCGCGCGGGTTCGGGATCGCTGCCACCGGGCGTGACGGCCGCGCCGTGGATGATTCGCTCCACCGGTTCTTCATCGAGGAGCGTCCAGCCGCTGTCCGAGGTGACATCCAGCGGCAGCCACCTGACCGCTCCCGCCAGATCGGTCCAGGCCTGACGCAGCGGATCGGGCGGAGGCGTGAGGTCAGCGGCGATCACACGGTACCCACGGCGCGCCAGATCGCGCACGACGCTCGCGCACACGAACCCGCACGCGCCCGTCACCGCGATGGCGCCGCGACGCCCCCGTCCCCGCATCACCAGAGGTCGTCCAGACCGCGCTGAGCCGCGTAGTCCGGAATCGAGACGCGTAGCCCGGTCCGCGCCGATTGGATGCACGCCATGGTGAATGCCAGCGTGCGGAGGTGATCACGCCCGCTCTCCTCGAACGTCCCGACCCCGCCGCAGGCGCGGATGAACGCCTCCAGGAGCACCCGTGAGTCGGTGTTGAACGGCTCGGTCGTCTCGATTGGCACGGGGCGCAGTGCCGCGTCGCCGGCCGAGCCTTCCATGAGATCGCCGAACAGATCGCGCTGGACGACGACGCCGCGCGCAAAATCCGTCCGCCACTGGAACGCCATCGTGTTGGATCCGGAGACCCACGTGCCCTGATAGACCACGACCGGCCCACCGCGCAGCCGGATGAGCGCCGCCGCGCAGGCATCACCCTGGTACATCGATCCAGGGGGATTCCACGTGGTGCACATGACATCGTCGGGCTCAGCGCCGTACACGAACCGGAGCAGGTCGAGATGGTGAATGCTCTGCTCGAGCAGCATCGGGTGATCCATGACCAGGGGATACTTATTCAGATGTGGCGCCATCCCGTCGCGGTTGCGGACGTACAACACTGTGGCATACGTCGGCGGGCCGTACCGGCCGCTCCCGACGATTTCGCGCATCCGCACACTGGCGGGCAGGTAGCGGAAGTTCTGCACAACACCGAGGAGCAGCCCTGCCCGTGCCGCCGCGCGCACGATGCCCGCCGCGTCGTCGAGAGAGACGGCGAGCGGTTTCTCGCAGAGCACCGGCAGCCGTCGCGCGAACAATGTCTGGAACGTCGCGCGACGGTCTTGCGGGGGAGTGACGACCAGGGCGAGATCGGCCTCGACCGCACGCGCGGCACCATCGAGGTCGGCGAAGACCGGCGCCGTGAGTCCGCGTTCCCCCGCGGCCCACGCCGCCGCGTCCGGGCGGGGATCGACATAGGCGACGGGTTCCGCCAGCGGCGAGGTGCGTACGACACGGGACCACGTCCGGCCCCGGGCCCCGAGACCGACCTGCAGGATACGTGCCGGTCGTGTCACCGGGCCGGCATGGCGGCCGGTTGCCCCGGGATTCCCCGCGCCCGTTCGACCGCCCGGGCCAGCCGGCGCGTACCCTCTTCGATGTGGGCGTCGGTCGGCGTGCAGGACAGACGCACGAACCCCGCACCGCCCGGGCCAAAGGCCGTGCCCGGATTCACACGCACGCCCTCGGCCTGCGCAATGGTCGTGAATGTCATCTCGTCGACGCCGGTCCCGCGGATGTCCGTCCACAGATAGTACGTGCCGTCTGGGGACTGCGCACGGAGTCCGGGGATCGCCGTGACCCGCTCCAACAGGAACGCCATCTTGCGACGATATTCCGCCACCATCTCGCCCACCACAGCCTGTGCGCCTCGCAGCGCGGCCACGCCGGCCCAGTAGGCGGGCGCGGAGAGCGAGATATTGTTCATGTGCGCGATTGCCGCGACGGGGGCGATCAGGTGCGCCGGTCCCGCGCTCCACCCCACCCGCCATCCCGTCATCGCCCACCCCTTCGAGAGACCATTGATGGTGATGGTGCGCTCAGCCATGCCGGGAAGGCTAGCGATGCTTGTGTGCGGGACGCGGCCAAAGTTGATCTTCTCGTACAGTTCGTCGGCGATCACGATGAGATTGTGGCGGTTGGCCAGTTCGGCCAGGCGGATGAGGTCCCCGCGCGGCTGCACGGCGCCGGCGGGCGCCTCGGGGGTGGTCACGCACAGCACGCGCGTCGCGGCGGAGATGCGCGCCGCGACGTCGTCCGGATCGATCCGGAATCCGCGCTCGGGCCGCAGCGGTACATACACTGGTACCGCGCCACGGTATAGCGTATTACTCTCGAAGTACGATCCCGGGGTACCCAGCAGCACCTCGTCACCGGGGCCGACCATCGCCTGGAACGTTTGAAAAATGGCCTGGTGCGCGCCGTGCCCCAGCACGATCCCGTCCGCAGGATGGACGGTGATGCCGTTGTCCTCACGCAACTTGTCGGCGATGGCCTCTTGGAGATCTAGCCGCCGCTCGTAGTGCGTACGGCCATCGTCGATGGACCGCTTCGCCGCCTCGCGGATGTGTGCCGGGGTCACAAACGAAGGGTCACCCGTCCCGAGCAGAATGACATCCCCTTTGGGGAAGCGCCCTTTGCTGCCCCCGTGGATCTCCATCGCGACGCGGGCCGATTCGGGCAACCTGGGGACTGGTATCCGGTTAGCGTTCGCACTCATGATGGGCTCCGCTGTGCCAAGTTTTGCTTCTACTTCTGCCGGCGCGGGCAGGAATTCCTGCACGCACCCTGAACCCTCCTAACCAATTCGTGCAGCCATCAATGGGAGAAGGGGTGGGGGACATGAACGGGACGCGCACGCGTTTGCTCCTGCTGGTCATCGTTTGCGCCCTGCTCGGAGCGCTTGTCGCGCCGGGGACTCTTTCCGCGCAGCCGTCCGCCGCGCGACGCGGCAACCTCGTGCTGGCGACGCGCGCTTCCTCCGAACCCGCGTCGATGGACGCGCACGTTGATCCCTACGCCATGACCTGGCTCCTCGACTCCTTCGTCGCCGACCCGCTGGTCTTCCTTGCCGCGTCCGGTGAGTACAAGCCGATGCTCGCGACCGGATGGTCGGTCTCGCCCAACGGGCTCATCTGGACACTCCGGCTGCGCAAGGACATCAAATTCCAGGACGGCACGGCGATGGACGCCGAGGCCGTCAAGTTCAACATCGACCGCGTGATGAATCCCGAGACACATTCGGCGCTGATGGCCAACTATCTCGGCGTGAAGAACTTCCAGAAAACTGAAGTCATCAACGACTCGACCGTGAAGATCTACTACACCGCGCCTGTGCCCACGGTGCTGTGGGGCCTGAGCATCTTTCCCATATGGTCCCCGACCGCCGTCAAGAAGTTCGGTCGAGACTTCCACCAGAACCTGGTCGGCACCGGGGCGTACAAGATGACGCAGTGGGTCAAGGGCAGTCACATTCGCTTTACGAAGATCCCGGGGTATGCGGGCGGGCCACCCGGGCAGGAGCACGCCGGTCCCTCCTATCTGGATAGCATCACCGTCAAATGGGTTGGCGAGGATGCGGTGCTCGGCGAGGTCCTGAAGTCCGGCGAGGTCAATTTTGTCATGGAGCTCCCTGCGCAGAACCTGACCGCGTACAAGAACACCTCCGACTTCCAGGTCGTGGCAGGTTACCAACCCGGCGCCGGCATGCAGTTCGTCATGAACACCAGCCGGGCGCCGCTCGACGACGTCCGGGTTCGCCGCGCGCTGCGACATGCCTACGATCAGGACCGTATCAACCAGACGCTCTATGACAACAATTACGTCGCGGTAAAGGGCCCAGTCACCAAGTTCACGCGGTGCTACTGGAAAGGCGCCGAGGAAGCGTACCGGGTCGATCTCGAGCGGTCGAGGACCCTGCTCGAAGAGGCGGGGTGGCGCGTCAACCCCCGCACGGGCATCCGTGAAAAGGACGCCCGGCCCTTCAGCATCAGCATCACGATGCTGCACCACAAGGAGATCGGCGAGTACCTGGCCACGGCCTTCCGCACGATTGGTGTGGACCTGAGAGTAGAAGTGGTGCCCGGACCGGTGCAGCTGCAGCGCGCCACCAGTGGCCAGTTCGACCTGATGTATGAGCGGCTCCGCAGTTTCGAGCCCGACGACCTCTTCTCGATGTGGTACTCGCAGAACAACCAGCCCGGCGGCTGGGCGTGGTCGCGCTTCCAGGACGCCACCCTGGATCAGATCCTGCTGCGCACGCAGTTCATCGCCGATCCCAGGGAGCGCTGCCGGCTGTTTACTGACGCGCAGAAGATCATCACCGAGCAGGCACTCCAGCTGCCCACGCTGGACAACCCAATCTACTACGCCATGCATCGGAGCGTGAAGGGGTTCAAGCTGGGCGCGTTTGGGGCGTGGTTCTTCATCAAGGACATGTACATCGAGCGGTAGCCCAGACGGCTGATCCGACCCGGAGGCGTCGGGCGTGACCCGCTATCTTGGGCAGCGGGTTTCGGCGCTCGTACCGGTGCTGCTGCTGGTGGCCGCCACCGTGTTCGGGATCATGCACGCCCTGCCCGGCGATCCCATTCAGCTCATGCTGAGTGGGGCCGAGGCGGGGATGGTAACCCCGGAGCGGATGGCTGAACTCCGCAGGGTGATGGGTCTGGATCAGCCGCTCCTCCAGCAGTTCCTCCGGTTCGTCTTCAACGCGCTGCACGGCGACCTGGGTCAGTCTATCCGGTTTCAATCGGCCGTGAACGAGCTGGTCGCCGAGGCGGCCGTCCACACGCTGAAGTTGAGCGTCGCGGGGCTCGTCGTGGCGCTGCTGATCGGGCTGCCGCTGGGCATCATGGCCGCGCTCAGGGAGAACACCTGGGTCGACGCGTTGTGCATGATGGTGGCGCTGCTGGGCGTGTCGATGCCACTGTTCTGGCTGGGGCAGTTGTTGATCCTGCTCGTGTCGATCCGCCTTCGCTGGCTGCCCGCCATCAGCGGCGATCAGGCCACGGGGATCATCCTGCCCGCGCTCACGCTCGGGTTCATCGCGGCCGGGCTGATCAGCCGCCTGGTTCGCTCGAGTCTCAGCGACGTGCTGCACGATGACTTTGTCCGGACGGCGCGGGCCAAGGGTCTTCGAGAGCGCTTCGTGGTAGTGCGCCACGCGCTGCGCAACGCGCTCATCCCGGTGATCACCGTCATCGGGCTGCAGTTTGGCGGGATGCTTAGCGGCGCGGTGGTGACGGAGACGGTCTTCAGCCGGCCGGGGCTGGGGACGCTGATCGTGAAAGCCATCTTATGGCACGACTATCCGCTGGTGCAGGGCGCCGTCTTGCTGGCGGCGGCATCGTATGTGTTGGTCAACCTGGGCGTGGATGTGCTGTACGCCTGGGTCGACCCGCGCATCCACTATGCGTGAGCGGATCACCGGCCGGCGGCGCCCGCCACCGGCGCTGAAGGCCTTCGTCGGGAACCGCGGCGCGGCCATCGGCGCGTTCGTGATCTGTGGCTGGATCACTGTCGCGTTATTCGCCCCTCACCTGGCACCCTATGATCCGATCGCCCCGGTCGGATCAAGCCGCCAGCCGCCCACGAGCGCGCACCTCATGGGCACCGACCTGCTGGGCCGAGATGTCCTGAGCCGCATCCTGTTTGGGACCCGTATCTCGCTGGTCATCGGTCTGATCAGCGTCGGTATCGGGCTGGCCGTGGGCACGTCGCTGGGACTCCCGTCGGGATACTATGGCGGCCGTGTCGACGCGATCATCATGCGTGCCGTTGACGCCATGCTGGCCTTCCCGGGTCTGCTGCTGGCGCTGGTCGTGATCTCGGCGCTGGGGCCCGGGCTCAAGAACGTAATGATCGCGGTCGGCGTCTCGTCAATTCCCCTCTACGCTCGGCTCGTCCGCGGATCGTGCCTGTCGCTTCGGGCGATGGACTACGTCCAGGCGGCGCGGGCCGTCGGCAGTTCCGACGACCGGATCATGGTACGGCACATCCTGCCCAACCTGGCCGGCTCGATCATCGTGCTCTCGACCCTGCAGATTGGGTCGGCCATCCTCGTGGGCTCGGCGCTGAGCTTCCTGGGCATGGGCGCGCAGCCGCCCACCCCGGAATGGGGGCTGATGACGGCGGAAGGACGGTCGTATCTGGCCACGGCCTGGTGGATTACCACGTTTCCCGGTTGCGCCATCTTTACCGCCGTGCTCGGTATGAACCTGACGGGCGACGGGCTGCGCGCGGCCCTGGATCCACGCGCCCGCGTCCGCTAGGTGGACGGGTCGCTGGAATCGGGACTGGCGCGCCTGCTGGGCGCCCGGTGGGTCCGATGGATGTCGTCGGTCGCGGACGCCTGGCGGATGGCTCTCGCCGCGGCGGGTGCCGGATCCGCCACGCGTGTCGTCGCCCCCGTGGGGTTGTCTCCTGCCGCGGTCCGGGCCGTCGAGGACACGGGCGCATGGCTCAACCGCTGCGACCTCGATCCACTCACAGGAAGTCCTCGGTGGGATGCAGCGCGCGGCGGCCCCGCGCGCGACGTGCTCATCCTCGATCATCGCCACGGGCATCCCGTGCTGCCACCTCACGTCTCCGCGGCCACCATCGTCGAAGACGCCACGTCATCGGCCGGCGGATCTGCCGGCGCCCGGCCCGTTGGCTCGTTGGGGGCGCTGGCCGTTGTCGAGCTGGGCGGCGCCCTCTTCCCGCGGTCACGGGGCGCGCTCGTAGCCGGCAGTCACGTAGACGCCGCGGGTGGCGGCAATGCGGATTTCGACGAGACCGCGCTGCGCCGGGATCTCGCATCGCTCGCCGACCGCACCGACGCCCGCCGGGCCGCCGCGCAGGTCTACGACAGCGCCTGGCGTCCGCTCGGTCTCCCGCTGCGCCGTGTGGCGCCGCTGCCGGACACCGTGCCGACCCACGTCGCGTATCTGATCCAGGTGGACGACGCGGCAGCGCTGCAGGCCGGGTTGTGGGAGCGAGATATCAAGACGAGCCGGCCGTTTGACGCTGTCACGGCGCGGAGTCTGGTAGAAGGAGATGCGTTCCCCGGCGCGCGCGAGTTTCTCCGCCGCACCCTGATCCTGCCAAACGAGCCCGAGATGGGGCTCGGCGACCTGCTGTACGTCGCGGACGCTGTGCGGCGATTCTTGAGGGGCTAAACTGCCGCTTAGAAGACCTTGTCGCTGGTGGCCGCCGCGGCCGGCTGCCTCGTCCCGGACGCCGTGGCGGCCGCCGCAGCGGGCGCTTTCACCTGGCTGAGTCCCTCCGGGATCGTCTCGCCGACCCCAAGTTCGTCGAGCGTCTGGCCTACGGCACTCAGATTCTCCAACCGCGCCTCGCTGTAGTTCCGGCTCAAGCAGATGCCGCTGGCGCCGCCCTCGTACGCGGCGCGTACCGCGGCCCGCACACTGGCCGGGGTGATCTGCTTGTTTTCGGACCCACCGGTGCCCTGCACACCAATGCCCAGCCCGGGATAGACGGGTACCCGTCCTTCCAACCGCCGCACCATCTGCTCCGTACGCTGGCGAACGTACGGGGCGCTAAATCCTGAGCGCGGCAGATCATCCCAGGACGCTTCATCCAGTTGCAGGACGCGGTAGAGGAACTGTGTGGCCTCCTGCGGCGTAAAGTCGCCGAGGAACGTCTTCGTGAACCCGGCCACGATGCGATTGAAGCGGTAGCCCGCGGCGTCGTGATACAATACCGGTTTCACCCAGTCGGCGCACTGCAACAGGTCCTTGAAGTCGTACTGCGCTCGGAGGAACGGGTGGAAGGTGTCCATCAACTGCCAGACGTGCATCCCAACATCCTTGGTGGGGGCCAAAAACTTCACCGCGCCGTAGATCTCGTGGTACAGACTCTTGTGGCTGTCGACCCAGAACTTCTCCCACTGAACGACGGCGGGGTGCGAGAAGAGCAGCCGGAGAAACTCAACCAGGAAACCGTCGGGCGCCTGTCCTGCGCGCGCCCGCGCAAAGTACTCCTCGAACGCCAGGTAGCCCTCGCGGGCCCGCTCGACGTCGATACCGGCCTCGCGGGCCAGCCGCCGGCAGTGCGGACAGAAGCAGGTCGGCACATCCCCCTCGGCCATGTTGAACAACGGGCTGCGCCGCTCGATGCCCCAGCAGATCCCATCGATCGGATAACTGCGGAGCAGGTCCTCGTAGTACGAGAGCATCCACGCGCGGTAGTCGGGATGGTTCAGGCACACGCGGGAGGCCGTACGCCCCCAGGCATCCACTTCGAGCACGTGGACGATGTTGGGGACCCACAGCGGTCTGGGGTCCTTCCCGGCGGTCTCGCAGTAGTACGGATACACCTTGAGTCCTCGCTTCTGGGTCTCGGGCAGGATCAACTCGAGAAAATCCACGCCCTGGTAGAGCGGGTCTGGGGCGCGGAACTCCTTGATGATGGTGTTGGCGTAGTACTGCGGGTGGATCGTGGTCATCGCGCCGCCCTGCAGGCGATCCGGCTCGGCCTTGCCGTGGTCCGGATACCAGTCGAGACCACGGCCCGCGTTCCCGCGGCTCCACGACAGCGTCGAGCAGAGGAGAGCGTTGACGCGCGCGCGTCCTTGCAGGGTGTCGAGGACCTGGGTGACGCCCTCGTCGACGAAACTGATCAGGCCGATCTGGATGCCCACCCAGTTCTTGCGCTGTGCCATCGCTCCGCCCCCCGTCCGTGTCGGCCCTACCGTCCTCGCAGCACCGCGCCGCCGTCGACGACCAGACGGCCGCCGACGAAGACCTTGTCGACACCACGCAGATCCGCCAGTGTCGTGAAGGGGTCGCCGCGGACCACCACGAGATCCGCCAGTTTGCCAGGCTCGATGGTCCCCACCTGCGTGTCCATCCCAAGCATCTCGGCGCTGCGCCGCGTCGCGACGATCAGGATCTCCTCGACTGAGCCAAACACACCAAACTCCATCAAGCCTTCCATCTCCGAGACGATGTCGTTGTGCGGGACTACGGGGCTCCCGGCGTCAGTGCCGAACGCCAGCTTCGCACCGGCCTTCTTCAAGCGGGCCACGCCCTGCAGCCGCACGGGGTTCGCGAGCGTGCGCCGCCGCGTCTCAACATCTTCACGGCGCATGCCCCAGTCGAGACCAAGACGCGCCTGCAGCAACAGCGGCGAGAACGTCGGCGTGACCCACACGCCGCGCTGGGCAATCATCTGCTCGACTTCAGGGCTGTAGTTGCCGCCGTGCTCGATCCCATCAAAGCCGGCCTGCACACAGGCTTTGGCGGCCGGCGTGAACGTGGCGTGGGCCGTAATCTTCAGCCCCAGCGTGTGCGCCTCGTCCGCCGCGGCCTGAATCTCCGCGTCGGTGTACTCCTTTTCCTCGTGCCCGCTGGCCATGATCTTGATCCAGTCGGCGCCGGCCCGCTTCTGCTCGCGCACCGCCCGGCGGACGTCGTCGGGGCCGTCGGCCTCACGCAGACACCACCAGGTGTGGCCGCCGGTGCAGGCGATGGCGGCGCCGGCGGCGACCACGCGCGGCCCGGCAACCAGACCGCGGCGCACCATGTCGCGTCCGGCGAGCCCCGTGTGATGCACACCCAAATCCCGGATGGTGGTAACGCCGGCTTCGAGGCTGGCGTGCAGGTTGCGCGCCACCCTGACACCCGCGTGCACCGGATGCTGCGCCGCTTCCACGGACTCATCCTGCAGGTCGCCGTAGCCGTCCCAGCCCAGATGCGCGTGGCAGTTGAACATGCCGGGCAGCAGGGTCTTGCCTCGCAGATCATAGACCGTATCGCCGGCGCCGGGCGGGGGCGCCGCGCCATTCGCATGGACGGCCGTGATCTTCTCGCCGTCCGTGATCACGGTCGCGTCGCGGAGTCGGCCCCGAACCCCACCATCGAACAACTGCGCGTGCTGTAGGATGATCGCCATTCATGCGCTCCTCAGATCGAGTCGAAGTGGTCCGACGGCAAGACGTCGTCAACCTCGCGCAATCGCCGCGCGACGCGGGACCGCGCCTTCGTCGAGATGGCCCCCACCATGGCGTTGATCGACGCCACGGCAGCCGTGTAGGAGTTGTGGAAGCTTGACGACTCGGTGGCCGTCTGCAGGACAAGGTCGGCCTTGCGCGCGGCCGGTGCCATCACCGTGTCACAGATCACGATGGTGGGGGCGTCGCGGCCGTGGGCCAACTCCACCATGTCCTTGGTCGCCCTCGTGTAGCGCACGAAGGCGAACGCCAGCAGTGCGTCGCCCTTGCGCATGCGCGAGGCCATCTGAAAACCCGAAGCGTCGCCATGGATGATCGGGACCGTCTGAAGGCCCGCCATGTCCAGCAGCCACGCCGCGAGCCCGGCCAGGTTTGCCAGGCCCCGGAACCCCGCGATGAAGACGCGGTCGGCGTCGAGCAGGGCGTCGACGATGAGGGCGAACGTGCCGTGGTTAGGCACGTACTCCGCCGTCGCGTGGAGGTTACGCGCGTCCTGCAAGAGAACAGCGTGGAAGATCTCGTTCGGGCTCGAGGCGCTGGTGATCGGCAGCGCTTCGAGACGCGCCAGCGGACCGCGTAACTGCGAGCGCACGAACGCCTGCGCCGCCTGCTGCATCGCCGGATAGCCCGTGTAGCCCAATTCTCCGGCGAATCGCACCACCACCGACTCGCTCACACCCGCGGCGGCCGCGACCCTGGCGGCGGGAGAGAACGCGATCTCCTGGGTGTGGGCGAGCACATATTCGGCGACCTTGCGAAAGCTCGGCGTGTAGCTGTCCGACGCGTTGCGAATCCGTTCGAACAGATCGACGCCCTCGTCCAGGGAGGTCACCGGGCCGGATGCTCTCACGCCATTGCCTCCTTCGGGCTGCAACCCCAGAACCACGTGTTCGGTCCTCAGGCAGGATTTCCTGCGGGTGATCAGGAATCACATGTCCTCAACCAGAGGCTCCCAATGTTCAACCTGGTCAAAACGCTCACTGAATTGCCCGGGCCCACCGGCTACGAGGACCCGGTCCAGGACTGGCTCGCCGAGCGATGGCGGGGTCTGGGTCTCGCGGTGGAGCGGACGCCCATTGGCAACATCATGGCCAGGCTGGGCGGGCAGGGGCCAAAGCTTCTCATCGGCGCGCACGCCGACGAGATCAGTTTCCGGGTGAAGAGCATCGACACGCAGGGCTTCCTCTGGCTCACCTCGGGCCGCGGGATGGCCGAGCAACGTCTGCCCGAACCCGTCCCGCTCGGGCTCATCGCCCACGTGATCACGCCGGCGGGCACCGTCGACGGCACGTTTGTCACGGTCAGCGGGCATGTGCTCAGCCGTCAGCAGCGCGACTACTACGAGACGCACCAGATCGACTGGCTGGACTTCTACATCGACGTGGGTGCGCGCACGCGGGCGGATGCCGAGGCGATGGGGATCCATGCCGGATGCCCGGTGATCAACGCGGTCTCGACCAGGCGGCACGGGAAGAATATCGTCGGCAAAGCCATGGACGATCGCGCCGCGCTGGCCGTCATGACGCTGGTGGCCGAGCGGGTGGACCGCGCCCGGCTGCGGTACGATGTGTGGTTCGCCTCCACGGTGCAGGAAGAGATCGGGCTCATCGGCGCCCGCTCCGTCGCCGCCGGGTTTGATTTGGGCCTGGTCGTCGAGGTGGGACTGGCCGGCGACATCCCACTGGTCGATGATCGCAGCATGCCGGCCCGGCTGGGCGGCGGGCCGATCCTCGTCCACAAGGATGCTTCGGTCGCCTACCACTGGGGCACGAGCCAAGCCATCGCACGATGTGCGCAGGCGGCCGGTATTCCCATTCAGCACGCCACCTTCCAAAATTTCGGCAGCGATGGCAAGGAGTGGATCCTACAAGGCGTGCCGACTGCGATGGTGGCATTCCCGTGCCGCCACACACACAGCCCCTACGAGACCGTGGATGAGAGTGACCTGGAAGCGCTGGTCAAACTACTCGTCACGTTCGTCACGACAACGCCACCGTAACAACGAGAGAGGGGAGAGCGCACCATGAGCAACGCGACGGGTGTCATCCACACAAGGAGGACGGTCTTCGTCCTATTGGTGGTGCTGATGTTGATCCCGGGACTGATCCGGCCCACGGCGCGCGTCGCCGGCGGTCCCGCGTCCGGGGGATCGGTGAGCTACGCGACCAACCGGGAGCCCGACATGCTGGACGTGAACGTGGGCTCGTCCCGGTACGATCGGTGGGTAACCGCCAACATCTACGATCAACTGCTGGCGATGGACCGATCCGGTAAAGTTTCAGGGTGGCTCGCGGAAAGCTGGCAGATATCCGCCGACAAGCGCGTGTACACGATCAAACTGCGGCATGGCATCGAGTTCCATGACGGCACGCCCTTCAATGCGGCCGCGGTGAAGTTCAACTTCGACCGCATTGTCGCGCCCGACACGAAGAGCACGAGCGCCATCGGCCTGATGGGCGAGTACGACAAGACCGAGGCCGTCGATCCGTTCACGGTACGCGTGACGTTCAAGAAGCCCCATCCCGGCTTCCTGGCGAACCTGACCGACGTCACGCTGGGCATCCAGTCGCCGGCAGCCATGCAGAAGTTCGGGGCCGACTATGTGCGCAATCCCGTCGGGACCGGGCCGTTCATGTTCAAGGAGTGGGTGCGGCGCTACCGGATCGTGCTCGTGCGCAACCCCAAGTACAACTGGGGCCCAGCCTGGGCGAAGCACCAGGGGCCGGCCTACATCGAGCAGGTAACATTCCGGATCATCCCCGAAGACGGGTCGCGCGTCGCCGCCCTGGAAGCGGGGCAGCTCGACGGCATCGGCCGGGTGCCGCCCCAGAACGCGGCCGTCTTGCGTGTCGACAAGCGATGGATCGTGAACAACTCGGTGCTCCCCGGGACGGGCGTCATCGTGGAGGTGAACGTCCGTAAGCCGCCGACCGACGACCCGGCGATGCGCCAGGCCCTCGAGCTCCTGATGAATACGGACGACGCCGCCCGCATCGCGTACTTCTCGCAGTGGTTTCCCCACCGCGGGTCGATCCTGTCGTCGCCCAACCCATACTTCCTGAACACCAGCAAGATGTACCAGTTCAATGTGCAGCGCGCCGAGCAGATCCTTGAGGAGGCCGGCTGGCGGCGCGGTCCGGACGGCATCCGCGTCAAGGGCGGAGTGCGGGCCGATCTCGTCTACATCGGTTTCCCCAGCCTGGAGACGACACGAACCATGGAATGGATGGGCGCCAACTTGAGAAGGATCGGTGTGGACCTGCGCATCCGCGAACTCGATACGGGGGCCATTCACCGGGCCCGACAGCTGGGGGAGCACAACCTGGCGCACTTGACCTTTATCTTCCTCGACCCGGGATTTTTACGCACGCTGTTCCACTCCGAAAACTCGGGCAGCGGCTGGAACTTTGTCCACCATCGCGATGCGCAACTTGACCGGCTGTTGGAGCAGGGCGAAACCGAAGCCGACGACACGAAGCGCAAGCAGGTGTTCGAGGCCGCCCAGAAGCGAATCATGGAGCAGGCCTACGTACTGCCCGTGGTCTACCAGCATCAGATCTCGGCATTCAAGAACACCGTCGGCGGGACCGTGATGTACCCGGTGCTCGGCGAGTATCCCTACTTCTACGACACGTCCGTCGGACGGTAAACCGAGTGCACGCGGGGCAGGAGCCGACAGACTCCTATGACGGCATTCATCCTCCGTCGGATGCTGGTGCTCGTCCCCATCCTCTTGGGGGTCTCGTTTCTCGTCTTCGGGGCGCTCTACTTGATCCCCGGAGATGCGATCGAGTCGATGCTGGCCGAGACCCTCGTGTCGGGGCGAGACGTCTCGCGGCTGCGGCATGAGTTCGGCTTAGACCAGCCATTCCTCGTGCAGTACGGAAAGTTCATCCTCCGCGTCGCGCGCGGCGACCTGGGGTGGTCCCTCCGGATGAGGATCCCCGTGAGGGACGCGATCCTGGACCAGATGCCGGCCACGCTGGAGCTCACATTTGCGGCGCTGGCGGTCGCGATGGTCATCGGGCTGGGTTTCGGGATCACCGCCGCGGTTCGGCGCGGGTCGTGGATCGACACGCTGACCATGCTCGTGTCGCTCGTCGGCGTGTCCATGCCGATTTTCTGGTCCGGGCTGCTGCTGATCTTCCTCTTTAGTCTGAAGTTGGGCTGGCTCCCGGCGGCGGGGACGGGCGGCATCAAGGCGCTCATCCTCCCGGCGTTCGCGCTGGGTTTTTCTGGCGCGGCGATCGTCGCACGCGTGACGCGCAGCAGCCTGCTCGAGACATTGGGCCGCGAGTACGTGCGGACGGCGCGGGCCAAGGGGCTCGCCGAACGCTTGGTCGTGTTGCGCCACGCGCTGCGCAACGCGATGATCTCGGTGGTCACGATCGTCGGGCTCCAGTTCGGTGCCCTCCTGGGTGGCGCGGTTGTGGTGGAGACCGTGTTCGGCCGGCAGGGGATCGGCTTTCTGGCCGCCGAGGCCATCCGAACCCAGGACTTTCCGATGGTCCAGGGGACGGTCCTGGTGGCCGGGCTGGCCTTCATCTTGGTGAACCTGCTCGTGGATGTGTCGTATGTCTGGATTGATCCACGAATCCGGTACGGATAGGCGCGCATGGCGACGCAGCAGGTGCTGACAGACGAGGCGCGCGCGGCCGTCGTGCCGCGCTCATTGCTGCGTGTTCGCCTTCGCCGGATGCGGCGTCACCACGGGCTGATGCTCGGCGGCGCGTTGCTGTTACTCATGGTCGGCCTGGCGATCGGCGCGCCGCTCATCGCGCCCTACGATCCGCTGGAGGTCGACACGACCGCCATCCTGTCGCCTCCCGGCGCCAAGCACTTGTTGGGCACGGATACGCTGGGCCGCGACCTGTTCAGCCGCGTCATCTATGGCGGCCGCATCTCGCTGCGGCTCGGCTTGATTTCGGTGGTGATCTCGCTGGTCTTCGGGGTCGCCCTCGGTGTGTTGGCCGGCTACTTCGGCGGCCGGGTCGATGAGGTCATCATGCGTTTCGTTGACGTGCTGCTGGCGTTTCCCGGTCTGTTGCTGGCGATGCTGGCGGTCTTCGCGCTGGGCATCGGTCTGACTAACGCGATGATCGCCGTCGGGATCTCGGCGATTCCGGTCTTTGCGCGCATCACCCGCGGCGAGGTGCTTTCGGCAAGAGAAAACCTATACATCGAGGCCGCGCGGGCCATCGGCGCGCCTGAGCGCGTGATCCTCTGGCATCATCTCCTTCCCAATATCATCACGCCCAATATCGTCTTGACGACATTGCGCATTGGCAGCGCCATTATCTTCGGCGCGAGCCTGTCGTTCCTCGGCCTGGGCGCCCAGGCGCCCGCGCCGGAGTGGGGCTTGATGCTCAGCCAGGGCCGGGGGTTCCTGGCGGTGGCGTGGTGGTTGAGCTTCGCGCCTGGACTCGCGATCTTTCTGGTTGTGATGGCGAGCAATCTGTTTGGCGACGGGCTGCGGGATGTCCTCGACCCGCGGCTCAGCACCTGACGCACAACGGGAGGGACCCGTGAAGATCTGGATCGGGACCGATATGGAAGGTGTGGCTGGGGTGGTCGATCGGGAACACACCGCGCGGGATGGGCGCGAGCACGAACGTGCCCGTGTCTGGCTGACCGATGAGGTCAACGCCGCCATTGCCGGCGCGGCCGAGGCGGGCGCGACCGAGTTCGTGGTCGCCGACGGCCACGGAACCAGCCGGAATATCCTGCACGACCGTCTCGATCCCCGCGCGCGTCTGTGCAGCGGCCAGTTGTCCAGCCTTCCCCCCAGCGCCCTCCAAGGGTTAGACGCGTCGTGCGCCGCCATCATGTTGGTGGGGTTCCACGCGCGGGCCGGGCTGCACCCGGGTGTGCTGGATCACACCTCGTGGTCACAAACGGTCTCCGAAGTGCGATTGAACGGGCGGCCGGCGGGTGAGGCCGAGATCAACGCGGCGTATGCCGGCCATCTGGGCATTCCAATCCTGCTGATCACGGGCGACGATGTGCTCGCCGCCGACGTTCGTGAGGGCATGCCGTGGGTGCGCGCCGCGGTGGTCAAGCGGGCGCTCGGACGCTACCAGGCCGAGAGCCTCCCACCGTCGCTCGCCTGCGCGCGAATCAGGGAAGCGGCGGCCGAGGCGGTGCGACAGCGCGCGGCGGCCAGGCCATACGTCGTCACGGCGCCGGTAACGGTCGAACTGGAATTCCTCCACCCGATGTACGTCGAGCTCGCGGTCTTGGTACCGGGCTGCCGGCAGACCGGGCCGCGCAGCGCGGCATTCACCGGGCAGGACTATCTGGCTGCGTTTGGTGCTTTCACCGCGATGTGCGGGATCACCGGTATCGCGTACTACCAGCACCGGTAACAATGCGCACACGCATCACGGGGCGATGGGTCATCGGCTACGACGGCGGCCACCGCATCATCGAGGGCGGCGAGATCGTCTACGAGGATGGGCGGATCCTGTTCGTTGGGCGGGGTTATGCCGGGTCCGTGGATCACTCGATCGACGCCGGCGAGAAGTTCGTGGGTCCGGGACTGATCAATCTGCACGCGGTCGCCAACGTGGACCTGCAGGTATTTCGGATCGACCTGGACACCCAGGGCTATCCTAAGCAACGAGCCTGGGTAGAGCGTCTCTCGGCCGGCGACGTCCTGGACGAGGCCGCGACCGAGGCGAGCGCCCGTTTCTCGGTCGCCTGTATCCTGCGGGGCGGCGCGACCACCCTCGGGGCGATTACGACAATGGCGCCGAAGCGTTGGGAGGACCCGCCCTACGAACCCGAGCAGATCGCACGGGCGGCGGGGGAGTTCGGCGCCCGAGCCTACGTCGCGCACCAGTACCGGGCCTACGTCAACTACTGGGACGGCACGCGGTCGGGGTCGCTGATGGATGAGGCGAGGGCGTTCGCGGGCCTGGACCGGGCGACGGCATTCGCGCGACGAATCGACGGCACCTATGATGGGCGCGTGCGCGCCTACATGTTCCCGTATACGCTCGATGCGTCCACACCCGATCTGCTGCGCGCCTCGAAAGCGGCGGCCGACGCGCTCGGAACACATCTGCGCACCCATTTCAGCCAATCTATTGAGGAAGTAGAGACGATCCAGCGCCGCTACGGCAAGACGCCGGTCGAGTATCTCGCCGGTCTGGGCGTGCTCGATCGCAACGTGATCTTGACCCACGCCCTGCACATCGCGGGTAACGGACCCTACGAGGATCCACAGGACAACGACCTCCGGCTGCTGGCGGAGGCCGGCGTGTCGGTCTGCCACTGTCCCGTCGTCTATCTGCGTCGGGGGAGGACGCTCCGCTCATTTCATCGCTACCGCAAGGCGGGCATCAACCTTGGTCTGGGCACGGATACGTTTCCGCAGGACATGCTGCAGGAGATGCGATACGCGGCGCTGGTCTCGAAGGTCGAGGAGGCCGATCCGACCGGCGGCACGGCGGCTGCGGTATACGAGGCCGCGACGGTGGGCGGAGCCCGGGCGCTCGGTCGTGACGACCTGGGACGCCTGACACCCGGCGCGCGCGCCGACATCCTGATCGTCGATCTGTCCAGGCTCCACGTGGGTCCCGTCCTCGATCCGATCAAGGCCCTCGTGTACCACGCTACGGCGGCGGACATCGACGCCGTGATCGTCGACGGCCACATGGTGGTCCAGGGTGGCCGGTTGCTGACGGCCGACGAGGAAGACCTGGTCCGCCGCGCGCAGGTGCCCTACGACCGCTACAAGACGGCGTTCAGCCGGTGGGACGGTGGACACCGGCCGCCGTGGGCGCTCTTCCCTCCGGCGCTGCCGACGCGGTGACCGGCCGGTGAGAACCCTGATCCGTGGCGGCGACGTCGTGACGTGGGAAGCCGGTCAGCACGTGGTGGTGCGAGGCGGCGACCTGGTGCTGGAGCGCGACCGGGTGGCGTTTGCGGGTCACGGCTACCGCGGCCCCGCGGACGCGGTGGTCGACGCCGCGGGCCGGCTCGTCTGCCCGGGTTTTGTGAACCTGCACTGCGAAGTGGACCTGTCGCACGGTCCGCTGTGGGACGATCTCGCCCGGCTTGACCTCTACGCGATGCGGCCCTCCGACTGGCTGTGGGATCCACAGGAGACGCCGGTCTTCAATCCAGATGAGGTGCGCGCGGGTGCCCGGCTCTCCATGGGGGCGGCGCTGCGCTGCGGCAGCACGACGGTGGCCGGCATCAACACCATGGTGTTCAAGCGCTGGGATGATGCGCCGTGGGAACCGGACATCTTCACCGGCGTGGCGGACGAACTGGGACTGCGTGCCTATCTCAGCCATCATTTTCGGGCGGGGGTGGTGGCCGGCAGCACCGCGGCGCCGGAGGTCGTGTGGAACGAGGCCGCGGTCCGCCGGGGATTGGAGCTCGGGGTGGCGTTCATCGAACGGCTCCGCCGCCGGCCGGACGACCGGGTGCAGGGTCTGCTCTTCCCCTACACACTGGACACGGTCACACCGGACCTCCTGCGCGACACGAAGGCCGCGGCGCGGCGCCTGAACACGCGTGTGCGGATGCACTTCGCGCAATCCCGCGCCGAAGTCGAGCGGATCAGGGCCTGGCACGGGACGGATCCGGTGTCGCTGCTGGAGGACATCGGTTTCCTTGGGCCGGACGTCATCCTGACGCACGCGCGGCACATCCCTGAAGACGACGATGCGGATCTCGACCGCCTGGCACGATCGGGCGTGCACATCGCCCACTGCCCGGTCGTGATGCGCCGGACCGGACGTCTGCTGCACTCGTTCAGCCGGTACCGGCGTGCCGGGCTGAATGTCGGGCTGGGGACCGATACCTTTCCACCCGACATGCTCGAAGAGATGCGCTGGGCGTCGATCGGCAGCAAACTCGCCGACCGCCACGCCGCATCGGGTCTGGCGCGCGAGGTGTTCGAGGCCGCCACGGTCGGCGGCGCGCGCGCTCTGGGGCGGGACGACCTGGGCCGGCTCGCCGCCGGCACGAAGGCCGACGTCACGGTCGTCGACTTTCGGCGCCTCCTCATTGGTCCCGATGACGACCCGATCCGATCACTGGTGCACTACGCGGTGCAGGAGGACGTGGAGCACGTCTACATCGATGGCCGGCGCGTGGTCGAGAGCGGCCGCGTGCTCGGGCTCGATGAGCGCCAGACGCTGCGGGATGGGGAGCGCCTGGTGGACAAGATGGCGTCCCAGTTCGCGCGGTGGAGCGGCGAGCCGGCCGGCCAACTGTTCCCCCGCAGTTTCCCGACGGGCTGACGGAGGAAGAGGACGATGAGCGTGCGCGTTCGGCTCTTTGACACGCGGCTGAACTATCGCCGCTATCAGGCGGAGATGGATGCGGCGCTCCAGGACGTGCTAGAGTGCGGAGATTTTGAGATGGGGCGGGCCGTTCGCCAGTTCGAGGACGAGCTGGCTGCCTACTGCGGCGTCCGTCACTGCGTGACGACCACGTCCGGGACGCAGGCCCTCCACTTTGCGCTGCGCGCGCTTGGTATCGGGCTGGGCGATGAGGTTATCACCGCCGTCAATACCGACGCCGCGACCTGTCTGGCCATCGAGCACTCTGGCGCCGCGGTGCGGCTGGTGGACATCGAGGCGGCGACGTTCAACCTCGACACACGGGCGCTCGCCGACGCGGTGACGCCTCGCACACGCGCCATTGTGCCGGTGCACATGTACGGCCTGCCTGCCGACATGGATCCGATCACCGCGATCGCGCGACGGCACGATCTGCTTGTGGTCGAAGACGCTGCGCTGGCTGCGGGCGCCACCTATCGCGGGCGGCGCGTGGGGAGCCTGGGCGACGCCGCGGTCTTCAGCCTGGCCGCCGGCAAAGTGCTTGGCGGGCTGGGCAGCGGTGGCGCCATCGTCAGTGACCGTGCCGATGCGGCAGCCGCCGCGAACAGCCTGCGCCACTACGGCCGCGACGACACGCCGTATCGCTTCGAGCGTACGCCGGGCACCTCGCCGGGCGTCACGGTGCGCCTGGGGTTCAACGCGCGGCTGGACACACTCCAGGCGGCCGCCCTGCGGGTGCGACTGCGACATCTCGACGAGGACGTGGCACGCCGCCGCGCCATCGCCCAGATGTACAGCGCGCATCTGGCGGGGAGCGGCGTCGTCTGCCCGGCAGTGCCGCCGGACTGCCAGCACGCCTACCGAACCTACGTGATCCGCCTGCCCCATCGGGATCGCGTGCATCGATCGCTGCTGGACCTGGGCATCGAGACCGGGATCCACTATGTCCCACCGGTCCACCTGCACCCGCATTGGGCACGACAGGGTTTTCGTAAGGACGCCTTTCCGGTCGCCGAGCGCGTCTCCGCCGAACTGTTGTGCCTGCCTTGCCACCCTGGCGTCTCGGACGACCAGGTCTCCGAGGTCGCCGGGCACATCCGCCGGCTGCTGTAGCACCCCAGGGACCGGCAGGCGCTTATGGTTGGGCCTGAGCACTACCCGTCTGAGTAGTTTGCAGGTAGGTCAACCGGAAATCGGGAGGATCATTGGGTCGCCTGGAGCAATCCAGCACTCTCATGATCCACTCGTTCAAGAAGCGGCGGCGGGACCTACTCCTGGATGCCGTAGTCGGTGCCGGTTGGTTGGCGTTCGCCGGCCTCTACGTACGCCCCGTGCTCCAGAGCGGGGGGTTGATCGATTGGGGGCGCCTCCTATTTCTCTTTCTTCTGGTCGCCCTGTTCATCATGCGCGATTCGGCACAGAAATCTGGTGCCGCCTGGGAATCCGGATTGGCGTTTGTCGGTACTCTCCTTCCGGTGGCGATACTGAGGCCCGCCGGCGGTGGCCCTCCGCTGCTGGGCGAGTCGCTCCAGGTGATTGGCCTGGCGGGCACACTGGCCGCGGGTATCTCGCTGGGACGAGGTTTTGGGATCGCCCCCGCTGACCGGGGTTTGCGTACGAGGGGACTCTATCGGTGGATCCGTCACCCACTGTACGCCGCGGAGATTTGCTTCTATGTCGGCTATCTCGTCGCAAATCCAACGTTGAGAAACATGGCCGGCCTGACCATGGTGACGGTGATCCAGGTCATTCGAATTGGGCGCGAAGAGCGGATTCTCGACGGATATGCGAGTTACGCTCATCGGGTGCGCTACCGTTTGGTCCCCTTCGTCTGGTAGCGCGCACCTTCACTTCAGCTCACGCTACCAGGGCGGGTCGTCCCTAGCACAATCTGGGTTTCAGGTTCTCCGGGATAACGAAATTCTGAAGCACGGCACAATTGTACAACGGGGACCCAAACGCCCTGGGTGACGCTTGTGGAAGAGGGGTGCCGACGAGCACCGGGTGAACATAGATGAAGAAGAACAACGATCCGAGGGTCACGGCCGCCGCGACGGCAGCCCGCCTCGGCGGATGAGGAATCATGGTGATCGCATAGCCGAGTGCAAGACACAGAAATGGCACGGTCGGGAGAAAATGAAACAGATATAACCCACGGACCTTTGTCAGCGCGAACCACGGCGCGTAGGAAAACACAAACCCTATGGTGATGATGGCTTCCGCAGAGCGGAGGTCGCGGCGAGGGATCAGACGCGTCGCAGTATACGCCAGGGCCGGGATCAAGAGCCACCAGACGAACGGGTTGCCGAGCGCGAGGATCGCCGACGTCGTTGATTCTCCAATGGCGAGGAAGTAGATCACCGGCTCCTTTCCGAGAATCCAGACCCCGGGCGAGGATTGCCCCAGGTCTCTTCTAGAGAGGACGGAATGGAAGTGAATCATCGAGACCTGCTGGCGGCCCACAGCGCGCAGCCACGAGCCCTCGGCCCATGGACTTGCGAGCAGCGTCCCGGGTAGCGTACCCGCATAGCTCGCCACATAGATCACCACGGGCAGCAGCACGAGCCACAGGCCGATCGACGGGCCGTCCTGACGTACCGTTCGAAGAAGGACCTGCCCTCGGCCATCGGACCGGCGGGCAGACAGTGCCCAGATGATCGTGAGAAACAGCACGGCGAAGAGCGCGAAGGCCCCGGGCCACTTCGACGCGATCGCCGCCCCTGCGGCGCTGCCCGCAGCGATCCGCCACGGGTGTCTGAATACGCTCGCGGTACCGCCTGGCGACGTCACAATCGTCCAGTCGCGGTCGTAGACGCAGA